>JBKDBG010000013.1:0-1823 GCA_046314755.1 Bacteroidota bacterium | reverse complement strand
GTGAGTGACAGTTATACTATCTATTGCTTGATAACCGGCTTTTTCTTGAGGTTTATTAGCTTGAATTCTTACTCTTTCTTTTGGTTCGTAAATAACTTGCTTTAGCCCTTCAAAGGTTTTGTCAGCTTTAATCCAACAATTTTCCTTTAATGTGTAGTTTCTAATATTGTGGTTGTCCGAAGCGATAATCATCGGAATGTGCTTTTTGATAGACGGAAACACAATATCTAAGTATCCTTGTTTGTCCTCTGGTTTTCCTAATTCATAGAAATCAACAAGTTTTGCAATATCAGTTTTCTGTGCGATGGAATGAGATAATGAATTTGTAATATTTTCTACTGAGTTAGTTTTGCTACCTGCGTGTATGGTAACAATTCCACCTAACTCCTTAATAAGTTCCACAGTATCCTTTAGGACACAATAAACTTCATTGTGCTTTTTGTTCTCACTTTTAATTCCTAAAAGTGCTGTTTTGTTTTCCAACTGTCCCCAAATTACATCTAAGTTTGCATCTTCTGAAAATATACCAATGTAGTGTATTGGTTCTCTGTCTCTCAATTCTGCTAAAAACTCTATTCCTGGCAAAACAGTAATACCCTTTTCTTTTCCAAGTTGTTGAAGTTCTTTTATTCTTACTATGTCAATAACGTGGTGGTCTGTTATGGCTACAACAGATATGTTGTTCGCATATAATCCGTCAATTATGTCTTGGTTAGTTACACTCTTGTCTTGATAGTCATAAGATGTTTGTGTATGGAAATGTAAATCCCATTTTCTCCATTCTGAGCCTCTGTATATTTCGTTCATAGTTTGTTTTCTTGTCTGTTTACGGTGTCACTTAAGCTTGCTGCCAACGTTCTGCAGCCTTGCGGCTGTTGGGTTTAAATGTATTTAATGTATCACACCAATTACGGCAATAAAGTTGAAAAATGCAACACGTTGAACTTTCCCCAATAGCGCAAGGGTGTTGTTATGCAATCGTGGTAAAAGTAATCCCGCCAAGCCAAATAAAAGGATGCAATTTGCCATAATTTTATGTCCGGCCGACTTTGCTTCTCCCCTGTCCGCAATGTTTACACTGCGCGCTGCCTTAAAATTATAACCGCAAATTAAATTGCTTTTATTGGGTTAGGCTCAAACATCTTTCGAGATTAATGTCTGCCCGAATGACTAAAACCAAGCTGAACAACGCAACTGCTAAACAATGCCCTACTGTTTGAATACTTTTACCATGTGACATAACGTTCCCACGCTTTGCGTTCGTGCGGGATTTCGGAGCACAAAACTGTCAACCTATCACTAAAGCCCAATTGGAAAACTGAACTTGAATGTAAGCACGTCACCCCGCATGACGCAAAACGTGTGTTAGCACTTCGCCCTTCTTTTCTGTCGTGTTTTTTAGTTGTCATTTCGTGTCTGTCTTGGTGCGTTGGCTTGGTGGCTCTTTTGCTGTTTTTAGCTTGGCTTTGTGCGGTTGGAAAAACTGCAAATGTGCCACCAAATGCATTGGCTATTTTAAATAAATTTCGTCTCTTACATAAGTGTTATTAAGCCAAAAACAATGTTTCGTATATTCTTTTGCTTTCGTCAATTTGTCTTTAGTCGGCAAAGGATAGGTGTCAGCTGCGTTTGTTGCGTGTGGTCTAACGTGAGATACAGAATTGAAAGATTTGTTTGGAAAGTTTGTGTAACGAGTTGTCCCAATAATTTCCTTTACAATTTTGCCTTTTGAAACAATGTCGTTTGTCTTAGCACAAACTTTTTCCTCTTCGAGAATGTCAGAATATTGAATATTCGATAAATTAAAATTTCTAAAAAAAAAT
>JBKDBG010000012.1:0-36000 GCA_046314755.1 Bacteroidota bacterium | reverse complement strand
CTTTTAATTTGTAAGTGCCGCTAAAATCTTCTGCTCCTAATAAATTCATCATCACTGCAGGTTGTATTAATTCGGTACTTCCTAAAGGTAAATCCAATAAAACGCGCACCAATTGTTCAAACTGTGATGTATAACAAGCTTCAATGGTGTGATGCCCTGAATTATGCGGCCTTGGTGCAATTTCGTTCACCAACAGTTCTCCATTGGCAGTTAAAAACATTTCTATGGCAAACACGCCAATACCATCCAATTTTTTAATGGCGTCAATGGCCAATTGTTTAGCTGCTTTTTCTATTTCATTAGAAACCGAAGCCGGACAATCTAAAAATGTTACCAAATTGGCAATAGGGTCAAATTCCATTTCAACCACCGGCCATGCTTTGGTATCGCCTTGTTTGTCGCGTGCCACCATTACAGAAATTTCTTTTTCGCAGGGAATAAATTTTTCAAGCACACAAGGTTGATGAAACGGAATATCACTTGCTCCACTTAAAACGGATTCCGTGTTAAAAATGGTTACTCCTTTTCCATCATACCCGTCTTTACGGGTTTTGGCCACCATTTTTGCTCCACCTAAAGTGGTAATGGCTTTTTCCCAATCTTTTTTATCGTTTACCAAAATAAATGGGGCTGTAGGAATTTGGTGTTGCGCAAAAAACTCCTTTTGGATTCCTTTATCTTGAATAACTTTTAAAATACGTGGTGAAGGAATGACTTCAACCCCATGCTGTTCCAGTTGCAGCAGGGTGTCTACATCAATATGTTCAATTTCGTAGCTTAACACATCACTAATGGCCGCAAGTTGTTTTATGGCTTCCCCATCAGTGAGTTTACCAATAATATGGTTGTGGGCCAAGTTGCTGCAGGGGCAATCTGCTGTATCCAATACATTAAAGTGCGTGTTTAGTCGCAATGATTCCTCAATCATCATTCTTCCCAACTGGCCACCGCCAATCAGGCCTATTCTTTTTTTGAGTGGGTGTGTTGAATTCACGAGACGAATTTAATACCGTTTATACCATTTTTTATGTAATCTGAAAAATATTATACCATCATTAACAGATATTGCTATTTTTGCGCCCCGAAAATTACGAAACAAATGAGCGGAAAAATCACATTTACCATGATTAAACCGGATGCAGTTGCCAATGGCCACACCGGAAAGATTATCGACCAAATCATTCAAAAAGGATTTAAAATTGTAGCCATGAAATACACACGCTTATCGGCTGAAAAAGCCGGTGAGTTCTATGACATACACCGTGAGCGTCCGTTTTTTAAAGATCTTGTTGAATTTATGACTTCAGGCCCAATTGTGGCTGCTGTATTAGAAAAAGACAATGCCGTTATTGATTTCCGCACAGTTATCGGTGCAACCGATCCTCAAAAAGCTGAGCCGGGTACCATCCGTAATTTGTATGCAAAATCAATTGATGCAAATGCCATTCACGGTAGCGACAGCGATGAAAATGCAGCGATAGAAGCAGCATTCTTCTTTAGCGCATTCGAAAGATTTTAATCGTAACCAAAACAATTATAAAACCGGGTTCGTCCCGGTTTTTTTTTGGCTAATACATACCTATTACTTTTTTTCTATTGATACTGCCATCTAAACAGTTGCTTTTGAGAAGAAAAAATATTGAATTTGAGAAATGATGATAAAACATACTTTTTTACTGCTTGCACTTTTAGTGTTTATGAGTGCTCAAACACAAACACGTTTGTTCCCTAAAGTTTCATGCACCAATTTAAAAGATAAAACAGTTGAGCTTCCGGCTGATGTGGCAGGAAAAAGAACGGTAATTGCATTGATGTTAAGCACCAAGGCCGATAAACAAATGCAAAAATGGGTACAACCGCTTTATAACGCTTTACTTGCTGATGGCATGGGCGGAATGATGGGCGGCAATATTTACAACGCTCAACTTTGTTTTGTTGGTGCGGTAAAAGGTTTGGCTAAGCTTGCTTTGCCCGAAATGATTAAAAAAGCGAAAAAGGAAGTGGATACTAAATACCACAGTCAATTTATGTATACCGATTCCAACACCGAAGATTTAATCAAACAACTTAATATTGGAGATACGAATGAGCCTTTCTTTATTGTTTTGGAAAAGGATGGAAGTGTTTTATTCGAAACCTCAGGGGCGTATTCAGAAGATAAAATCAACAGCATCACGGATGCTTTGCTGAAATAGTTTATTGGTGCACTACGCAAGCAATGCTACCTATGCTTAAGTGTGGAGTATGTTCCAGTAAAGGACGAGCGCAAGCTTCAATGGTTGCTCCTGTTGTAATCACATCATCTACCAATAGTATTTTTTTATTTCGTATCAACTCGGGTTGATTCACTTGAAATACTTCACCAACATTTTGCCAACGCGCAAACCTGCTTTTTTTCGTTTGTGTTTCGGTGTGGGTGTTGCGCACCAACACGTTATTCAAATGTTTGCTATTTAACGCTTCACTTAAGCCTTGAGCAAAACAATCACTTTGGTTGTAGCCCCGTAATTTTTGTTTTTTGGGATGAAGCGGAACCGCAATGATTCCATCAAATGAAAGTCCTGCTTGTTTGAGTTTTTCACCATACATGTTTCCTAACATCACACCCAACTCCGGATTGTTATTGTATTTTAATTCATGCAAGATGTGTTGCACAACTCCCATTTTTTTAAACATGAGAAATGCAAAAGCATGCTCAATGGGAATTCTTCCCCAAAATGTTTTTTCTAAATCGTTCTCGTTGCAGGTATGAAAATGTGTTTCAGGTAAATTTTGAATGCATACCGTGCATAGTTGAAACTCGCCACCAACTAAAGTTTGGTTGCAGCCAACACACAAAGACGGAAATAAAAGCTCTATGAGTTGGCTGAACATATTAATTCATTCTTACTACTTTTTTGGTTTGCACACTGTTCCCGTTGCTTACTTGAATCATGTAAACTCCGTTTTGGAATACGTGCTCCGGCAGCATAATGGTTTGTTCTCGCGTAGTGATTGTGTAAATTAATCGGCCTGTTACATCTCTCACTTCAACGGTTACATTGTTTCTGTTATGCGGAATATCTACATAAAACCCATGTTGACTTGGGTTTGGATAAACGTTAAATATTGATTCTTCAATTAAGGTGCTTATTAACCCAACCGAAAATATTTCAATACTGTCAACCCTTGATGCTACGCAACCATCATTGCTGGTTGATGAAATACTTACCCTGATTTTTCCGGATTGTTTTAAGGTAATGTTCGGATTGATATCATTACTTCTAATGGTGGTATCCGGTAAGCCGAAGAGCCAAGTATAGGTCTTCCCAAACTGGGTAGTGTTGATAAACTTCACGTCTAAACTGGTATCTGCTCTTTCCCAACCATATCTAAGAACAGGAGTTTCCAAAACACGAATAGAAACGGTATTGGAATCAACCGGAATGCTGTCTTGCAACACAATTAATTTTACTTCATATGTACCCGGTGCCGTAAACACGTTTGAAGGTGAGGTAGCAGTTGAAGTTTTACCATCACCAAAATTCCAGAAAAACTTATTTCCACCCACAGCATTGTTGCTAAATCCAACGGTTAATGGAGCACATCCACTAGTTCTGTTCGGGTTGAATGCAGCTGATGATGCTTTTCCAAATTCAAACGTAATGCTGCTGTCGGTGTTTTGTGTAATATCAGTTATGGCCACATTTGAAAGTTGTTTAACCCCATTGATTTTAAAATGCAATCGGCTTGCCGGATTTGTAGTAGGGGTAAAGTTTCTGTTTGCCGGCACCGGATAAAAATCTCCTGCATCACCACGGTTTGTATTTCTTTCCAAATGCCTTAATCCGTCTGCTTGTATTAATCCAACCCCCAATTGTGAGGTATCATTGTTTACATTGTTTCTATTGCCTGATGTGGCTTTGCTTAACAATAAAGCAAAATTGGTATTGATATGCCAAATGGCCAATCCGCGAGATGGCAAATACATATCAAAATCTTTGCGTTGACGGTTCTCCAATAAGTAGTATTCATTTGGTCGGCTGGTGTTAATGCGATACACCATATCACTGTCAGCGATTGAAAAAGGCAAACTGTATAGTTTTGCTTCCGTAATCACGGTAGGTTGAATCCAACCCAGTGCAATTCTGCTCCAGGCATCATTGTAGCAAGGTGTTTTTTCTCCATTTAACCAAGTGCCACCGGCCATTAATGTAAAATTTCCCGAACCTTCATTGTTGTATGAAGTAGCGTACAAATCCGGTAAATCAAGTAAATGTCCAAACTCGTGACTCAGAACACCAATGCCAACCATGGTCATGTTTCCACCATTCCATCTTTTTTCAGGGAACATGGCATACGCTGCAACTTTAACGCCATCATAAGTTGGACGTTGTGCACTTGATAAAGTAGAACGAAACGACCAAATATAATCTCCAGAATTGGGAGCAGATGCTTCTTCGGCTCCAATTCCGGCATGCATTATAATTACTCCATCCACAAAACCATCTTTGTCGTTGTCATATTCACTAAAATCAACACCTAATGAATCGTTTGCTTTTTTAACAGCACCTAACAATAAACTTCTGGTAGCGGCACTGTATGCCGGGCTGCTATTACGCCCGTAATATTTATATCCGCTGTCGGCCATAATCCAACCATACACGGTGCTGTTTAATTCTAATTGTCCTTTTGAAGTAGTGTAATAATAATCTTTAAACGATCCGGTTCCATTGTAGCCCGGTTGGTTCAATAACAATTCAAAATTTTCTTTGCTGATAGTGGCACGTAAATCAGGATATTCAACCAAAAGTACAACAACTTTTCTTACGCCTTTTGGAGGAAATGGTAATGGTTCTCCGGCTTTACCCAATTCTTGTTCAGGAACAAGTTGGTTAAACATTTGGTTTAACATGGCTACTTGTGTTTCACTGTAACGTAAATGTTTAGGGAAGTTCGTTTTGGGTAAAATACCATCTTTTGCAGGAATGCCGCTTGGAGCAAGGTTTCCTTGGGCATCAACGTGTGCGTATTCAAAGTAGCCGTTGTTTGATTTTAGCACGGTATAACCTTCTTCGGTTTCCAAATAATGTACCGCTTCATTACCCAATGGGGTAAGCGTAATGGTTGAACCATCAGGTTGTGTGTTAACATTTTTGTAAGGGGCAACACCACAATTGCTTCGTTGTGCTTGCATGGAAGAGGCAAACATTAACAATAAACTACAAACAATAAGTTTGGTAAAAATCTGTTTCATCGGCTAAGTAATCTACTTAAAAAGTTAAAAGTAAATAAATCAATGATTATAACAAATAATTGTACTAAATTGGTTTAAGATTCAATAAGTTTTTTTACGAATTAATGATACTTATTCCTTTTCAAGATGAAAGTGCAATACAAACCGGCCACCATTATTCATATTATCGATGAAACACCCATCGTAAAGCGATTTTTTTTTAAAATGAATTCGGATGAAAAGTTTGTGTTTAAACCGGGCCAGTTTGTAATGCTTGATTTGCCTATTGAATCAAAAATCACGAATCGAAGTTATTCTATTGCATCTGCACCCGGTGACGACAATATTTTTGAATTGATTATTGTGTTGAATCCGGATGGCTTAGGCACTCCGTTTATGTGGCAAAACTTTAAAGTTGGAGATGTTGTTCCGGTGGCCGGTCCATTAGGGAAGTTTGTATTGCCCGAGGGTAAAATTACCCACGATATTTGTTTCATTGCAACGGGAACCGGTATTGCACCATTGCGCAGCATGTTGCATCACATCATTAATCACAATTTAGCAGAAGCCAATTTGTATTTAATTTTTGGTAACCGAACCTATCAAGATATTTTGTATAAAATTGAAATGGAAGCCTTAAGTTCCAAGTTTCCGTTTTTCAGTTTCATTCCTGTTTTATCAAGGCCCGAAGAGTCATGGCAAGGAAGAAGAGGGTATGTACACCAAGTATATGAAGAAATTTTTTCCGATAAAAGAGAAGCTTCGTTTTACCTGTGCGGTTGGAAAAATATGATTATGGAAGCGCGTGACAGGTTACAACAAATGGGCTATCAAAAACAACAGATTAAGTTTGAGTTGTATGATTAGCAACTATGTTGGTTGAACATTGTACCTTTGTTGCGTTATGAGTTTTAATAAACCCAACCAAGGCTTTCGTAAACACACCTCTTTCCAAAAACCTAACCAGGCCGAAAAACACCAGGCTGTGTATGGCATACATGCTGTTTCGGAAGCACTTGCGGCCGGAAAAGAATTAAACAAGGTCATCATCCAAAATGGTGAAACCGGTCCATTGTTACAAACCTTGCTGCAGCAACTCAAACAATTCGGTATCCCTATTCAATACGTACCCAAAGGATCCGCTGTTTTCCCTACCCATAAAAATCACCAAGGGGTAATGGCCTACATTTCTCCGGTGGCGTATTACAAACTTGAAAACTTATTGCCCCAATTGTATGAAGAAGGCAAAGTGCCTTTTTTAATGTTATTGGATAGGATTACAGACGTGAGAAATTTTGGAGCCATTGCTCGTACGGCTTATTGCGCGGGTATACACGCCATTATTATTCCCGAAACCGGATCAGTTACGGTAACTGAAGATGCGATAAAAACATCGGCAGGGGCCTTGCACCACATTCCTGTTTGTCGCGAAAAAAATATGAAAACTGTAATGGAATTGCTCAATCAATCGGGAGTGCTTACGGTTGGTATGAGTGAAAAGGGAAAACAGTTGTTACATCAATTGGATTTAACCGTTCCTGTTGCCATTATTATGGGGAATGAAGAAACCGGAATTAGTAATGATGTGATTAAAAAATGTACAGAGTTGGTTCGTATTCCTATGGATTCAGGCGTTGATTCATTAAATGTTTCGGTAGCTTCGGGCATTGCAGCCTATGAGGTGGTTCGACAACGTTTGTTATAATTCCACAAAAACACCCACACTGTCGCAAGCTTTTTCGGCAGCCATTTGTTCTGCTTTTTTCTTTGAAATATGTTCTGCTTCGCCAGAAATATTTCCGTTGATCAATACCCGAACGGTATAAATTTTTTGTTTTCTGCTCACATCTTCCAAGGTTTCAAAATCAATGGTAATCCCTTGTTTTTGGCTCCATTCAATTAAACGTCCTTTGAAGTTTTTTTCCGTGTGTTGCAATCGGTCGATATCAATATGGGTGATAAGTTTTTTTAGGATAAAACGTTTGGCCAGCTTAAATCCGCCATCTAAAAATATGGCACCTATAAAAGCTTCCAGTGCATTACCAAAAATGCTGTTTTTAGAATTGAGGTGAATGGCTTTTTTATCATACAAAACAACCGAACTTAATCCTATTTTGAGCGCAAGGTCATTTAAACTTTCGCGGCTCACAATTTTGCTGCGCATTTCGGTTAAAAAGCCTTCGTTTTTGTAAGGATAACGGTTAAAAAGCAATTCGGCCACAACTGTATTTAATACAGCATCACCTAAGTATTCGAGTCTTTCGTTGCTGTCGCGTGTTCCGTTTCTATGAATGGCATTAGAGGCAGAATGATGCCTGAGTGCTTGCTCATAACAAGTAAACGTACCCGGAAAAAAACCTGTAATTTTCCTTATGGTATTATACCGTTTGCGTTGAGGAGAAAAACAAGAGAAATACAGTCCGTAAGTGAGTTTCCCTATCAAAATCGTTTGTTGTTAAACTTCATATTTACTAAACAAAACCGAAGCGTTATGACCTCCAAAGCCAAAAGTATTGCTGAGGGCATAATTTACTTCACGCATTTGCGCTTTGTTCAGGGTAAGATTTAACTTAGGGTCAATTTCCGGATCGGGAGTTGAGTGATTAATAGTAGGAGGAATAATTCCTTTGTTAATAGCCATCAAACAAGCGATGGCTTCAACTGCACCGGCACCACCCAATAAATGCCCTGTCATGGATTTGGTTGAACTAATATTCAATTGATATGCAGCATCACCAAAAATCTTTTGAATGGCTTTAATTTCTTGTGGGTCGCCTAATGGAGTTGAGGTTCCGTGTGTATTAATGTATTGTACCTGATCTGGAGTTATACCTGCTTCATCTAATGCGCTTTGCATTACAAGGCTAGCTCCTAAACCTTCAGGATGCGGAGCTGTCATGTGATAGGCATCACCGCTTGCTCCCATACCTACAATTTCGGCATATATTTTGGCACCACGTGCCTTGGCATGTTCTAATTCTTCCAGAATAAGCGCTCCGGAACCTTCACCAAGCACAAACCCATCACGGTTTAAATCGTAGGGGCGTGAAGCTGTTGTTGGATCATCGTTACGCTCTGATAATGCTTTCATGGAGTTAAATCCTCCCATTGCCGGCTCACAAACACTGGCTTCCGATCCACCCGTAATAATAATATCGGCTTTATTTGCTTTAATATACAAATAAGCATCGGAAATGGCGTTGGTTGAACTGGCACATGCAGAAACTACAGAAAAGTTCGGACCTCTAAAACCATATTTAATGGAAATGAGTCCCGCTGCGATGTCTGCAATCATCATTGGGATAAAAAACGGACTGAAACGAGGTGTACCATCACCTTTTGCAAACGCAGATACTTCGTTGGTAAAGGTGCTTAAACCTCCAATTCCCGAAGCCCAAATTACACCTGCTCGATTTTTATTGATGGTTTCTAAATTGAGTCCACTATCAATTATTGCCTCGTCAGAAGTGATACTTGCGTACTGCGCATAAGGATCCATCCTGCGGGCCTCTTTTTTATCAATAAATTGATGTACATCGAGATTTTTAACCTCACAGGCAAAACGTGTTTTGAATTTGGATGCATCAAAACGGGTGATCGGGGCAGCCCCGCTCACTCCGTTTGCAAGTGCGTTCCAGTAATCCTGAACATTGTTACCAATGGGTGTTAAAGCACCAATGCCTGTAACAACTACTCTTCGGGATGCCATGAAAACTTTTTTAAAAGATTAAATTAACCTTTGGCGTTTTGTTCAATGTAGGAAATAGCTTGACCTACAGTTGAGATTTTTTCAGCCTGATCGTCTGGAATTGCGATGTTAAATTCTTTTTCGAATTCCATAATTAATTCTACGGTGTCTAATGAATCAGCACCTAAATCATTAGTAAAGTTGGCCTCGTTAGTAATTTCAGCTTCTTCAACGCCTAACTTATCCATAATGATAGTTTTAACTCTTTGTGCTACGTCTGACATGATATAAATGTTTAGTTTCTGATGTGCAAATAAAGTGTTTTTTTTAACTAAAAAGCAAACCCGCATTAAAATTTAGCATTGTGCATAATTTCATACTGTTTGTCAAGCCTATTCAAGCGGTTTTTATGTTAAATTCGTTTTAAAATATAAGATATCAAAAAGTTCGACTTAAATATTGATTTTCAATACGATTACCGCTGTTTTGGTTTAGTGGTACAAGAGAAGCCGCATCGGTTGGCTTGGTTCATAAACCAAATCTATCCATTTGATTTCCAGCGTCAAAATGATTATTCCTTAAGTCTTCATCCCGATGAAACTACCGAATACGAATTTCCTTTATTCTTATTTGATGATGAAGAAAACAGGTTGATGTATCACTTGGTAGGGAATAAATCGGAGGGCAGTTATTTGATTCCTGAATGGAAAAAATTTGATTACCTCATTTTAATTTCAGGTGCCATTGATTTTTTTAATGAGGCTGAATTTAAAAAATGTATCTTTAAAGTTCCTGTTATTCAGCTTGTCTATCAATTAGATGCTGAAACAGTAAAATCAAAAAACAACCTCGTGTTGTTGTTCGAATCATAATACTTAGTGTAAAAAGTACACTTAGTTAACCTAATCTTCATCAAAAAGTTGTTAATTTGAATAATAAACCTAATCAGGTAATGAAACATACTACTTTTAACAGAACTAAGATTGTAGCAACCATTGGTCCGGCTACTGCCAGTTACGAAATGCTTAAAGCCATTGTGGAGGAAGGTGTGGATGTTTGTCGGTTAAACTTTTCGCATGGTACGTATGACGACCACAAAAAGGTAATAGATAATATCAAACAAGTTAACCATGATTTACAAACGCATGTAAGCATGTTGCTTGACCTGCAAGGTCCGAAGTTACGTGTTGGCGAAATGGAGAACAATAAAATTGAATTGATTACCGGATCTATTATTACTGTAACTACTCAGCCTTTGGTTGGTACAAGTGAAAAAATTTCGGTTAAGTTTCAAAGTTTAGCCGCGGATGTTAAACCGGGTGAATTGGTGTTGTTGGATGACGGAAAAATTGAATTAGAGGTGGTGGAAACAAACGGAGAGGATGAAATTAAATGTAAGGTGAACTTCGGTGGATTTTTATCTTCTAAAAAGGGGTTCAACTTGCCACATACCAAATTGAGTATTCCGGCCATGACGGAAAAAGATAAAGCGGATTTGTTATTTGGGATTGAACAAAAAGTGGATTGGATTGGATTGTCTTTTGTTCGCAAGGCGGAGGATATTATTGATTTGAAAAAAATAATAGATGAGCATGATTGGAAACCGCGTGTAATTGCCAAAATTGAAAAGCCGGAAGCGCTTGAAAACTTAGACGAAATTATTGCCGTTACGGACGGTGTAATGGTGGCCAGGGGGGATTTGGGTGTAGAGTTACCCATGGAACAAGTTCCGGTTATCCAAAAAAATATAGTAAAAAAATGTATTGCTGCGGGTAAGCCTGTAATTATTGCTACACAAATGATGGAAAGCATGATTACCAATCCTTCACCAACACGTGCCGAAGTTAATGATATTGCCAATGCCGTAATGGACGGGGCAGATGCTGTTATGTTAAGTGCCGAAACTTCGGTTGGTGCTTTCCCAATTTTGGCTATTCGCCACATGCAACGCACCATTGCGGAAGCTGAAAAAACAAATGCTCCATTCTTTAAAGGTTCACGCCCAACAGAAGAATCGCCAACCTTTTTAAGTGATGAAATTTGTTTTACTGCCGTTCGTATTTCGGATCACCTAAAAGCCGCGGCTGTGGTAAGTATGACCTTTAGTGGTTATACGGCTTATAAAATATCATCCTTCCGACCAAAGGCTGCCATTTATATTTTCACCGGAAACACACGACTTATCAATACCCTTAATTTGGTATGGGGCGTAAGGGCATTTTATTACAAGAGTTTTGAAAGTACCGATCAATCCATTCAAGATGTAAATGATATTTTGAAAGAGCGCGGTTTGGTAGAAGTAGGAGACATTGTGATTAATACGGCAAGTATGCCAATACATGAGCGTACACGTACCAATGCCATTAAAATTAGCGAAATTGATTAATGAGCGGTGCAGTTTAGTTACCTGCACTTCTTTGTGGTAGAGCCTGAAGCACACCATCCCAAAGATTTTTTCTTGCTTCTAAACTTTTCGCCACCCAAAATTCCGCTTCTTTTATCTTCTTTGAGTCGCCTCCGCACAATTCTTCTGTCATGGCAAGCGCTAAATGGCTGTGATGGTCTCCGTCTACTTCTATATGACGTTCTAAGTAATATTGAAAAATGGAAAATCTTCCGTTGTGAGCAGCATTAAAGTCTTTAACCATACTCATAAACATTCCCGGAATTAAATCTTCACGCCCAAAGGTAAACACAGCAGCCATTACGTGCGGTTTTCCGGTGGCAATCACATCAAATGTTGTGGTTAAAAACTGATGGATGGGGGCTGATAAATGTGCTTTGTTTATGGCGTCTTGAACGTGGTTTCCATCTTTAATCAGTTGAATCAGTTTTTGTATTCCGCCATCAGAGGCATTGGCTTGCTTCATGGCTTTTAAGTAAAGTTCGAAATGGCTAATTCTATTTCCAGCCTCATCTACATCACTTTCTTCACCTACTACAATTTCATTAATTAAAAAACGTGTGTTGGCATTCCCAACGGGTATCCATGGCACATCAACGCAAGTGAGTTTTTGCTGCAATGATTTTAACAAACTCATAAAATCCCATACGGCAAACACATGGTGTTCCATAAACACCTTTACATCTTCCGGATGGTGCATGCGGAGGTATAATGGATGTTCAATCAGTTCGTTTTTTAATGAAGCAGTACTTTTTACAATTTGTTGTAGTCCCATATCAAACATTACGCATAAGGATGACAAAAGGTTTTTGATAAATCTCACAAAATAAAAAAGCCGATATCACTATCGGCTTTTGAATATAAGTTATGGAAATTATCCTTTAAAGTTAGCCGGACGTTTTTCTAAAAATGCGCTGGTGCCTTCTTTAAAATCTTCTGATCCGAAGAAATTACCAAACTCATTAATTTCAACATTATTTCCGTCCATTTTCTTTTCGTAATAAGCGTTTACGCAACGAATTACTGAAGCAATGGCTGATGGTGCTTTGGTTTTTACTTTGTTTAAAATGTCTTCACATTTTGCAATTAATTGATCTTGCGGCACAACATGGTTTACTAATCCCATGCGGTATGCATCGGCAGCAGAAATCATATCGGCTGTCATTAAATATTCCAATGCACGACCTCTTCCAATTAATTGTGCCAAACGTTGGGTGCCCGCATAACCCGGTGTAATACCAAGGTTCACTTCAGGTTGACCGAATTTTGCATTTTCGGCTGCAATACGCAAATGACAAGCCATAGCCAATTCATTACCGCCTCCTAATGCAAATCCATTAATGGCAGCAATAACCGGTTTCGGACATTTTTCAATGGTGTTTAACACCGCATGACCTTCAGCACTCATGCGTGTTCCTTCTTCTACATTAAAATTAACGAACTCGCTAATATCAGCTCCGGCAGCGAACGCTTTGGTTCCTGCTCCGGTTAAGATAATTCCCCTTACTTCAGGGTTTTCATAAACGGCTGATACCGCTTCGCGGATATCTTTTAATGTTTGAATGTTTAATGCATTCAATTTCGATTCACGGGTAATTGTTAAATACAAAATACCGTTTTCGATTTTGGTTGAGATATTTTGACTCATAACAGTTGCGGTCATTATTCTATAATTTATTTAGGTTAATTCGTTTTAAAAAGGCGATGCAACGATATTACTAATAACACGTTTTCGATAAATTAGTTATGCACACCGTTTTAATGCCTTTATTATTCAAGAAAAAAACGATTCTGTCGTTTTTTAATATTTTGAAAATCAGTGTTTAAATAAATTGTTTTTGTAGATGATTTTTATCAGCCGGTTAGTTGGGCAATCGTTTCAGTTTAATGCTGTTTTTGGCTTTAAACTCTTTTCGAATGTATCTCATCAGGGTGGTTTCATTCATTTTGTAAGAGAATAAACTATCCCCGCTTTCACTCATTTTAAGAAAGGATTTTCTAAACTTATATTTTCCGAACTGATCATCATTTTCCATTACAGGCATCATTAAAAGTCCCTTGGCATCAGCACGGTATAAAACACAATTCCAATACAAGGTATCCTCTTCATTGCGCATGGATAAAACATACGTGCCCGGAACAATTGAACTGAGCACATAATCACGGTTTATTTCTTTTACTAAAAATGCAGTTGTATCCGTGTTGTATCCAATGGTGTTGGAGGTTACTCTGTAAAATGCAGTATCCGTTTTTTTTAGTCCGGGTGAGAGTACCAGGTAATAATTTCCTGTCAAAACTTTGGGCATTTCCGGCAATGGAGTACCCGGATATCGATCGAAGTTAGCAACCCTGCACGAGGTGAATAGCGTTGCCAAAATAAGGAGCCACTTTTGCATGGTTAGCGCTTTATTTTGTCTAACGCAGTTTGTAAACGATTTAGTGTAACCTCTTTACCAAATAAGTCTGCCATTTCAAAAATGGGAGGTCCACCGGCCACACCACTTAAACACACACGTAACAATTGCAAAAACTCTTTGTTGCTTACTCCATTTTTACTCAATGCCTCATTGTAAGCAGCTTCCATGTTGGCAGCAGTTAACTCATCGGTACCGCGAATAAGTTGAATTAAATCTTGCAATACCAATGGTGATTTATCATTCCACTTTTTCTCAATTACTGTGCTATCGTAGTCTGCAGGTTCAACAAAAAAGTAGTTACCAATGCTCCACAATTCTTTGATGAAACTAATTTTTTCTTTTACCAATGCACACACTGCCGTAATGTATTCATCACTAAATTGGGTAAGTCCGCGTTGTTGCAATTCAGCTTTTAACGCCTCTGCCAATTGTTCGTTGGAGGTATTGCGCACATATTGTTGGTTGAACCATTTGGCTTTGTTCAAATCAAACTTTGCACCTGATTTGCTTACACGTTCCAAGCTAAATGCTTCTACCAATTCTTCTTTGGTAAATAACTCTTGTTGTGTACCCGGATTCCACCCTAAAAAGGCAAGTAAGTTTACCACCGCTTCCGGCAAGTAGCCGCTTTCTCTGTAGCCGCTGCTTACTTCACCGCTTTGAGGGTCTTTCCATTCTAATGGAAATACCGGAAAGCCTAATCTATCTCCATCACGTTTGCTTAATTTACCATTGCCTTCAGGTTTAAGTAACAAAGGAAGATGTGCAAACTTTGGCATTACATTTTCCCAACCTAAATAACGGTATAACAACACATGTAATGGAGCAGACGGAAGCCATTCTTCCCCACGAATTACATGCGTAATTTGCATCAAATAATCATCCACCACATTGGCTAAATGGTAAGTAGGCATGCCATCGCTTTTGTACAACACCTTATCATCCATTTGCGCGGTGTTAATGCTTACCCAACCACGTATTTCATCATGAAATTTAACGTCTTCTTTTTTAGGAAGTTTAATACGAATTACATACGGATCACCTGATTCAAGTCTGCGTTTTACATCATCCTCAGGCAAGGTTAAAGAGTTTTTCATGGCCATACGGGTAATGGCATCATACTTACTATCTACGTTACTTGCTTTTAACCTTTCGCGCATAGCTTCTAATTCTTCAGCAGTATCAAACGCATAATACGCATGCCCCGATGCTAACAATTGCATGGCGTATTGTTTGTACATTGGCTTGCGTTCACTTTGACGGTAAGGCGCATGTGGTCCATCACCAAAGCCAACTCCTTCAACCGGAGTTATGCCCAACCATTTAAGCGATTCAATAATGTATTCCTCCGCTCCCGGCACAAAGCGGGTTTGGTCGGTATCTTCAATACGAATTAAAAAATCGCCACCATGTTTTTTGGCAAACAAATAATTGTACAAGGCGGTGCGAACACCTCCTATATGCAAAGGCCCTGTAGGGCTGGGTGCAAAACGAACTCTAACTCTTCTTTCCATAGAAACGGCCGCAAAGATAGTATTATCTGCGAAATCGCGTAATAATCCGTTTCAGCTACATTAACCCTTCGTCTGCAAATGAAAAAAAGCGTTGGTCGCTAATAATAAGGTGATCTACCACTAAAATATCAAGCATTTTGCCGCCTTGCACCAATTTTTTGGTAAGTTGTTTATCGGCCTCGCTTGGGCTTAAATTACCCGATGGGTGGTTGTGTGCAAGTATGATGGAGGAGGCCAATAACTCAACGGCATGTTTAAAAATAATTTTAGGATCGGCTACCGTGCCGGCAACGCCACCTTCACTCACTTTTTTCAGTTCAATTATTTTATGCCTGCGGTTAAGGTAACCCACCCAAAACTCTTCATGTTTTAAATCAGAAAGTAAAGGCAAAAAATAATCGGCTGCTTGTTTGCTGGAGGTAATAAACTGATGCGCTTGTTTGGATTCATCTAATTTTCTGCGCCTGCCTAATTCTAATGCGGCTGCAATGGTAATGGCTTTTGCTTCGCCAATGCCTTTTACTTTTTTAAAATCTTTAATGCTGAGTTTTCCTAATTCGTTTAATTGATTTCCGGTAAGTGCCAATATTTTTTTACCTAAATCAACTGCGCTTAATTCACGGGTTCCGGTAGCAATTAATATGGCAAGTAATTCGGCATCGCTTAAGGCATGCGCACCTTTAAGCAGCATTTTTTCTCTTGGGCGGTCATCTTCAGCCCATAAATTAATGGGCAAATTTTTCAATTCGGCATCACTCATGATTATACAGTTTTGGTGATACCAAAATAAAAAAAATCCTGTTGAAATTTGAACAGGATTTTTTTTGATAGAAACGAGTTTTATTATTTCACCACACTACCCGGTTCAATATCTTTCTCCGGGCCTACGCTGTATAATTTTCCAAAATCATTACCTGCCATTAGCAACATGCCTTGGCTTTCAATGCCCCTAATTTTTCGTGGCGCAAGGTTGGCCACAACGGTTACCAATTTGCCTACTAATTCTTCAGGTTGATAATACTCGGCAATACCGCTTAAAATGGTTCGTTTTTCAAATCCTAAATCAACCGTAAGTTTTAATAATTTGTCGGCTTTGGGCACACGCTCGGCTTCTAAAACTTTGCCTACTCTTAAATCAATCTTATCAAAATCTTCATACACAATATCGGCTTTTACTTGATGCAAGTTTGCGGTTTGTGGTTGGGCTGCTTTTTCGTTTTCAGATTTAATGCGTTGCAGTCTATCAAGTTGGTTTTGTATTTCTTGGTCTTCTACTTGTTTGTATAATATTTCGGCCTTGTTCAACTGATGTCCAAATGGAATAAATTCATCCAACAACAAATCGTTCCAATTGGTTTGTTGCAAGTTTAATAAGTACTTGAGTTTGGTTGAAGTAAAAGGTAAAAAGGGCTCCGCTGCAATAGCCAACTTTGCACAAATTTGTATGGCATCAAACAAAATGGTTTGTACGGCAGCTTCATCTGTTTTTACCAGTTTCCAAGGTTCGGTTTCTGCCAAATACTTATTACCTGCTCTTGCTGCATTAATAAACTCTGCTTGTGCTTCGCGCAGTTTAACGGCTTCCAAATTTGCATTCATCATCGCTAAACTCTCCCTTAAACTTTCAAAACATGCAGTACGCGCATTGATTAAAGCCTCTTGCTGCAATGGTGTAGGTTGAGGAACGGCACCTTTGTAATACTTATCACACAATACCAATACACGGTTTACAAAGTTTCCGAAAATGCTTACCAACTCACTGTTTACGCGTGTTTGGTAATCTTTCCACGTAAATTCACTGTCTTTGGTTTCCGGTGCAATGGCTGTTAATACGTATCGCAATTCATCTTGTCGGTTCGGGAAATCAACCAAATACTCATGCAGCCAAACGGCCCAATTGCGTGAGGTTGAAATTTTATCACCTTCTAAATTTAAAAACTCATTTGCAGGTACATTGGTTGGTAAAATATAATTACCGTGGGTCATCAGCATCATTGGGAAAATAATGGCATGAAACACAATATTATCTTTACCTATAAAATGAATGAGTGCAGTTTCTTCATCTTTCCAATACGTTTCCCATTCGTTGCTGCCTTTAAAATATTCTTTGGTTGCGCTGATGTAACCAATAGGTGCATCAAACCAAACATAAAGCACTTTTCCCTCTGCGCCTTCAACAGGCACCGGCACTCCCCAATCTAAATCGCGGGTCATGGCTCTGGGTTGAAGTCCTTCGTTTAACCAGCTTAAACATTGGCCTTTGATGTTACTTTTCCAATCATCAAAACGTTTAATGTATTGTTGAAATGCTTTGCTTTGTTGGATATCACCCATGGGTAAAAACCAGTTTTTGGTTTCTTTTAAAACGGGTGTTGCACCACTCAATGCCGACTTCGGATTAATTAAATCTGTAGGGTTGAGGGAGGTTCCACATTTTTCGCATTGATCGCCATACGCATTGGTGTTGCCACAACGCGGACAGGTTCCGGTAATGTAACGGTCGGCTAAAAACTGTTTAGCTTCCTCATCGTAATATTGCTTGGTTATTTCTTCTTTGAAAACTCCTTTATCATACAAAGTTTTAAAAAATGCTTGGGCAGTTTCATGGTGAGTTTTTGAGGAGGTACGGCCATAATAACTGAATTCAATGCCAAAATCTTTAAAGGCATTTTTCATAATGGCATCATACTTATCAACCACTTGCTGAGGTGTAATGCCTTCTTTTTTAGCTTTGATGGTAATGGGTACACCATGCTCATCACTGCCGCAAATAAATACCACATCTTTGCCCAATGCCTTTAAATAACGCACGTAAATATCAGCAGGCAAGTAGCATCCTGCTAAATGTCCAATATGCACAGGGCCGTTTGCGTATGGCAAGGCCGCTGTTATTAAATATCTTTTTGGAGAAGTAGTCATAAACGGGTTGCAATTTAGCCTAAATCAAGTAAACACGAAAAAAATACCGATACATAAGGCCTTTTCCGCTTATGGATAGATGCGGCCATTCAAAAAAATAACAACCAACATGGTGATGTACTAAAAAAATGTATTATATCTTTGTGATATCAAAATAATATCACAGAAATGAAAACAGAAAATACCATTCATCCATCATCAGGTTATATGATGTTGGCTTTAACTTTAGCAGCTATTGGCGGAGGAGCTTTTTTATTGGCACAGCATTATTTTATTGTTGGTGGTTTGCTTGTGGCAGCAGGTTTATTTTTAACCGGAGGCTTTATCATTATCAACCCGAATGAATCGAATGTGTTGGTGTTATTTGGTGAGTACAAAGGTACGGTGCGCAGCAATGGATTTTTTTGGGTGAATCCATTTTTTAACAAACGTAAAATATCCTTACGTGCTCGTAACATGGACAGTCAGCCGATTAAGGTAAATGACAAACTAGGTAACCCGATTATGATTGGCATTGTATTGGTGTGGCGAGTTGCCGAAACTTTTAAAGCAGCTTTTGAGGTAGATGATTATGAAAGTTTCGTGAAGATACAAAGTGAGGCTGCCATTAGAAAATTAGCAGGAACGTATCCGTATGATAATTTTGATGATGAACAAGTTGAAATTTCATTAAGAAGCGGAGCGAATGAGGTACATGAGGAATTGATTAAAGAATTAACCGAGCGTTTGGTGATTGCAGGTATTGAAGTGATGGAGGCACGTATCAGTAATTTAGCTTATGCATCGGAAATAGCGGGGGCAATGTTGCAAAGGCAGCAGGCAACGGCTATTGTTGCTGCACGTACTAAAATTGTTGAAGGCGCTGTTGGCATGGTTGATTTGGCTTTGAAAAAATTAGCCCAAGAACATATTATCGAATTGGATGATGAAAAAAAAGCAGCCATGGTGAGTAATTTAATGGTGGTGCTTTGCAGTGATAAGGCTGCCAATCCTGTGATTAATACCGGAACCTTACATCAATAAAAATGGATGCATTTAAAGAACAGCAACGTATGCTTAAGCACTGGTGGTTTATGATGTTACCTGCGGTGTTTGGAATTACTATTCCGTTGCTGGTAAGTAAACAAGCCGAGGCTGATGGAATTTTGGTGGCCATTCCAATTGCCATAGTTGGGTTGGTATTTTTGTTATTTGGTTTAATTACCCTGCACACCAAAGTTGATGAACAAGGAATAACCATACAATTCAAACCGTTTATGTTTAAAGTTAAACATATTCCATGGAAAGAGATAGCTCAAGCAAAAGTGGTAAAATACGATCCGTTGTTTGAATATGGCGGATGGGGTTATCGCAAGGGTTGGAAAAAGAAAAAAATAGCATACAACATTTATGGTTCTGAAGGATTAGAAATTATGCTGAATGATGAAACCAAGTTGATGTTGGGTACACAAAAACCGGTACAGCTCAATACCTATTTACAATACCTTAAACAGAAGTATCACCTTCAGGCGATAGAAGCTTAAGATGACGGAAAAAGACAAAAAATCGTTTGCATTAAGGGTTCAAAAAGAAACCATGGATGCCATTGAAAAATGGGCCGCTGATGAATTCAGATCGGTGAATGGGCAGATTGAATGGTTATTAAACGAAGCCTTAAAAAAGAGCGGAAGGCTAAAAAAGAAAAAACAGTAAGTAGCCGAGGCTACCTACTGTAAAACAGATGTATGATAAAGAGAAATAAGATTCCTAATGTAAAGAAAAAGGCTTGACGTCTTTCTTTGTCTAAATTTTGCTTCAATTGTTTATTCTCCGTTTGAAGACTTTTAATCATTTGATCGTGATTCGTGAAATCCATTTGAAACTAATTTTAAAATAAACTAATAACGATTAATGAAAGTGATACAATGCTAAGCATGATGGAAGCGAAGATGAGCGATAAGCGTTCAATTTTTTGTTTGCTGAAGGCTTTTTTCTGGTCTTCATACATGTGTATTTGTTTATGTACGTTATCTACCAACTCTGATACAACCAAATCATTTTTGTTGATGTAATCAACCGCTCCAGATTTAAATACTTCCACTGCCACGTTGATATTTTCTTGTGCAGTAAGTACAATCACCGGAATGGGGTCGGTAATTTTTTTCATCATCTTTAACACATCAGTTCCTGATAATAAGCCTGCCAAGTTGTGGTCAAGCAAAATTAAATCGGGCGCTTGGTGCATCATTTCCAGTGCATCTTCTCCACTTTCGAAAACTGTTACCTCATATCCTTTGCGTTCTAAGTGATAACGGATTAGAAACTGGTAGAATGCATTATCTTCTACTAAAAATATTTTCTTTTTTGTTTGGGTAGGCAATACCATAACGTGTTTATTAATTTGGTTAGTTTTTGATAAAGTTCTTCTTAACTAAACCGTCTTGGGTTTCAATTACCATAAAGTACATGCCTTCTGATAAGTTACTTAAGTCGAAAGTGATTTCGTTTGCGTTGTTCACTTGGTTTACTTCCATTACTTTTCCTGTTACATCCATCACTTTTGCACTAATCATATTGTTTGCTTTTAAGCTGATATAGTTTTGTGCAGGTACCGGATACAATACAGGTTCGTTTGAGTTGTTTTCAACCGATACGGTTACTACTTTAGAATACTCAAATTTTTGATCGAAGTCTACTTGTTTTAATCTGTAGTAAACTGTGTTGTGTTGAGCAAGGATTTCTTTATCAAGTGCAACGTATGATTTTACAGTATTGCTGTTTCCTGCTGCTTTAATGTTACCGATGGTTTCGTAGTTTGTACCATCAATACTTCTTTCAATTTCAAAGTGGCTGCTGTTTTTCTCAGAAGCAGTTTCCCAAGTTAATTGAACATTGTTGTTTTTTGCAGTTGCATTAAATGATTTGTAAGTAACAGGTAAGGTTCCGTTTGCAGTAAATACTACGGCAAATCTTCTTTTGAAAGTAGTGGTATCATTATTTGCAATGGTAAATGATACGGTGTTTTGTTGACGTAAATTGGTAATGGTATTTAACTTACGATCGATTAAAAATACACCAACAGTGGCAATAATGTTTGAAGGATCGATGTTTAGTTGGTAAGTACCATTTGCACCTGCTTGAGTATTTAAATAGAAAGTATCGTTAGAGATGATTGGTTGCGCATTATTAATTTGTACTTCTTTGTTATCGCTGGTTAATACGCTTAAGTTAATTAAGCTATTGTAAAATTTAGGCGCATCTTCATTGTTTACGAAGGTATTGCTATTTCCCGGCTTTAGGTTAATCCAAGCTTCATCCATGTTTACTGAATCGCGCACCATTTTAACGTATAATGATTGGGCTAATTTAGAAGTTTTGAAATATTTGTTTGGATTACCAACCGACTTACAACTTTCGGTGAAAGTTAGGGTAGGATTTGCTGCAACGGCTTGTACAAAAAATGCCTGGCCTGATGCAATTTCTTGGCTGCCGCTTCTGGCTACATAACTTCCAGATTGAGGATTGTATACATAATAAAACTGAGATAAGTTAGATTTGGTTACGTTTGCCCAATTGATTGGTGATGGGTATGGATTACCTACAAGATTCCATCCGTCATTATCAGCTAGGCCTGTATTGGTGTAAGTTAATGCAGGAGAAACGTCACCTGTGTTTACTTCACCTGTAAAGTCAACCATAACTTGGTTTTGAGCAGGGAATGGAGCAGTAAACCAACCGGTAATGCTACGGTCACCTCTTACAAAAACCATTACACCGCGACCTGCAACTAAGCTGTTGTTGATGTTTGAAACTGTTTTCCAACCTCTTCCACCAACTGTTGATTCTTGGTAAGTGTATAAGCTAGGGCTGTTGTTTGATGATTGATCAAATCCATTTGTTGTTCCACCCGGTCCGCTTAAAAACATGTCATCAATAAATTGATTGAAGGTAAAGTTTTTAACGCCCGGAGAGAAAAATCTCCATCTTCTTACTACTGAAGGAACGTATCTGTTTACGATCACATTTCCTATTATGTAATTTCCTGTTCCCGGTCCGATGCGAGCATCTGTAGTGTTATCAGATAATAATTCTAAGTTGCCGTTACTGTTTAAAGTACCTGCAGTTGGAACAACTGCCTGGGCAATTTGTAAACGGTTGGCTAAAGTAATGGTAGCACCGCTTCTGTTATAAGTTAATGCATTAAATTTATTGGTAGTACCATTAGTAGCTTGGTCAACAAAGAAATTAACGATATTTCCTGTTCCACCAAAAGTAAGGTTAGAGTTTCCGTTACTGCTGATACAGTTTGTAGCGCTGCCTGAGAAACCACCGTTTAAAGTTAAGGTGTTGCTACCAACAGCTAATTTACCTGAGTTTACAGTAAGTGTACCTGCAATAGTAGTGCTTCCTTCTAATGATTTTGTGATACCACCTGAAACAATCACATTGCCATAGGTAATATTTTTGATTAAGCTGGTTAATGCACCTGCATAACCATATTCAACTGTGCTGTTAGCCTCTAATGAATAGCTGCCAAAAGCCGGGAAATGATCATGGGTATTGATAAACGTAGCACCGTTTCTGATGCTGAATGTTTTGCTTCCACCATCCATCATATGGAAACCATTGTTGCGGAAAGTACCTGCGCTAATGGTTACGTTGCCTTTTACAATATTGGTATTAATGTTTGCATTAATACTTGCACCGTTTGCAGAGGTGTTGGCAAATTCAATATTGTTATAAGTATCTGTTCCTCCAAATTGGAAGAATGTTTGAGCATTGTTTCTTTCTGCAAACACTACGGTGTTATCAGCAGTACCGGTAGTTAATGTTGCATTCGCAGCACCTGTGATGGTACCTGCTAATGACAAACGGCCTGCACCACCGCTCATGTCAATTATTTTGTTGGCCTTTGTTGTACCTAAAATAGTTAAGCCTGCATTTACAATTAAGCTACCGTTTAAAATTCTTATTCTGCTCACGCGGCTTGTTGTTGTGTTTGTTCCTCCTAATGAAATTAAACCGTTACTAATTAAAACGCCATTGTCAACATTAATAGCTGTGGTAATTGATGCAGTTGGTTGGTTTAAGGTTACTGTTCCTACTACCACGGTATCGTTTAAACCAATGTTTAAACTATTTGCGGTTGTACCGGCTAAAAGTGTGATTGATGATGCGCTGATGTTGCTATTTACGGTTAGGGTAGCACCTGAAGGAATTTCAATGGCTGTAAAATCCGTTTTTACAGAACCGCTAATGGAAGCATTTCCGCTTGCGATTACTTTAGCACCGGTTCCGTCAAAATTACCTCCGTTGTTAATCCACGTGTTAAAAGTGATATTTCTTCCATTAGCACTTAAGGTACCTGCTATAATGTTTACGTTGGTTACTGCTACGTCTGCCGCAATACTGGTTGTGGTTCCCGGGCTGTTTACATTTAAGGATGTTAATGTAATACCGCCAGGTATTGTACCACCTAAGAAGGTGATGTTAGAAGTGGTGTTTGTTAAAAAATTAGTTGAGGTGGCGCCTGTAATATTACCAATTACGGCAGTTGCACCTTGAAGGTTGATTTGACCGCGGGTAAGTGTTAAATTTTTAATCACCACTTTGTTGCCAGGTCTAAACACGTTACTGGCACTAGCTGTATTTACGGTTACATTATTTAACATATTGGTTGAACTGTCAACCGTTTGGTCGAACCAAATGGTGCGGCTGGCATCCATTTCTAAAATTAAATTAGCCAACTCTCCACCTCTTAGTGAATTGGTTGCACTTGTTATTATGACAAGTGTTCCTGGGCCTAAACGCTCTTTTAAAGTTAGGGTGCTTGTGTCGATGTTTAATTTACCGCTTGTTAATATGATGTCTTTGTTAATTTTTACATTAGAGAGCATGGTAACAATTGCACCATTTCTGTTAATGGTTAAAGTGCGAATTTCATTGGTTGAGTTATCGGTAGCTTGGCTTAATGCAAATGATACATTACCACTACCTGAAAATGTAATATTACTAGTAGTTGAACTGATGATAGGATTTGCACTTGGGCTAGTTATGCTACCTGCAATGGTTAAAGTCTGTCCATCAATTTTTACTGTTCCATTAGCTAAATCTAAATTATTGGTAATGCTTAAACTGCCCGTTTGACGAGCAGTAATATTTTTACCTGATTCGAATGTTAATCCATAAACTGCACCTTGAATATCAAAAACTGTATTTGCAGTTATAGCTGATGTACCTAATTTAATGGTACCGCCTGATACGTTCGTTAAGTCAGCTGAAGAAAGATTAAGGTCAACACTAGTTCCTGAATTGGCAAGTGTAATGGTTCCTCCCGATTGGGTAAATGTGCCACCTGTGATATCAAATGTTAAATTACTTGATGTATTACCTGTGTTCGCAACTACCATTTCTCCACCGCTAATTGTGATGCTTCCTTTTGAGAACACTTGTCTACCTGCAATAATTAAGCGACCGCCTTGCACGTTTAATTTGCCATCATTGTGCTTAATATCAAGAAAACGGGATGAAGTTGTTCCTACATGAAATGTTCCGTTTGTGATATTTAATTCACCGCTATTTTCAAGCTCAACATTTCCGTTTAGACCTGTAATGGTTGCATTTACATTGTTTAAAGTAAAAACCGAATTACCATTAATTAGTACGGTTGTACTGGTAAATAATGGAGAACTGAAGTTGTTGTTTCCGCTTAATGTAAATGAACCTCTTGTTAGGGTTAAGAAGCCACTGTTACTGATAGCTTGACCTTCATCGGTAATGGTTCCACCAGGACTGAAGGTAACCTGTGTTGTTTTAGTTGATTTGTTTATAGTTAAAACACTAAAATCAGTGGTTGAATTGCTTCCCAAAGTAATGGTAGAAGCTGAGCTTCCTGTAATAGTAATGTTAGTTAAATATGTATTTGATCCACTTGCATGACCATTGAAAGTTCCTGAGTTTTCAAAATTACCTTTCACATCAATTGTATGGGTTGTGCTTGAACTTCCGCTTGTATTTGTAGACAAGGTTCCATTATTACCAATTGAAACATTTCCATTTACGGTTAATGTTCTTGAATTACCACTTTCAAAAATAAGCGTGCCTAATACGGTTAAGTTATTAATGCTCGCATCTTGATTTAATGTCATGGTTATACCCGCAGGAATAGTAACGTCATTGCTACTTGTAGGAACACCGCTGGTAGTCCAGTTACTTGCGATATTCCAATTGCCTGATGCGTTGGCATTTTTGTTGGTTTGTGCATGAACTAATTGAAACGATCCTAAAAGGATGATGGCCGGTACAATTAATTTTAGTAATGTTTTCATATCTCTCTGTTTTTTCGCAACGAATTGCGGGATACCATTAACGAATGCCGTGCCACTGCAAAAAATATTTGTTATAGTATTGAAAAACAGCAAGTTAAAATTGGGCATAGGACCAAAAAAATCCCGAATATTCCATATTCGGGATTATCATTCTCAAAATGGGAATGAGAGAATTAAGTATTTAGGTCTTTTTCAATTTGATTTACCGCTTGGGCTAACACATTGGTAATCTGTTTTACCATCGGGTAAAGTATTTCTTCATCCGGGTTAGAAATGGCCATTTTTTCGGCTACTAAAACTTGCTCCACAATGGCATTTATTTCCATGGTTTGCACGGTAGGCTTTAGTTTATGGCAAACGGCATTTACATTTTTCCAGTTTTTTTCTTCCGCAGCTTTGTTTAATGCCACAACCATTTCAGGCACGGTGGCCACAAACAGCTCCAGCATTTTGCGCACGAAATCTTTATTTCCTTTGGCCAACTGGTCCAATTTTTCCAGTGAATATAATTTAGGATCTTCTAATGTGTTTTTGGTTATTGTTTCAGATTCGGTAAGGTGGGGAGAGGCCGATACATCAATGCTCAGCATACTTGCTATTTTCATGTATAAATCATCCTCCTCAAAAGGTTTTGATAAATAATCATCCAAACCTTCTGCCAAATAACGTTCACGGTCGCCTTTAATGGCATTGGCTGTTAAGGCTAAAATAGGGGTGTTTATTGAGGCCGATTCGGTTTTAATTATTTTACTGGCTTCAATACCGTTCATCTCCGGCATTTGAACATCCATAATAATTAAATCGTAACGATTGGTTTTACATTTTTCCACTGCAATTTTTCCATCGTTAGCCACATCAACCTTAATGCCCCACTGCTCCAACATTGATTTGGCAATAAACAAGTTAATTTCATTGTCTTCGGCAATTAATACATGCAAGTTGCTCAGTATTTTTTTGTCGAGCACGTTTACAATGTTTTTACTGTGCAGCGGCTGTTCCGATTTAATGTAATCCAATTCAAAATAAAACACACTGCCTTTACCCACTTCACTTTCAACCCAAATGCGTCCTTTTTGAATATCAATTAATTTACGGCAAATCGATAAGCCTAAGCCCGTACCACCGTATTTTCTGCTGGTATCATTGCTACCTTGAACAAAATCATCAAATATTTTTTGTTTAAAATCATCAGGAATGCCAATGCCTGTATCATGCACTTCAAACCTTATTTTAATATTTTGGTTGGTTTCTTCAACCGGGTTAATCACCAATTCAACCTTACCATTTTCGGTAAACTTTAAGGCATTATTAATCAGGTTAAGTAATATTTGATTTAATCGGAACGGATCACCCGAAACCACTTTTTGCTCTTCCGATAATGGGCTATACAATAATTTAATACCTTTTTCTTCGGCTTTGTATTGAAGCGCTTTTACAGTGTTGGCACACACCTCATTTAACTCAAACGGTAAGTTTTCAAGTTCAATCTTACCGCTTTCAATTTTAGCAAAGTCGAGAATATCATTAATAATCACCAATAAATTATCAGCCGATTGGCGAATGAGTTGCACGTAATTGTTTTGCTGATCGTTCAGTGTGGTTTTATTGAGTAAAGTAGTTAAGCCTAACACACCATTAATTGGAGTACGAATTTCGTGACTCATGTTCGCCAAAAACACCTCTTTGGCTTGTAATGATTCAGCTGCACGTTTTTCGGCTAACTTAATTTTGGTGATATCAAGTCCGAAACCAATAACCATTTGCAACTCTTTACGAAGGTTAAATACCGGAAATAACCTTCTGTACATGTACAAATCTTTATCAGGTGCTGTTGGGGTGTGCTCTTCCCACTCTATGCCATTTTCACTTTCAATGGCTTTATTAAAGCTGGCTCTTCTGGTTTCGGCAATTTTAGGATCGCGATTTCTGTATGAACAATATTCGTAATCATCTTTACCAATAATCCAATGCCTCAACTCAGGGTTTTTAATTCCCATTGGGTTCACAAAGAGATAGCGATGGTCTTTATCAAACACGACTATATCTGTTGGAATTCTATTTAATATGGTTTCATAAAAACTCTTTTGTTCAGCCAGTTTACTTTGGAATACCTTTCTTTCAGTAATATCGGCAAAATACAGGTTCACGTATTTTTTATCGTCAAACAAAATGAATGATATGCTGTAGAATTGTTCGTTTACTTTAATTTCCAGTTTATGGCTTTTTTGTTGAATGATGCTGGTAATGATGGCAGTTTTTATGCTTTCTTTGGTACTTTCACTCATGCTATCAAATACAGCATGAGCTTTCGGATTGGCATACAACAAATCACCACTATAACTGTATCGCATAATTGGGTTCGGATTTTCATCCGGGAAACGCGCAATAAATTCTAATTCCGATTTCAGTCGGTATTCATCCGTTACATCAATATACTGCCATAAGTGACCTTGGTAATCGTTGTTTAAATAAATAGGTATATAATCTCTTTGCAATATTTTACCTGAGGTCATTTCAAGCACTTCGTTGTGCACTGCTTTTTTGTTTTGCAGTAACTGATTTACTTGTTCAGCAAATTCATCCGGATTGATAAAGTATTTTTTTGCCTCCTGCATAAGTGTCGCACAATCCATTCCATTTAGTTGTTCGGGTTTTGCAGGAATATCAAAAATGTTACAAAACGCTTGGTTTGCCAAAATGATGTTTCGGTTTTGGTCTTCAACAATAATACCTGAGTTTAGGTTGCCAATTAGAGCAGCTAACCTTGATGAATAAGTTTGTAACTCCGAATATTGAGAGTCAACCGTTTGTTCAAGTTGCTTATTCTTTTGAGCCAGTTCTTTATTGATGTTGAAAAGCTCAACAGATTTCACTTCAAGAAGTCGCTCAGCTTCAATACGTGCAAATCGTTCTCTTTCTAAGGCTTGTTTTAACAATTCAACTTCGTTACTCATTTTCAATGGTGATTATGTATTCAACATGAGAACCATCTTCATTCACTAATGTTTTATTAAGTTGATAGGGGATATTAAAATGTTTAAAGCAGCCTGATAGGAGCCCATCGGCAAAAACATGCAAACCTCGTGTTGAGGTGTATACAAGTTTCATGCTTTTATCATCAATCATGCTTGCTTGAAAGCCCGGTACTTTGGCATCAGGATACAATTTTAACACTTCCGGATGGATGTTGTCATCTAAACGTTGCAACATTTGAAACGGACTGCTAAATTTATCCACCATGGGCCCATAATGTTTTTTGAAATGGGTGAACATAAATTCACCGAATGCAAAAAGTACTTCACCCGGAATTTTTTGATGCAACTCGCAGTATGTAGTAAGCAGTTGCACCAATTCAGCCGAAGGATAATTACCCACACCGGAATATGTGCCTTTGCTTGATATGCCTGATTGATTGATGCAGTGTTGTGTGTTGGCAATTCCAATTTCTTGCTCCATCATAGCCAGAAACGCATTAAAAACCAGTCCTTTCATGTTAATGTTGTTTTTGTTTAATAAATCCTTGTTGAATCATTCGGTACAGGGTTGATTTTCCTATGGCGAGTTTTTCGGCAACTTTAATTACATCCCCACTATACTTATCCATGTAGTGCTGAATAATAATTTTGTTGTACTCACCTAAGGTTAATTCTACGGCCAATAAGTTATCAAGTGAGGCGCTGTTTTGAAGGATGATGTGTTCGGGCAAAATAGTTTGATCATCACTCATTACAACGGCCAAATTGATAATGGCCGATAATTCTCTAACATTTCCGGGGTAGGAGTAGTTTAATAATTTTTGCTGTGCTTCAGGGTTAAGTGTTTTTCTCTCGAGTTTATTTTCTTTACAAAAGTTGTCAATAAAATTTTTAGCAATTAGTAAAATATCATTACCACGGTCGCGCAAGGCCGGCAGTGTAATGGGTAATCCCAATAGTCGATAGTATAAATCTTCTCTGAAGTTGCCTTTTTGCACTTCATCAAAAAGATTTTTATGCGTGGCCACTACAATGCGGCAATCAATTTTTACAATTCCGTTTCCACCAACCCTGGTTAATTCTTTTTCTTGCAACACACGCAGTAATTTTGCTTGCAAGTTCAAATCCAACTCTCCAATTTCATCTAAAAATAATGTGCCACCGCTTGCCTCTTCAAACTTTCCTATTTTGCGGTTTATGGCTCCTGTAAATGCTCCTTTTTCATGCCCGAACAACTCACTTTCCAATAACTCTTTTGGGATAGCTGCAGTGTTAATGGCCACAAAAGGTTTTTTGGCTCTATCAGAATGGTAGTGTATGGTTTTGGCCACTACTTCTTTACCTGTTCCGGTTTCACCCGTTACACTTACTGTAATATTGCTTTGTGTAGCCTTGTTGATGAGGGAGTAAACCTTTTTCATGGCCTCACTGTTGCCAAGTAGATTTTTACTGAAATCATACTTTTGAACAACCTCTTCACGTAATTCCTCTACTTCTTTTCGAAGCGAGTTGCTGTTTTTGATTTTGATGATGGCATTCCAAAGTCGGTCTTTGGTTTCATCATCTTTTACAAAGTAATCATAAGCCCCTTCCCTCAATAAGCCAATGGCTGTTTTAACATCGTCTTGGCCTGAAATTATAATTACTTCAATATCGGTGTTAAACGATTTTATTCTACGCAATACATCAATACCGGTAGCATCTGTTAAGGAGTAATCAAGCGTAATTACATCAGGCTTGAGGTAGATGTTGGCCAACGCATCTTTAGCCGTATGAAATTTATAGATTTCATAATCGGGATTTAAAGATAAATGATACACCAGCAATTCGCTGTACCATAAATCATCCTCAATGATAAAGATGCGCATTTTTTATTGGTGTTGGCGGTAAGTTGGAGCAAGATAGGAAATATAAATCTATCAGTCTTGTTTTTTTTGAAATCCGGTTCGTGTCATCTCTCCCCAGGTATGCTGACCTTTAAATTTGTCAATATTTCCTTTAAGACCCCACCAAACCGAGCGAGGGTGATAAACTACAGGTTCGATTAATAATCCTAAGATAAGTTTCAGAATATCTTTGTGTTTTTCGTATTGGCGGTAGCTAAACTCTTCAAAAACGATGGATAAAATTGATATGGTGATGGCAAAAAAGTACACAGCTAAAAATAAGATTAAAAAGAAGTGCCAATTACTGTAGCCTATAAATACCAAGAAAATAAAGTATAACAATCCTAAAAACTCTACAATTGGTGCAAGCCACTCAAAGAAAAACCAAAATGGGTAACTTAGTAAGCCTAGTAAGCCATACTTTGGATTGAAGAATAACTTTTTATGAAACCATAAAGTTTCCATGGTGCCTCGCATCCATCTATTACGCTGCCTTGCCAAAAGCGGATAATTATCAGGTGCTTCGGTCCAACATAACGGATCGGGAATATACACCACGCGATACTTCAGCTTTTGGTCGGTCATGTAGCGTCTCATGCGCACCACCAATTCCATATCTTCTCCAACGGTATCGGTTCTGTAGCCTCCGCAGGCAATTACAATTTCTTTATCAAAAATACCTAAGGCACCGCTAATTAAAAGCAATCCGTTGAGTTTGCTCCATGCCATTCTACCGAGCAAGAATGCCCGTAAATACTCAATCACCTGAAAGCGAGCAATCGTATTTTTGGGAACATGTGCTTCCAATAAACGACCTTGGTCAATAACGCATGAGTTGGCAATTCTTATTACTCCACCTGTGGCAATTACTCTTTCTTTTTCCTCCAGGTAGGGCTTTACTAATTTTAACAATGCATCTTGTTCAACAATACAATCTACATCAATGCAGGTAATTAAGTTAAATTCCGATACGTTAACTCCTGCATTTAAGGCATCGGCTTTACCTCCATTTTCTTTATCAATAACAATAAGTTTTTTGTAGGCTTTATTGGTTGATTTATATACACCTCTGATGCGTTTGCATGGTATTTTTTGATGTACAAAAAAGTTAACCTTTTCCAATTGATAGGCATCAATCATGGTTTGCATGGTAGCATCTTTACTGCCATCATTCACAATAATTACCTCAAAATCGGTGTAGTGTATACTTAGCAGCGAACGAATATTTTCAACGATTGTTTTTTCTTCATTGTAGGCAGGGGCAATTAAAGAAACCGAAGGTGCGTTAGGTGAAGTAAGGATTACGTTGTGATCAACAAATTTGTTTTTACGCATATACAAATGCAATGCACGAGCGCTTAATATGGCTAATACCACGTAAGCGATGCTTATGGTAATGGCATAAAAGAAGATAGCAATATTTAAGTACTCAATAATTTGATGCATGTTATATATTTATTCTGTCGTCAAGGGTGTGGTTGCTAATTTCAGCTACTGCATATAATGGCGAAAGTCGATTTTTTTCCAACACATTTAATCCTTCATCACCCATTAAACGCAATGCGTTTGCTGCAGCCATGGCAATGGATAAATCATTTTGAACCAATTGTTGCTCTAAAAATGGGATATGTTCATGTGTACCACATTTACCCAAGGCCTCTACCACATTTAATTTTACTTTTTGATTTCCGTCTCTAAATGCATTGAGCATATTTACGTCAGCATCAATTGCACCGAATTCACCTAATACTCTAACAGCATCTGCTATAATATCTTGATTTTTGTGTTTCAACAAACCAATCAATTCAGGAGTGTTTTCAAACTGATCATACTGCAAGGTCATTTTAATACAAAACTTCACAACACTGTCATTAGGTGAATTGAACCAACGGCTAAAGTTCGGTAACAAGGATGAATCAATTTTATCAATGTTTGAAGCCAAATTGATTTGATGCCACTCGGTGATGATATTTTTGTCTTTATCTAAAAACGAAAATGGGTCGTTTTCATCAAGCGCTAAACTGGCCACTTGTGCCTCAATACGCAATACCGGATTTTCATGACGGCTTCTTTTCTTAATTTTTTTGAGCGTATCTTTCATCTGCATTTGTGCTAATTCCTTTACGGCATTGGCCTGAATGCCCCAGTCAGGTGAGTTTAATTCTTTGATGGCTTCTTTGTGAAGTTTCAACTCAATGTATAAGTTTCTTAAAATTTCGGCCGATGATCCTGAGAAATTTCTATGCAACAACAAAATATGTTCTCGCAGGTACTGGCGGTTTTTTCTTCTTCTTAAGTAGTGTTTTTTAAAATGTGCAATTACCCTACTTTTCGACTCTTTAAACTCTTCGGTTTCCATATCATCTTCATCATTAAAGATAATTCCGGTAAGCAAGAGTTCGTATTTCTCTTTTATTTTTTCTCTGTATTCATCCTCACGTTTGTGCTTAGTACGAGCAACCATTAAGGTAATGAAGAAGCCAATAAAAAGGGTGATAAAAATGATTAATAAAATGGCACAAACCCGAATTAAAACTTCGGTTGAGTTCAACTCGTTTCTCACGATTTCGCTGGCTTTGTCAATAAAGTCATTGCCAAACGCAAATGGTGATGAGCCGATGAGCCCAACAAATAAAAGCAGTATATGAATTACTCCTTTTCTCACTTTTTCATCAAACGTTTTATACGTACCGAAAGTTCATTGGGGCTGAAAGGTTTTGTCATGTAATCATCTGCACCCATGTTAAAAGCATCGAGTACTACATTTTCCAATCCAATATTGGTAAGCACAATAATTGGAGTTTCTTTACTTACTTGTTTAAGTTTATTTACCACTTCCAACCCGTTGTTAAAGGGCAACATCATATCTGTGATTACCAAATCAAATTTATTAGATTCAATAGCTTCAATTCCTTTACGACCATCGGCACAGGCAAGCACTTGGTAGCCTTCTTTTTTAAGTCTAAACTCAAGGGCTTTTCTAACTAATTCTTCATCTTCAACTATTAATACCTTCATAGACTTAATTATTAATAGGGTTGATAGTTGCAAGCTCAGAAAAAAGTTCCTTTTTGGTTTCTTCAAAAATGAGCTCTAAAGAATTGAGTTTACTAATAGCCAGTTGATCAGGCAATTGATTAGTATCGGCAAATAAATTGGCAATTTCCAGTGAAGCATTTGAGAGTTTTTGCGCGCCAAGAATATCTACTGATGATTTTAGTTTATGCGCAAAGAAATGAACGCCTTTGCTGTCGTTATTGCTGATTGATTTTTTTAGCTCATCAATGTATGCAGGAACAACCCGAATAAACTCTTGAATCATGGCGCTGATAAATTCTCTATCTGCGTCACCCATTTTATAGAGATATTCTAAGTTAATAAAGTGATATTGTATGGTCATGTTTTAAAATCTATATCTATAACTAATACTTGCCCCGTAAGTTGGGGTAAAATTATCTTTATTTGCCGGAATTTCTTGGTACCGGTAATCAAATTCGAAAATCCATAAGTGTTTAAATTGAACAGTAAATGAATAAATGCCACCAATTCGATATGCTTGCATAAAGTACAATTGCGTTCTTTCTTCCGAATTATCGGCTTGCCACAAGCGTTGATCGGGCGAGTAACCTGCACCGCCAACCAGGCCTATAAAATTATCCTCATCTAGAGTGTACCTTCTTAAATTAAAAATCACCGAACGTGAAAATGAATTGGATTCCGGATCAGGAGTAATAAACGTACGACCAATAATGGCATAACTGCCAATGTATTTTGTAAGTGAAGCCGTGTAAATCCATACATCGTTGTTTACGCCAAAGTTTAATAACCTAAATCCTATTGAGGCTTCAAAACTTCTTGGCAAATTTTTATACCATTCAAGCCCTACCCTATGTTTTGGAAACAATTCATATGGTGTGTAACCATAGTTAACATATAAATAGCTGCGCCATGGCAATTTGCGGTACCAATCAAATTCGGGTTGAATGCCTGATGTGCCAAATCGTTGGTTAAAATTTACCCGACCAATAATCGTGTTTTGAGGGGAGCGATAACCATATTGAATAAATTGATAATGAAAAAAAGGATTTGAGGTATAAGCACCATCAAAATAATCAAATGAGACACCTGCTGAAATATGATGTACCGCTTGTAAACGATACAGTTTGTCTTCATAATCCAAACATTCTGCACAAGTAGTATCTTTCTCTTTCAGTTGTGTTAAATCTTTCTCTGCTTGTTCGTAATTTTTAAGTTCAATATTGGCTCTTATTTTTTTGAGAATAAATTCTTTTTTCTCAGGTACATATTTTAGTCCATTTTCTGCAGCAACCAGCGAGGCCTGAGGTTTATCGTCCCAAAATTCTAGATCAGATAAGGCGAGCCAAGCTTCGGTTTCAGTGCTGTCGTTTGCCAATACTTGGTAAAACTCAATACGTGCAGAATCTCTCATGCCATCCCAACTGTATGTTCGGCCTTTTAATACGCGTACTTCATTGTAGTTTGGGCTCTTTTTAAGGATGTCATCACAGATGGCTCTTGCCTTCACTTTTTCACCGTTAAATGCAAATTCACGCGCTACTTTAAACAGCGAATCAATCCCTTGCGCCTTTGTTGAAAAGCTTAAAAGTAAGCCAATAAAAAACAATATGTAAGAGGATTGCTTCATGTTATTTTTTATCATCCATTGCATTTATTTTTATCCATTCGATTTTAAATGGGGCACTTCCATATTGGGCCGTTGCGTTTTGGTAAAGACTTAAAGCTTCAGCTTTATTGTTTGTTTCAATTTCAATTGCCATAAGTTGTTTGTAAACATCCTGAGGTTTGTAATTGAATTGTAAAGCTTTTTGGAATAATTCTTTTGCTTTAGCATAGTTTTTTAAATCAGCGTATACCTTGCCCATAATATAGGGCGCCTCACCTTTATTAGCTTCTGTTATAGCTTTCCTGTTGGTTGAGGCAGATGGTGCATTTTGTGTATTTGGTTTTAAAGGTTTAGCAAGTGTTGTGGTTGTGGGTTTGAAATTATTTTGTGTAGTTGCTTGCGTATTACTTGGTATTGGTTGCTTAGCAATTGTCGGCTTTTCAACAGAATCAATTAAACGCTCTAAACTATCTATATTTAATTTATTAAGAGTAGTGCTAATTAGTCCGTTGTAATGATAAAGTTTGTTGTTCGCACACACGTAATGATTGATATTTTTAAAGGCTTTAAGGAACGTTTCTACTTTTTCCTTCAATTCGCTATCATCAACAGGTGATACTTGTAGGTTATCAGCAAGTTGATACAAATATCCTCCGGTTAAAAACTTATCGCCATAAATCATATCACTCATGTCACCTTTATTTTTCATGATTACCAATTGTTCATTTCCAGAAAACTTCTTGTCAAAAGTTAAGCCCTTACCTATCCAATGCACACTATCGGGTACTTGAATATTATGGTTACGTTGCAGGTAAGTTGTTATTGTAGCAGCCCAATCAGAATGTGATGATATGGATTTGAACTGAACCGGTTGTTTTACCAAAGGTGAGTAAATTAAAAAAGGAACATGGAAACGGTCAATATCATTTTTATGCTTTACAGGAATCATTCTATGATCGCCCGTGATAACAAAAATGGTATTTCTAAATTCAGGTTTGGTTTGATAAGTTTCAATCAGATATCGCAATGC
>JBKDBG010000011.1:0-11452 GCA_046314755.1 Bacteroidota bacterium | reverse complement strand
GCGCAGAACCGTTCGCAGGTTTGTTTATTATCCTATTGATTTATGGGATGACCTAACGGGTAAACGTAACCCAATGGTTCCTCCAAAAGGTAAGATATATACCGGTTCAGGTGATTTTATTGCCTCAGGAAAAAGTTTAATGCAGATGTGCATTCAACTATCAAATCTCCAACCTAACCATCGGGTACTCGATATTGGAAGTGGAATTGGCAGGTTGGCCATTCCGTTAACCGAGTATTTGCAATCAGGCAGTTATGAAGGATTTGATGTGGTTGAAGAAGGTGTTCAGTGGTGCTCACAACAGATCAGTTCCAGATACCCTCATTTTAAATTCACCTACGTTCCACTCCGAAACGATTTATACAATTTAAATACAATAGAAACAGCCGCTAATTTCAACTTTCCGTATCAACAAAACGAGTTTGATTTAGTAGTGCTCACCTCTGTGTTCACCCACATGCAACAACCGGAAGTGGCTCATTACTTAAAGGAAATTGAACGTGTACTAAAACCCGGTGGTTATTGCATATTTACCGCTTTTATCATGAATGAACACACTGCATCATTATTGAAAAAAAATCCCCACCTCATGCAGTTTCCTCATCAATTTGAAACATTTTATTTACATGATATAAAAGTGAAGGATGCGAATATTGCTTTAAAAGAGAAATCATTGGAAGAAATGATTGAAGTTGCCGGCCTGCAACGTGAGCAATTTCATTGGGGTTGGTGGAGAGGAACACCACGCCAAGAAAGTTTAAACTTTCAAGACGTGGCTGTTTTGCAAAAACCGTTATAATCCGCTTAAGGCAATTACCACACTACCGTTCGCGCCTAATTTTTTCCCTTCTAATTTATTGGCCATAAGTACTTTTTTACTTACGAGCTTACCCAATTCAACAGGCAATTTACCAACATTGTGTATTACCAACACCTTTTGTTTATCATAATGCAACTCATACGCAATTAGTTCATTAGATGTAGCAATTTGCTTTGTTGGAACCACACTCGAATTACTAAGCATCGGATATTTATTTCTGAACGCAATCATATTTTTATAATAAGTATAATACGACTGGGATTCGCTCATTTGTTGTGATAAAGGCTTTACGGTGGATGAATTGCTGTAACGTGGAATTTCCCAGAATGTGTTGTCGTTTTTACTCTCAGTCCACAAAAATGGTTCTCTCCTGTATTCATCGGGAAATTTACCTAACATCCCAATTTCTTCTCCATAGTAAACAAATGGCATTCCGGGTAAAGTCATCAGTATAGCAAACGCTTGTTTTGTTTTCCACTCATCACCGCCAAAAGTACTTCTGTATCTATCTTGATCATGGTTGCTGATAAAAATGGCATCCACAAACGAAGGCTCAGTTTTTTTGTACAATTGATGAATAGTACTTAAACGTTGCACCAAGCCCGGGTCTTTTCCGTCTTGCACGGCAGAGGTAATCAACTTTGATAAGTCAAAATTGAAACAAGAGTTCATTCCCGATTTTAAATACGTTGCCACTACACTGTCTTTATTCCAAACTTCGCCAATGATAAATACATTGGGCTTAACAGATTTCATGGCATCACCAAATTCTTTCCACCATCTGTTGTTCGATTCAATATCATCGGCATCATAAACATGCTGGGCCGCATCAACCCTAAAACCATCAACACCAATCTGGCTTAACCAATACTTCCCTATTTGTTTCACTTCTTCACGAACAAGGGTATTGTCGAAATTCAAATCAGGCATACGCTCCCAAAAAAAGGCGTAATATTTTTCTTGAGGATTACGCAAATTACCGTACCAGTTTTTGTTTGACAAAGTATCGAAACGCCACACATAATAATTTTTATATGTTGGATGATTTTTCACTGATTCCTCAAACCAAGGATGTTCGCTGCTGGTATGATTTACCACCAAATCAAGTAATATATTAATGCCACGTTTATGCGCCTCTGCTACCAACATTTTATAGTCGTCTATGGTGCCATATTCAGGGTCGATAGATTTGTAATCTTTAATATCATATTTATGATAGGTTGAACTTGGATGAACAGGTGTTAACCATAACCCTTTTATACCTAACTCTTGCAAATAATCAAGCTTACTGATAATTCCTTTTATATCACCTATTCCGTCTCCATCAGCATCGGCAAATGAACGAACAAATATTTGGTAATAAACCGGAAGTGCTTGTTGAGCAAAGGTTTGAGCACCTAAAAACAGGCTCATGAAAAGTATACATAGATTTTTTTTCATATAAAAACTTGTTATGTAGCAATAATAGTGTATTTTGTACACCAATTAAAATTTAAAATGGCATCCACAGTAATTAATCAATCAGCAAACGGAAATGTTTCATCTGGCGGAGGAAATAATTATGGCCTTGCGCTATACGCTCTTATGACTCTCTTTTTTATGATGGGCTTCATTACTTGTTTAAATGATATTCTTATTCCATATCTTAAAGCAATATTTGACCTGAATTACACGCAAGCCAATTTAATTAACTTGTGCTTTTTCGGTGCCTATTTTGTCATGTCAATTCCTTCAGGTTACATTATTCAAAAAATAGGATACAAAGGAGGCATGATTGTAGGATTTATCATTGCAGCTTTGGGTTGTTTTTTATTTTATCCTGCCGCTGAGTACAAGGTTTATAATTTATTTTTAGGAGCGCTCTTCATTTTGGCATCAGGCATCACCTTGTTGCAAGTTGCAGGAAATCCTTATGTAGCCGTGCTTGGAAGTCCTGAAACTTCGTCTGCTCGCTTAACCCTAACCCAAGCATTTAACTCGGTAGGCACCACCATTGCACCCTATTTCGGAAGCGTACTCATATTAGCAAACCTGCCAAAAGAAATTAATGAATCAACCAGTATTGATGTGAGTGCAGTGCAAACTCCGTATATATTTATTGGAGGCACACTGGTTGTTATCGCAATGATTATCGGATTATTAAAATTACCCAAAATAACACATGATAATCATGCTGCGGAAACTACTTTAGCCGACAAAGGAAGTGCTTTATCATACCGACATTTAGCACTTGGAGCCATTGGTATTTTTTGCTATGTAGGGGCTGAAGTTGCCATTGGAAGTCATATTGTTAGTTACCTGCAACAACCGGATATTTTAAATATTACAGCCGAAGAGGCCGGACATTACGTGAGTTATTATTGGGGCGGTGCCATGGTTGGCCGTTTTATAGGCAGTATTGTATTAAGAAAATTCCAACCCGGTAAAGTATTGGCATTTAATGCAGTAGTTGCAACTTTATTGGTAATCGCCTCTATTTTATCGAGTGGACAAGTAGCCATGTGGGCAATACTTTTGGTTGGATTGATGAACTCACTTATGTTTGCTACCATATTTACGTTAGCTGTTGATGGCTTAGGTAAATACACCGATCAAGGCAGCGGTATATTATGTACAGCCATTGTTGGCGGTGCCATTGTACCTTTTGTTTACGGAATTATAGGTGATGCATTCAGCCTAAAAGCTGCATTTATATTGCCGATTATTTGTTATTTATACATAGTTTATTACGGTTTATCAGGACACAAAAAAGAAGCATAAAATGATTTTAGTTGCAGATAGCGGCTCAACCAAAACCGATTGGGCCTTAATTAATACTGACGGAAGTTATACGGTTTATCACACCATTGGATACAACCCTTACTTTATAGATACCGAAGCCATTTATTACTCACTTAGCGAAAACTTGGTAAAAAACTTTGATGCCGCATTGGTAACTGAAGTATACTTTTATGGCGCAGGATGCTCAACAGTCGAAAAAGTAGATATTGTAAAAAAAGCACTCTTACGTACATTCCCTCAAGCCAAAAATCACTTTGTAGGTCACGACTTATTAGGTAGTGCCAGAGCCTTATTAGGCAACAGTGAAGGCTTTGCGGCCATTTTAGGCACAGGCGCCAATACCTGTATTTATGATGGCAACAACTGCGTAATGAATATTGATTCATTGGGGTATTTGTTGGGCGATGAGGGAAGTGGAAGTTACATAGGAAAAAAAATCGTGAGAGATTTTATGAGAAACCGCTTAGAACCGGAATTATATGCCCGTTTCAAAGAGCGCTTTCAGATTGAAAATAACGAACAAATTTTTCATACCCTTTATACTACTCAATTCCCAAATCGTTATTTGGCCAGCTTTTGCAAGTTTGCCGATGAGTATGTAAACCATCCTTACATTAAAAATAAAGTTCGCGACTCCTTCAGAGATTTCTTTAAAAACTTGGTTAGCAAGTATCCCGACTATAAAAATTACAGTTTTAACTGCGTTGGTAGCGTTGGTTTCGTATTCAAAGAAATTTTAGAGGAAGTTGCTATCAGTTATGACATGAAATTGGGAAAAATCATTCAATCACCGCTAAAAGATTTGGTTGATTTTCATTTAAAACAACAGCGCAAAACTGCATAATTTATACCAACCACCTTCGGGTGGTTTTTTTTATGCAACAAGCTACCGTTCACCTATTTATTTTTTGCATAACAAGCGAACTTACGTTAGGATAATTTTATGTGGATTAAACATTTACAAATCCTTTGTTGTTAATAGATTCAGACGTGCATAACCTGTTGCTTTTTTGGTGTTGAAATATTGATTTATTGTGTAATATTGCACGGTTTAATAAGAATTTAAAAGGCCTATGTCAAGCTCAATCGACTATTTAGCTTTAGTTATCCAATTTATTGTTGCAGCAGGATTTGTTGTAACCACCATGGTTGTTACACATATTGTAGGTCCGAAAAGAAAGACCAGCGATAAATTAGAAAACTTTGAGTGCGGAATTGAATCGCAAGGAAATGCACGTTTGCCTTTTTCCATTAAATATTTTTTAGTGGCCATTCTGTTTGTAATGTTTGACGTGGAAGTAATATTTATGTATCCATGGGCCATTAATTTTAAAGCGCTTGGCATAATTGGTTTTATGGAAATGTTATTCTTCATCGGAACATTATTATTAGGATTCGTATACATTATTAAAAAAGGAGCTTTAAAGTGGAATTAATCCACCTTAAGGTTCATAAACACTACATCACATGTCAACTGAATTAACAATAGCAAAAGCACCAGCAGGAATTGAAGGTCCGGGATTTTTTGCAACCAGTCTTGATAAAGTAATTGGTTTGGCACGTTCAAATTCAATTTGGCCTTTGCCATTCGCAACATCATGCTGCGGAATTGAGTTTATGGCCACCATGGGTAGTAATTACGATTTGGCACGCTTCGGTTCGGAGCGCATGAGTTTTTCTCCTCGCCAGGCCGACTTGTTGATTGTAGCCGGAACCATCGCAAAAAAAATGGGACCTGTGTTGCGCCAAGTATACCTTCAAATGGCAGAACCCCGTTGGGTTTTATCCGTAGGCGCGTGTGCCAGCACAGGTGGTATTTTTGATACATACAGCGTGTTACAAGGTATTGATAAGGTTATCCCGGTTGATGTTTACGTGCCGGGTTGCCCGCCAAGACCGGAACAAATCATTGATGGCATCATGAAAATTCAAGAATTGGTTAAAAATGAACCTTTACGCAGAAGAAACATGCCTGAATACAAAGCATTAATGCAACAATACGGAATTCAATAACCCAGCATGAGCACTTTAACAAACGAATATATTGCAGACAAGGTTAAACAACATTTCGGAGAGGATATCATTGAAATTACTGCTCCGTATGACTTTTTAACCATTGAGGTAAATCCGGCAAAAGCCAATCAAGTTCTTGCTTGGTTTAAAAATGATGCTGAAATTCAAGCGGCTTTTCTAACCGATGTGTGCGGAGCTCAATTTCCTGAATATCCCGGAAAAGAATATTGTGTGATTTATCACATTCATAGTTTTATTCATAATGTACGCATCAGAATAAAAGCTTTTTTGCCTGCCGCTAAACCGGTTATTGCTACCATTACCAATTTATATGCAAGTGCGAATTGGCAAGAAAGAGAAACCTTTGATTTTTACGGAATCGTTTTCGAAGGTCATCCAAATCTTAAACGCATTATGAATGTAGACGAAATGGATTACTTCCCGCTTCGTAAAGAATATCCGTTAGAAGACGGTACCCGTACCGATAAAGAAGATAAATATTTTGGCCGCTAATCAATTACAACAGCATGAGTGAATTTGATGATAAAAGCTTTGAACAGATAGAAGAACCGGAATATACCACGTTAAACCTTGGTCCTACGCATCCGGCCACACACGGTATTTTTCAAAACATCCTGAAAATGGATGGAGAGATTGTGGTAGATGCCGAACAAACCGTTGGTTACATTCATCGTGCATTTGAAAAAATTGCCGAGCACAGGCCATATAATCAAATAACCACATTAACCGACCGTTTAAATTATTGCTCCTCTCCTATCAATAATATGGGATGGCACATGACGGTTGAAAAATTAATTGGTGTTGAAATTCCCAAACGCGCACAATACATGCGTGTAATTATTATGGAACTGGCGCGTATTGCCGATCATTTGGTTTGTAACGCAGTAGTTGGGGTTGACGCAGGAGCTCTTACCGGGTTCACCTACCTGTTCCAATGGCGCGAAAAAATTTACGACATCTACGAACAAATTTGCGGTGCTCGTTTAACCACAAATATCGGTCGAATTGGAGGATTGGAAAGAGACTTTAATGATGAAGTGTATAAAAAAATAAAGGCGTTTTTGCATGAGTTTCCAAAAGCCTTTGATGAGTTTGGCAACTTGTTGGAACGCAATAGAATATTCTACGACCGTGTGGTAAATACCGGTGCTATTACAGCTGAAAAAGCCATGAACTACGGATTTACCGGTCCAAATTTACGTGCAGCCGGAGTTGATTATGATGTGCGTGTAATGAATCCGTACTGCTCTTACAACGATTTCGAATTTGAAATTCCAGTTGGTGTGAATGGCGATACATACGATCGCTTTATGGTTCGTCAACATGAAATACGTGAAAGTTTAAAAATTATTCGTCAGGCACTCGATAACATGCCGCAAGGCAAGTGGTATGCAGATGTACCGGAATTTTACTTACCTCCAAAAGAGGATGTTTACAATAAAATGGAAGCCTTAATCTACCATTTCAAAATTGTAATGGGTGAAACGGATGTGCCTAAAGGCGAAGTTTACCATGCAGTGGAAGGAGGAAACGGAGAGCTAGGTTTTTATTTAATCAGTGATGGCGGCAGAGCTCCATTTAGATTACACTTTAGAAGACCTTGTTTTATATACTACCAAGGATATACAGACATGATTAAAGGCGGCATGTTAAGTGATGCCATTTTAACCATGAGTAGTATGAATGTAATCGCTGGTGAGTTAGACGCTTAATCAGTTGTAAGCATTAAAAATTAATAGGCATGACACAAGAAAATAAAACAGTTCATTTCAGTGCAGAAAGCGAAACCTTGATTAAAAATCTGGTAAAAAGATATCCGGAAGGAAAACATAAATCAGCGCTTATTCCTGCGTTGCATATTGCACAAGCTGAGTTTGACGGTTGGTTAAGCGTTCCGGTAATGGATAAAATTGCTGAAATACTAAACCTGCAACCTATTGAAGTATATGAAGTAGCCAGCTTTTATAGCATGTTTAATTTAAAACCTGTTGGTAAATGCTTAATTGAAGTTTGCCAAACCAGCAGCTGTTGGTTAAGAGGGGCTGAAGATATTGTTAAACATATTGAAAAACGTTTAGGTATTAAACCGGGCGAAACTACTGCCGATGGTAAATACACCTTAAAAACGGTTGAATGCTTAGGAAGTTGCGGAACTGCCCCGATGCTTCAAGTAGGCGAAACGTTTTATGAAAACCTTACCCTTGAAAAAGTAGATGGTATTATTAACGAATGGAATAATGCCGAAAAACACAGCACATATTTAGATCAAACAACATTTAGAAAGAACTAACCATGGGACGTAAATTATTACTTGAACATATTAACGTACCCGGTATACAATCATATGAAGTATATCGCAGTAAAGGCGGTTATGCATCGGTTGAAAAGGCTATTAAAAGCATGACACCTGATGCCGTTGTTGAAGAGGTAAAAAAATCAGGTTTAAGAGGTCGTGGTGGAGCAGGATTTCCAACAGGAATGAAGTGGAGCTTTTTGGCAAAGCCGGAAGGAGTACCTCGTTATTTGGTGTGTAACGCTGACGAAAGCGAACCGGGCACATTCAAAGACCGTTATTTAATGGAATACATTCCTCATTTATTAATTGAAGGAATGATTACATCAAGCTTTGCATTAGGTGCTCGTGCGTCATACATTTACATCAGAGGTGAGTATTTTTATTTGGTTCGTGTGTTAGAAAAAGCCATTGCTGAAGCTTATGCCAACGGATGGTTAGGACAAAATATTTTAGGAACAGATTATAGTCTTGATTTGTATGTTCACCCCGGAGCAGGTGCTTATATCTGCGGGGAAGAAACAGCCTTGTTAGAATCATTGGAAGGTAAACGCGGTAATCCTCGTATTAAACCGCCATTCCCTGCTATTGCAGGTTTATATGGTTGCCCAACTGTGGTAAACAATGTAGAAACCATAGCAGCGGTAGTTCCAATTGTTAATATGGGCGGTGATGAATATGCGAAAATCGGGGTTGGTAGAAGCACCGGTACAAAATTAATTTCCGCATCTGGCCATATCAAAAAACCTGGTGTATACGAAATTGAATTAGGCGTTTCGGTTGAAGAGTTTATTTACAGCGATGAATATTGCGGTGGTATTTTAAATGACAAAAAATTAAAAGCGGTGGTTGCCGGAGGTTCATCCGTGCCGGTATTACCTGCTGATTTAATTATAAATACTGCCAATGGAGAACCACGCTTAATGACTTACGAAAGTTTAGCAGATGGCGGTTTCGCAACCGGTACCATGTTAGGTTCCGGTGGTTTTATTGTAATGGATGAATCAACCAGTATTGTAAAGAACTTGTTTACATTCGCCCGTTTTTATCACCACGAAAGCTGCGGACAATGCAGCCCATGCAGAGAAGGAACAGCGTGGATGGAGAAGATTTTACATAAACTAATTGATGGACATGGCACATTGGAAGACATTGATTTGTTATGGGATATCCAACGTAAAATTGAAGGCAATACCATTTGCCCATTAGGTGATGCAGCAGCATGGCCGGTGGCAAGTGCTATTCGTCACTTCCGCGGAGAATTTGAAGAATATGTGAAAAATCCTTCTTCCGTGCGTGATGTAAAATATTATTTCCATTGCAACAACCTCGACCCGGCAGTTGCATACAGTAGTTTTTAATTAAAAGTTTGACGATTTTTTAGTCGATACAATAAATAAAATGGCAAAAGTTACCATAGACGGAATCCAAGTTGAAGTACCTGACGGTACCACAATATTGCAAGCAGCCCGTATGATTGGACCGGATGTTGCTCCACCAACCATGTGCTATTACAGCAAACTAAAAACAAGTGGAGGCTATTGCCGCACCTGTTTGGTTGAAGTTACCAAAGGCTCGGAAAAGGACCCAAGACCGATGCCAAAACTTGTGGCCAGCTGCAGAACAACAGTAATGGATGGAATGGAAGTTTCAAACAACACCTCTGCAAAAGTTAAAGATGCACGTGCAGGTGTAGTTGAATTTTTATTGTTAAACCATCCGCTTGATTGCCCTATTTGCGACCAAGCAGGCGAATGCCATTTACAAGATTTAGGTTACGAACACGGTAATTATAAAACCCGCACCGACTTTGAAAGACGCACCTTTGAAAAAATTGACATTGGTGATAAAATTCAATTGCACATGACCCGTTGTATTCTTTGTTATCGCTGCGTAAAAACAGCCGAGCAAGTTACTGACGGTCGCGTACACGGTGTAATTAACCGTGGTGATCATGCCGAAATTTCAACCTACATTGAACAAGCCATTGACAATGATTTTTCAGGCAATGTAATTGATGTGTGCCCTGTGGGTGCCTTAACGGATAAAACCTTCCGTTTTCAATCTCGCGTTTGGTTTACCAAGCCTGTTGATGCCCACCGTGATTGCGACAAATGCAGCGGTAAGGTGGTACTTTGGTATCAAGGTGAAAACGTATTGCGTGTTACCGGCAGAAAAGATGAATGGGGTGAAGTGGAAGAATTTATTTGTAACACTTGCCGTTTTGATAAGAAAAAAACAAGCGATTGGACCATTGACGGACCTCGTAAAGTTAACCGTCACTCGGTTATTTCAGCTAATCACTATATGAACTTGGTGAAACCAAAAGAATTTAAATTAAACGAAATCAAACAAATTACCGAATAATGGATTGGAGCCTTTTACTAGATAAATCAATACTGATATTCATTATTTTTTTGGTGAGTTTGGGTATTGCTGCGTATGCAACTTATGGTGAGCGTAAAATTGCTGCATTTCTTCAAGATCGTGTGGGCCCCGACCGTGCAGGTCCCTTTGGATTATTACAACCGATTGCCGATGGGGTGAAAATGTTTACCAAAGAGGAAATTATTCCAACCGCATCGGATAAATTTTTGTTCATTATCGGCCCGAGTATATTTATGGTTACAGCCTTAATGACCAGTGCAGTAATTCCCTGGGGAAAATCATTCAACTTTGGCGGTCATGAATTTAACCTTCAAGTGGCGGATTTAAATGTAGGGATTCTCTACATCTTTGCCGTTGTATCCATTGGCGGTTATGGTATAATGATTGGTGGTTGGGCGTCTAATAATAAATTTGCTTTGTTAGGCGCATTAAGAGCCTCATCACAAATGATTAGTTACGAACTCTCAATGGGTATGAGCATAATTGCTTTATTGTTGATGAATGGTTCATTGAGCTTACGCGATATTGTTGACGGGCAAATGCATGGACAATGGAATGTAATTTACCAACCATTGGGTTTCTTAATCTTTTTGATTTGTGCTTTTGCAGAATGTAACCGTGCACCGTTTGATTTACCTGAATCAGAGAGTGAGTTGGTTGGTGGTTACCATACCGAATTCAGCTCCATGAAATTAGGTTTATTCTTATTTGCCGAATACATTAACATGTTTGTTTCATCGGCCATTATCGCAAGCTTATATTTTGGAGGCTACCACTTTCCTGGTATTGACAGTTTAGACTTATCACAAAATATGGCTGCTATTGTAAGTGTAGCTGTATTATTTGCTAAAATATTTTTCTTTATTTTCTTCTTCATGTGGGTGCGTTGGACTTTACCGCGTTTCCGTTATGATCAGTTAATGAATTTAGGATGGAAGATTTTAATTCCATTATCGATTATCAACGTATTATTAACCGGTGGTTTTATCACCTTTTTTAAATAACCATGGATCAAACACCAAAAATTGCCGATTTAATTGACGCTAAATTATTAGGCGAAAGAAAAGTATTTCTTTGGGGACAGGTTGACGATGATTCAGCCAAACACGTTATTGATCGTTTGTTGTATTTAGATA
>JBKDBG010000010.1:0-28270 GCA_046314755.1 Bacteroidota bacterium | reverse complement strand
ACATTAAATACAATCAGGTCATAAATGTCAACAAAGTAACCTAAAGCAGCAACGGCAATTAAGCTGTATATTTTTTTGGTTTGATTCATATTTAAGCTAAAAGATTACAAATTTCTTCTAAATATTGTTGATCAGTTTCATCGTAATGATTGAAAAATTCGCTGTCACAATCCAGCACAGCAATAATTTGTTGTGACTGATTCCAAACCGGCACCACAATTTCACTTTTGCTTTCAGCACTGCAGGCAATATGACCGGGGAATAAATGAACGTCAGGTACAATAATTGTTTTTTGTTGAAGCCATGATGAACCGCAAACGCCTTTCCCATATTCAATTCTTGTACATGCAACGGGGCCTTGAAAAGGTCCAAGTACCAATTGATTTTCTTTTACCAGATAAAAGCCAATCCACCACCAGTTGAAGGTACTTTTTAATGCAGCACTTACATTTGCCATGTTGGCAATAAGATCGGTTTCATCACCAATAAGAGCCCTAATTTGAGGAATTAAACTTTGGTAGGTTTCTGTTTTAGATAAGGTATTGTTTACGACTAACTTTTCTGCCATACGTAACAATACTAAGGATAAAATGGTATTTAGAAAAGCATAAAATAAAAACGCCACCTAAGTGGTGGCGCCTCAAATATTATTTAGATGTAGAATCTGTTTTAGTTGAGTCTGGTGTTGCAGTTGCAACTCCATTTTGTTTGCCGTATTCACCGGCTTTATTGATGGAATAATCCGTCTTTTCCGACTTATATTCTTCGTTACGTTGAAGCGTTTGTTTTGCTTCATTTTCTCCGTAATGGCAAGCTGCTAATGAAACAGCTGATAAAAGTACTATGGCTAACTTTTTCATGTTAGTTAATTTTTGTACCCGAGGCGGGACTTGAACCCGCACGACTTTTGAGGTCACAGGATTTTAAGTCCTGCGTGTCTACCAATTCCACCACCCGGGCAGGGAAGCGTTTCAAAAAATTGGGTTTGAGAATGTTCTCAAACCCTTGGAGCGAGAGACGAGGCTCGAACCCGCGACCTCAACCTTGGCAAGGTTGCGCTCTACCAACTGAGCTACTCTCGCATTAATTGTTTAACGAGGTGCAAATATAGGCAATTTTTGAATTGTGCAAATACTTGCCTCAAAAAAATCATTAATAAAAGTGAATATTACTGATAAAAAGGCAATTATTTATTAGCCAACCCTTGCACTTGCCTCGACCATTTCATTAGTACGGCTTTTAAATCATCAACATTCAATGGTTTTGATAATACATCTTTCATTCCCGCTTTCATATAAGAGTCTATTTCATGGGAAATAACGCTTGCCGTAAGGGCAATGATAACCGGAGCTTGTTGACCTTTCTTTTCAATGATTGTTTTTGTTGCTTCAATTCCATCCATCTCAGGCATATGAATATCCATGAATACTACATCAAACTTTTTCTTGTCAACCTCCCAAGTGGCTAACTTCCCGTTTTCTACCACTGTGATTTCATATCCCATGTTTTGAAAAATGCGTTTAAAAATATTTTGGTTCATTGAATTGTCCTCTGCCACCAAAATTCGAAGTGGAAATTGTTTCGCAAATAAATTATCACTCTCTTTCTTTGCCGATTGAGCTTGATTCACCGACTTGGAAATAAGTATGTTGGTTAGTTTATGTCGCGTAAATGGTTTCGGGTAGAAATAATCTAAGGCCACATCATTAATTTTTTTGTTTGCAAATAATGCGATATGGACATTTTCAGTCTTTAAATTTTTTACACCTACCAAGGTCGTCAAATTATCCGTTATGATTAAATCAATATCTTGATCTCTTAATAACTGAGGTAAGTGTGTTCCCTTACTAACAATAGATGTTTTGATACCATACGTTTCAATATAATGTGCGCAACTTTTACTTGTTAATGGATTGGTAAAATCAACTAATACATGTTTGTAGTTGCTGTTATTTTGGTTGATCTCGTCTGTTTGGTATAGATTTTCTACTTTAATATTGAAAGTAAATGTGGCTCCTTCATTTTCATTACTGTTTACTTTTATTTTTCCTCCCATCAGTTCAACCAAATTTTTACTGATGGTTAAACCTAGTCCTGTACCTCCGTATTTTCTAGAGGTTGAATTATCGGCTTGAGTGAAAAGTTCGAAAATACGATCTTGTTTTTCAGGAGCAATACCAATGCCGCTATCTGTAACCGAAAAAACCAAGTTGTTCTCATTATCAGTTTTTACCATTAATAAAATATGTCCGCTTGGAGTAAACTTAACTGCATTGCCAATCAGGTTAAATAATATTTGTTTTAACCTTGTTTGATCTGTAATAATGTATTCCGGAATTCGATTGTCAATAAAACTGACAAGCTCAATATTTTTTTCAAATGCTTTTCCCGAAAAAAGTTCCATGCAATTATCAACTAACCTATGCAGATGTACTTTCTCAAAATGCAATTCTAATTTACCCGAATCAATTTTAGAAAAGTCAAGAATATCGTTTACAATTTGAATTAAATTATCTGTTGAATTTCTGATTACATCAATATACGTTCTTTGTTCTTCTGATAAATTAGAATTCTCCAATAAGCTAATCATACCAACCACTCCGTTCATGGGGGTTCTAATTTCATGGCTCATCGTAGCTAAAAATTCTACTTTGGCATTTGCCGATTTAACTGCATAATCTTTCGCATCAGCCAGCAATTTATTTTTCTCCGATAATTCCTGCGTTCGTTTACTAACCTCCTTTTCAAGTCGCTCGTTAATTTGCTTTATTTTTCTGGTTCTGTAAACAATAATTAAATAAACAATAATGATGATTAAAATACCTAAGTATACGTAAAACCATATGGTAAGCCAAAACGGAGGCACAATTACTAATTTAATTGCGCGACCTTTTTGGCCCCAGACTCCATCCCCATTCGTTGCAATTATTTGAAGGAGGTATTCTCCAGGATTAAGGTTGGTAAAAGTAACTGTATTGTTATTTCCGAGTTGGATAAAGTCATCGTTAAATCCGTGCAACTTGTAGGCATATTTTATTCTTTTCTTTGATAAATAATCTGCAGTGGAGAATGAAAACGTAAGCACATTTTCGGAATATGGAATTTGAATGCTTGATAGTTCATTAATATTTAAAGCAGTATCAACTGATTGATTAAAAATTTTAAACGAGGTGAATGAGATGATAGGGCTGGTGTTTCGTTGAGTAAACAATTGTGGATTGAAATAGCTCAATCCATAAATACCACCAAAGAAGACATTGCCGTTTGGTGAGTTATAATAGCTATTTGAATTAAACTCGTTTCCTTGCAAACCATCATCAATGAAATATGTATGTAACGTTTCAGTTTTTTCATTAAATGAAGATAGTCCGTTGTTTGAGCTGAACCATAATGTTCCGGTTTTGTCTGCTAATACGGCATATACTACGTCATTACTCAACAAGTTTTCAGTTGTGTAAATTTTCTTTACGGTTATTCGGTAACTTTTGCCTGAAGGATTAATTTCAGCCTTAATTAACCCATCGCCTCTTGTACAAATCCACCATTGCTTATCTTTTTGAAATATTGAATATATCTGAGGCTCCCACTGTTCGTTGCTTTTTATTTTTAATAAATTAAGTTTATTTTCTTTCTTATTATACACAAACAAACCTTTGCTGGTTGATAATAATAAGTCTTCACCTATTTTATCAATGTCGTGTATGTTAAACTTATCAGGATCATCATTAATACTCACCTTAAAGGTAGTTTGCTTGGTACTCAAATCTAAATGGTATAGCCCTTTATTCGTGCCTGTCCATATGCCGTCTTTGTCAGGAAAAAATTTAAACACCGACTGAAAACTGTTGACGCTATTTAGTTGAGAGAATTTTTGAGTGATTAAGTTAAACAGTAATATTCCTTCTGTTTCAGTACCAACAAGTAATGTGTTCGGCTCTATGTGATTAATTTCATAAATGGAATAATCAACTAAACCGTTTTGTTCATAGTTTGATTTTGAATATGATTTTATCGTACCAATGTTTATGTCAACCAAATCAAGGCCGCCATACGATGCCACCCAAATCATATTTGGGTTGCCATAATAACCACTCACACCTCTAATGCTTTTTCCTGAAAGCTTAAAGGCGGCTGAATTGTCTTTCGAAATGGTTTTAAAATTGTTAACAGGTAAGAAGTACTCAACTCCATAGCCGTTTGTGCCAATCCAAATCAATCCATTTTTATCTTGATATAATGTATTCGTAGTTTTGAGAGTTAAGCTCAATTTATCATCGTTCTCCTTGTATATCCTATGCTTCAGCGTGGTGGAATTGATGTAAAATAATCCATGATTTAGTAAGTTAATCCAAATATTTTTGCTGTTATCTAAACTAATTTGGAGGACTTTTAATGAAATATTGCTCAGATTAGGAATAATATATTCAGTGAAAGAATTACTATGTACATTCTTATAATAGATACCATCACTTGTTCCAACCCAAACTCTTTTATTCGGATCAATTACTAATACATAATAGTTAATATTAAAATTGCCTGTTTGAGGGAATGTATATTTTGTTAATGAACCATTTTTATAATGAAATACTCCATGCATTCTGGAAGTAAACCAAGCTTCTTGCTCATTTAAGGTGTGAATACTTCCAATACTCAACTCAGTTGCGATCTTATTTTTTACCTTAAAATCGGGTGTAATAATGTTAATGCCATTTTCTGTCCCTGCCCAGATTTGTTTTTTGTTATCGAGTTGAAGGTTGAAAATACAGTTGCTGCTTAAGTTGCCATTTTGTACTGTTATTGCCCCAACAATTTTATATGTTTTTAGGTTAAGAATATCTATACCTGCATTTCTGGTACCAATGAATAAAAGGGTATCATTTACGATTAATAAAGATTGAATAACAACATCACCTAATCCTTCTTTTTTTCTGAATACTTTAAAGGTGTAGCCATCATATTTATTTAATCCGTCATTGGTTCCAAACCACATAAAACCGTATTTGTCTTGCACAATCGATTTTACAACGCTTTGCGATAATCCATCCTCAATACCCAAGTGTTTAAATGTTGCTTGAGAGTATTGAGCAATGCCAATAACAGGAAGAAAGAGTAAAATAATTAGTAGCCGAACTGTTTTTTGTATCATTGTGTTAATTAGGGGATTACGGGGCTAATTTAGTGATTTTTTTATTTCGTGTAATTTCATGAGGGCTTCTACCGGAGAAATCGTATTAATATCTAAGGTCATCAAATCCGTTTTAATTTGTTCAAGTACCGGATCGTTCAATTGAAACATAGAAAGTTGCAAAGCAGGGGAGATTGGGCCTATGTTACTTTTTTTGTCAACCTGTCTGTTCGATTCAAGTTCTTTTAAAATTTGTTGCGCTCTGTTTGTTACCAATTGAGGAACACCAGCCATTTTAGCTACGTGAATACCAAAACTATGTTCTGTTCCTCCCGGAGCGAGTTTCCGTAAAAAAATAACCTTATCTTTTGATTCTTTTATTTCAATATGGTAGTTTTTAATATTCGTATGGTGTTTTTCCAAATCGTTTAACTCATGATAATGTGTTGCAAAAAGAGTTTTGGGTTTGCAAGGATGTTTGGCTAAAAACTCCGTAATAGCCCAAGCAATGGAAATGCCATCGTAAGTACTAGTTCCTCGCCCGATTTCATCGAGTAATACCAAACTATTGTCAGATAAATTGTTGAGAATACTTGCTGTTTCTGTCATTTCAACCATAAACGTACTTTCACCACTACTGATGTTATCACTGGCTCCAACCCTTGTAAATATTTTATCGGTGATACCAATCACGGCTGCTGTTGCCGGAACAAATGAGCCAATTTGGGCCATAATTATAACTAATGCAGTTTGTCTAAGGATAGCGGATTTCCCCGACATATTTGGTCCGGTAAGAATAATGATTTGCTGTTGGTTTTTATCTAAATAAATATCGTTTGGAATATAAGTTTGATCGGAAGGTAATTGCTTTTCAATAACGGGATGCCTGCTGGCCTTTAATTGAATAATACTTTCGCTGCTTAACTTAGGTTTGCAATATTTATTTTCAATCGCAACCTTAGCCAATGCATGCAAACAATCTAGCTTGCCTACTACTAGGGCATTATGTTGAATAATATTTACATATTCAATTAAGCTATTCACTAACGCGCTATACATGCGCTCTTCAATGGCATAAATTTTTTCCTCAGCACCGAGTATTTTTTCTTCATACTCTTTGAGTTCTTCGGTAATGTATCGTTCACCATTAGTTAAGGTTTGTTTTCTAATCCATTCGGCCGGAACCTTTTGTTTATGTGTGTTTGTAACCTCTAAGTAATATCCAAATACGTTATTAAAACCTACTTTTAGAGATGGTATACCTGTTTTTTCTTGTTCACGAGTTTGTATCTGTACCAAATAATCTTTTCCGTTAAATGCAATTGCTCTCAGTTGATCTAGCTCTTCGTTTAATCCCGGTTGAATAATATCACCCCTGTTTGCGAAAGCAGGTGGTTCAGGTTTAAGTGTTTTATCAATGGTATCAATTACCCACGAACAATCATTAATTTGATTGGCAAGTTTATTTAGTTCTTTACTTGGTGAGGCTAATAGTAATGCCTTTATTGGAATTAAATGTTTGAGTGATTTATTCAATTGTGCCAATTCCCTTGGACTTATTCTATTCATTGCCACTTTAGAAACCATTCGCTCAATGTCATGAACCTGTTTCAATTCATCATTCAACTTATTCGATAACCCATTTTCGTTCAAAAAAGCATCAACCGTGTTTAATCTTTCTTCAATAAACTGAATTTCTTTCAACGGTAACACGAGCCAACGTTTTAATAAACGGCTACCCATTGGGGTAATGGTTTTATCCAACACATCAATCAAGGCTTTTCCATTTTCTTGATTTGGCGACAACAATTCTAAGTTACGTATGGTGAATCGATCAAGCCAAACATAGGTATCTTCTTCAATCCTCGAAATGCGTTGAATGTGGCTGATTTCGTTGTGATGGGTTTCATTTAAATAATGTAAGCAAACTCCGGCTGCAATTGTTGCTAAATTCAAGTCTTGAATACCAAATCCTTTTAAGCTGCTTGTTGAAAAGTGCCTGATTAGTTTTTCATAGGTGTAATCGTAGGTAAAAATCCAGTCATCCAACAAAAAAGTATAATACTTCTCAGCGTTTAATTCTTCAAATATTTGTCGCTGTTGTTTACATAATATAATTTCAGCCGGTTTGAGGCCTTGAATCAATTTATTGATGTATTCAATTTTCCCTTCCCCACATAAAAATTCACCCGTACTGATATCTAAAAAAGCTACACCTGCTTGATTTTTGTCAATCCATATCGCGCACAAATAGTTGTTCGATTTATAATCCAAGATTTTATCATTGTAGGATACTCCCGGTGTCACCAATTCTGTAACACCTCGCTTAACAATTTTTTTGGTAAGCTTCGGATCTTCTAATTGGTCGCAAATAGCCACCCGTTGACCGGCTCTTACAAGTTTAGGTAAATAAGTATCTAGAGAATGATGCGGAAAACCGGCTAACTCTATATGCGATGCGGCTCCATTGGCTCTTTTGGTGAGAACAATGCCCAATATTTGTGAAGCCTTGATGGCATCTTCGCCAAATGTTTCATAAAAATCACCAACCCTGAACAATAATATTGCCCCCGGATACTTTGCTTTTATTTCAAAGTATTGCTTCATGAGCGGGGTTTCCTGTGATGTATTTTTGGCCATAAAAGAATATGGCAAATTATTCACTAGAATTTAGCTACAGTAAACATTTTGTGAACAAATCGAATAAAAACGAGTGCGCCTGTTTCGGTTTAGTTTGGCTGGTTGTAAACATGAATCCATGCTTGGCCTTTAAACTCTCTTAAGTACCTTCTCAGCGCTTTGTTTGCTTCTTGTTTATCATCACCAAAATAAACGCTTACCCTAAGCATTTTCGATCTTGGATTGCTTCTGAGCACTTGAGTTTGGTATCCTTTGCTGCGCAAGAAATCACTGTATAAGAATGCATATTTGGTGCCTCTGTAACAAGCTACAATCACATTGTATTTTGCTTTAGGTACTATAACCACATGTGTGGAATCAAATGAGCGTGATCGTGCAGGCTTACTTTGTTTTGTCACCAACAATTTTGTTGCGGTATCAGTTTGTATTTGTTGTTGTATTGGTTTATTTCCCGCTAGGTCAGGATGCCTTCCTGTTTTCTTGACAGGTAAAGAGTCTGCTCTAGGAGCGTCCGGAATCGCCACAACAATAGGTTCTTGGTTATTGGGTGTAACAACCGTAATGGCAGAGTCTTTGATCACTTCCTCCATTACAATCGGTTCATTTCCTTCATAATTGGTGGTATCCTCCGGTGTGTCGATTGGTTTATCAACAATGGCCAAAGAGGTATCAGGAATAATTGGTTGCTCTTTTTTTACGATTGGACTATCAGGCTTTTTTTCTTCTTCTTGAGGAGCAAAAATAATATCTCTTCTATTATCAAGATTGAACCAATCCATGTGTTTTTTATCGGCATTCGCTCCAATATTGTAAGAAATACCTGCATAACCATTGATTAAGTTGTCATATTTTTTATCGGTGTAGGCACCGTCAAAATAATAAGTTTGGATGATCCGGTATTCAACTCCTAATGTTAAATCGAATCGATTGGATAAATAATGTTTTATTTCTAACCCGAAGTTATTCGTGATGAAACGAATATTCTCGTTATATCGTTTTCTTTGACCATAAATTCCTTCCACCCTAACATCAGGAAACATATATCCCCCACCGATTACCAAATAAGGGTTTGTTCTTTTAAAACGTCTTTCTGACCTCAAATCAAATACCCTTTCCAAGTTTAAATATGCGCTACCAGTTAAATAATAGTAGTTTGTTTTGTAAGAGGTATAGTTACTTACATTATTTGGTGGAAATTGTGGAGTTTCAACAGTTTGTCTGCCTTCAGCAGATCCTAAACCAAATGATAAACGTCCGGATAAGTAGTGGCTGGTTGTTAATTTAAATCCGACTTCCGAAAACCATGAGAAGCCACTTGGACTTTTTGATATGGAAGTTTGAGGTAAACTTAACCCTCCATTGATATCAAGGCTATACCTTGTATACTTATATTGGGCATATAATGAATTGCTTATAATGGCAAGCGCCATTACAATAATCCATTTATTTATCGTATTTACTCTATTAATTCTCATTAAACAAGTTCTTCGGGTAGGTATTTCAATTACAATTTTAATTAATTGAATTTTAATAACCAAAGAACCGGTCTTTATCTTTTGCACGATTTACTACTTTTGTAGACATCTATGACAAACGAAAAATTAAAACTACAACAACTGAACAGATTGACTATTGATGAGTTTAAAAAAACGGATAAAAATCCTATCATATTAGTTGCTGATAATATTCGAAGCGGGCAGAATGTGGGTAGTCTGTTTCGCACCGCGGATTCATTTGGATTGGCGGCAGTTTTTTTGGCGGGCATCAGTCCTTTACCACCCAATAAAGAGGTGTTAAAAACCGCACTTGGTGCAACAGAGTCGGTTGATTGGCAGTATTTTACAAATCATGCTCAATTGTTGGCGTATTTAAAGGCAAATGGTTATTTAATTGTGTGTGTTGAACAAACAACTCAATCCATATCGTTGGCATCATTTGTACCTGATTCAGCTTTGAAATACGCCCTAATTTTAGGAAATGAAGTAGATGGGGTTTCGGATGAAATGATAAAAAATGCCGACTTATGTATTGAAATTCCACAAGTCGGCACCAAGCATAGTCTAAATGTATCTGTTTGCGCAGGGATTGTTACCTGGCACTTTTATCAACATATTATTTGATATAAACGCCTTTTCCTGTATTGATGTCTAGCATCCATACATCAGGTTGTTCGGTTTTACGTAATTCAGTAACAATCTTAACTGCTTCGTAGTAATTATTGCTAAATATTACGATACGTCTGTACTGACTTTCAGGACTACCTAAAATATGTGCATCCCATCCTTTTGCTAAATATTTATCTCTTGAATTTAATGCATTTACATCTTGAACAAATGACCCCACTACAATGGCATACGCTTCTTTTACTTTCTGAGGAGTTACCATTACCTTTTTAACCTCTTGTTTTGCTTCTGCACTGTTGGTTACAGGTTTGGTTGGAGGATTAACAGGAACAATTTTTCCGGGTTGGCCAGCAATGGGTTTGCCGGTTTTTGTGGTATCCTTCGAATTCGTATTGTTGTTATTTGCACTACCACCGCCAAGTAGATTAAGAATCATGTTTAATTTCACATCCATTGAATCCACTTTTATATTTACGGTATTTACTTTCTCGTCAACACCCTTAATTTCCTTTCTTAGTACAGTTGCTATGCTATCAGTAGATCTTTTGCTATTATCCTTAACGTCTTTTGCTAATGAAGTAAATTCTTCATCAGGCTTAGGACCATAGGCAATTTCAATGTGTTTCCAAGTTGGTTGTTGAGTGCGTTTAGCGTTCAAAAGTTTGATACCAATTCCGGTATAGAAAAATAAAAATTGATCCCCTCTTTTATTATTCCAAGTGTTATCAATACCTGTTGTTGGTGAATAATTTGCCGTAAATCCGGCAAGGAAATCTACAAACTCGTTTGCATAATATCTCGACTCTAATCCCCAATTTGGAATTAAATATCTTTCATAAGTATTACCATTTAATGAGCGTGTTTCGTCATATAAAAACATGGTGTAATTGGCTCCACCGTTCAAAAACATATTGAATCTGTTCTTATTACCTCTTCCTGAGGCCATAGCACTTAAATTAATACCTAACTTGAGTCCACCTTGGATAAATGTGGTTCTGAAATAAGGAATAAACACCGATTGGTTGCCAATACCCGTTAAAGCCCCAGCGTCCATATCTAATTGGGTAACCAGTACATTATTGATGTTATATCTTAATCCCGCTCCGCCATAAGCTGCCGGCTTAGGTTCTGCAGAAGTTAAAATCATTGGTAATCCAACTCTAAAATCAATACCCATACGGCTAGGTTTTTTTTGAGCATAGATTTCTGATGGACATAATGAACTTAGAGTAAAAAATGCGGCTAGCAATCCAAACAATTGTTTTTTCATCGTATTATTTCTTATTACGGGGATATGTCAAATTTAAATGATTATTTCTTCAAATCTATAAGATTTATCATAAAAAACAGCATGCCAAGGCTAAATAGCTCAATTATTCCTCACTTTTTATTTAAAGTAATTATTGAATAATTGTAGTTCTTATTTCAGGCCTAATCATAAAAGGTTCCCGCATCAGCAATTGAATCATGCCATCGATTTCATAATGAACAGCAAAACTTAATAAATTTTCAAATCGCTCTTGCATGATTTTACCTCTGAAGTATTCAGCCTTAATACCTATGAATTTGTTTAATGTACTTTCAACTTTTAATCGTTGTTGTTGATCTAATTTCTGATTGATTTTTTTTAATCTGTCTCTTAACTCGATTTTGGTATTTATTAATTCGCTGCTTAATTTGTTATCGGTTTTTTGAGAAATATCAACGAGCTTTTGCAGCAGATGTTCAATTTGTTCAATCAAGGCTTCTTGTCCACCATCATTATTTAGCGCTACCAGTTTTCTGTTTACTGCCAATTCGTCTTCATACAAATCCGAAATTTCCAACTGCATTTTTTGTAATTTGTTTATGGCAGATTCATGAATAATTAATCTGAAATCTCTAAGCCATAATACAGGGAAGGGTGTAGCATTTGCTTCAAATACATCCTTTAATTGTAACCAATAGGCAATTTCTCCCGGGCCGCCTATGTAGGCTAAATTGGGTAAGATTTGCTCTTGGTAAATGGGTCTTAAAATCACATTCGGACTAAATCTGTCCGGGTGTTTTTCAATTTCATTATTCAGGGTGTCTTGATTGAATTTAATACTGGTGTTCTCAACAAGAAACTCATTTTGATTTTTTTTGATAAGATTTCTTCCTTTATCACTCAAATAAAAATAATTAATGGCTCTTCCATTCACTTGGGTTTTATAATTTTGCTTGAGTTTTAAATTAGTCTGAGTGATGACTTGATGGTTGATTTGATTAAATACATCATTTTTGATGAGGGGGATGGTTTGTTCCTTCAAATTAGTATCATCCCCATCAATTACAATTAATCCATACTCGTGAAATAAGTGATGAATAATTTTGCGAGTAGCCTCTGCTAATGCATTACTTTGAGCATAAATGTTAGCCAATTCATCCAGCTGTTTTATCATTGAGGGATGAGAGCAAAATTCCTTTAGAGGTTCAATTAATTCAGCGATTCCTTCAGTACCTAAGCGACCGACTGGTTGATTGTTGTTTGAATAATTCCATATCCGTTTTTCACCTTTCACATAAATGTGATTAATTTCTTCAAAATCATGATCCTCAGAGGCCATCCAAAAAACAGGCACAAAATGATTTTCCGGGTATTTATCTTTTAGGTTTTGAGAGAGCTTAATAGTGGTGATAATTTTATAAATAAAATAAAGCGGTCCGGTATAGATACAAAGCTGATGACCGGTTGTAACGGTGAAGGTATTATTATCCGCTAATGCATTTATTTGTTTGTAGGTTAAATGTTTTGTGGTTAAATCAATACCGTGATTTTTGTATTGATGATGTAACGCATGTACCAATAGATTACGTTGACTTGCATCGAAGCGTTTATTTTTTATTGCTTCTTTAAATGAATCAATATGTTGTTCGTAAGCATAAAACGAGCGTATTTTCTCATCATTGCTGATATAATCAAGGATGATTTGATCAAACAACCTGCTTTTCGATAAACTGATATTGTTAGTAGTCAAAATGCAAAGAGTTAAACAATGGTGCCGTACAAGTCAAAGTCTTCTGCTTGGTGAATTTTTACATTTGCAAAATCACCTATTCGAACAAAATTTGATTTGGCATCAACCAACACTTCATTATCCACTTCAGGTGAATCAAACTCGGTACGACCAACCCAAAATCCACTGTCTTTTCTATCGAAAAGTACCTTAAAAGTTTTTCCTATTTTTTGTTTATTCAACTCAGCCGAAAAGCCTTGTTGTATATCCATAACAATGGCAGCTCGTTCTTCTTTCACTTCTTGTGGAACATCGTCAGTCAATGTTCCGGCATGTGTTCCTTCTTCATGGCTGTAGGTGAAAATCCCCAATCTATCGAATCTGTTTTTCTCAACAAAACGACATAATTCCTCAAAATCTGCTTCCGTTTCTCCCGGGTGTCCGGCAATGAGTGTTGTTCTTATCGCGATGCCGGGTACTTTTTCCCTGATGCTGTCTATTACTTCTTGTGTTCTTTTTGCAGTGATGCCTCTGCGCATAATTTTGAGCATGTTATCAGTAGCATGTTGCAGTGGAATATCAATATACTTACAAATATTGCTGCGCTCCCTCATCACATCTAATGCATCCATCGGAAATTGTGACGGATATGCATAATGCAATCTAATCCAATCCAAACCATTTACATCACTAATTCTCTTGAGCAAATCAGCAAGTTTTCTCTCTCCGTATAAATCTAGGCCGTAATAAGTACTGTCTTGTGCTATCAGTAAAATTTCTTTGGTGCCGTTTTTAACCAAGTTTTTTACTTCACTTTCAATTTGCTCATAACTTTTTGATACGTGTTTGCCGCGCATTATTGGTATAGCACAAAATGAACAAGGACGATCACATCCCTCGCTAATTTTTAAATAGGCATAATGACTTGGTGTGGTGAGTAATCTTTCGCCTATTAACTCATGTTTGTAATCAGCACCAAGCGTTTTCAAAAGTTGTGGTAAATGGGTGGTTCCAAAATATTCATCCACATCAGGAATTTCCTGCTTCAATTCAGGCATGTATCGTTGCGATAAACACCCGGTTACATATAATTTGTCAATTTCCCCATTTTGTTTTGCTTCGGCAAAGCGTAAAATAGTATCAATGCTTTCCTGTTTAGCATTATCAATAAACCCGCAAGTATTAATGATAATCACATTAGCATCGTCATTTGTACTTTCATGTTCAACTTCAAAATCATTTGCTTTGAGTTGACTGTACAAAACTTCACTGTCAACAATGTTTTTAGAACACCCAAGGGTGATGATGTTTATTTTATCTGATTTACGTTTTGTTTTCAAGGCAAACGGGATTAATTAAATAAAGAATCTACGAATTCGTGTTTGTTAAAAAGTTGGAGGTCTTCAATGCCTTCTCCAACGCCAATATACTTTACCGGTATTTTAAACATATCTGCCACGCCTATTACAACACCGCCTTTGGCTGTACCATCTAATTTAGTTAGTGCAAGCGCATTAACTTCTGTGGCAGCAGTAAATTGTTTGGCTTGTTCAAAAGCATTTTGACCGGTGCTGGCATCGAGTACCAATAAAACTTCATGTGGGGCATTTTCGATAATTTTACCCATTACACGTTTTATTTTACTCAGCTCATTCATCAAATCTACACGGTTGTGTAATCTTCCTGCTGTATCAATAATCACAATATCACAGTTGTTTTCATTTGCATATTTAACCGCATCAAAAGCAACAGAAGCCGGATCGGTGTTCATGCCATGTTCTACCACATGCACTTGGTTTCGTTCGCCCCAAATTTTTAGCTGTTGAACAGCCGCTGCCCTAAAGGTATCACCTGCACCTAAAACTACTTTTTGTCCGGCTGATTTAAATTGATGGGCTAGTTTACCTATGGTAGTGGTTTTCCCCACGCCATTTACACCCACAACCATAATTACGTAGGGTTTTTGTGCACGTTTAGTTTGGAAATCTTCAGGAGTGCTGAGTTGATTTTCATCTAAAAGTTTGGCGATTTCGTCTTTTAATAGGTTGTTTAGTTCCCCGGTGTTAATGTATTTGTCCTCGGCTACTCTTTTTTGTAAACGATTAATTATTTTTAAAGTGGTTTCAATGCCCACATCACTTGTTACCAATATTTCTTCCAACTGATCTAAAAACTCATCATCAACTGAATTTTTGCCAACCAATGCCTTGCTTATTTTATCAAACAAGCTGGTTTTGGTTTTCTCAAGCCCTTGATTAAGTTTTTCTTTTTTCTCTTTGCTAAAAAAGCTGAAAATGCCCATAGTTAATTATTTCGGTTGCAAATTTAGGTCATTCTGCCTCAAACATACATAAAATAAAAAAAGCACCTTTATTCAAGGTGCTTTCCAATATCTGAAACGATCAAATTAGTTTTTGAAATAATCTTTTACGCTATCGTTGGCAACAATTTCTGATTTAAAAGAGTAAGAACCTTTTTTGTTCTTTACTGCACGGTAAACCTTAGCAAACTCTTTGCCAGTTCCGGTTTTTAATGTAGCAACTACCTTCTTAGCCATGACTTAATTATTTAATTTCCTTGTGAACAGTTACTTTTTTGAGGATTGGGTTATATTTTTTTAACTCAATACGCTCAGTAGTATTTTTACGGTTTTTCTTAGTGATGTAACGTGAAGTTCCGGGCATGCCTGAATCTTTGTGTTCGGTACACTCTAATATAACCTGAATTCTATTTTTATTACGTGCCATTTTTCAGTCTCCTATATTAAATGGTTCCTTCTTTTGCCCATCTGCGAAGAGCATTAGTAATACCAATCTTATTGATGGTTTTAATTGCTTTGGTAGAAACGCGCAAAGTAATCCATAAATCCTCTTCAGGAATATAGAATTTTTTATCCTGTAAATTAGGATAAAAACGTCTCTTAGTTTTCGTATTGGAGTGCGAAACGTTGTTACCAACCATTGCACGCTTTCCGGTTAAATCACAAACTCTCATGGCTTTTAGCTTTAAAAGGAGTGCAAATATCGGGGTTTATTTTATAAATGCAAGGTATTCATAAAAAAAATATCAAAATATTGCTTCAAATGCTTTTTGTATGTTTGCCCCACTTTTGCAATAATGGATTCAAAGGTAGGTTTATTTACTTATTATTCCTTATTGTAATTGTAATCATCATTGTGTTTAATTTAATGAAGCTATAAAAGAATGAATTACGAGTTTATTTTAGTTGATGACCAAATTAAGCCGCATGTTGCGCTTATTCGTTTAAATCGTCCTAAGGAGTTGAATGCGTTAAATTTACAGTTAATGCTGGAGCTTAAGCATGCTTTGCAAGCGTTGGATCAAAATGATGAAGTACGTTGTATAGTTCTTACAGGAAATGAACGTGCTTTTGCAGCCGGTGCTGATATTAAACAAATGGAAAGTCGCACCGCTATAGACATGTTAATGATAGACCAGTTTGAAACTTGGGATCAAATCAGAAAAACAAAAAAGCCAATTATTGCGGCAGTTAGTGGTTTTTGTTTAGGCGGAGGTTGTGAGTTGGCCATGACTTGTGATATGATTATCGCAAGTGAATCGGCTAAGTTTGGTCAGCCGGAAATTAAAATAGGGGTGATGCCCGGAGCAGGCGGAACCCAACGTTTAACCCGTGCGGTAGGAAAAGCATTGGCCATGGAAATGGTTCTTACCGGTAAGTTTATCTCGGCCGAACAAGCTTTTGATGCCGGATTAATTAACCGTGTGGTTCCGGAAGAGGTTTATTTGGATGAAGCCTTTAAGTTGGCCGATGAAATTGCACTACAATCGCCTGTGGCAGTACGTTTGGCCAAAGAAAGTGTTTTAAAGGCTTTTGAATCGGGCTTACAAGAAGGTTTGTATTTTGAACGTAAGAACTTTTATATGTGTTTTGCCAGTGAAGACCAAAAGGAGGGCATGAAGGCATTTGTTGAAAAACGTAAACCTGAGTTTAAGGGCAAATAATCCATGACGCATTATATTATCGATCAAGTTAAGAATATCAATATTAAGGATTACAGCTATCATTTGCCCGATGATCGTATCGCTTTGTATCCTTTAGAGAAAAGAGACGAATCGAAATTATTGCTTTATAAAAATGGCGTAATTGATGAAACTATTTTTCATCGATTACATCATCATTTACCTCAAGGCTCAATACTTGTATTTAACAATACTAAGGTAATTCATGCCAGGATGTTGTTTAACCGAACAACCGGAGCACAAATTGAAGTGTTTTGTATTGAACCGCTTGATCATTTAGATTATCAATTGGCCTATGCAAGTAAAAAAGGATGCACTTGGAAATGCATGGTAGGTAATGCCAAAAGGTGGAAAGAGGATGTGTTGGAAAAAGAAATTGAGACCCCACAGGGTAAGATTGTTTTAAAAGCCGAAAAAGTGGGTAAATCGGGTGAGTTATTTTTAGTGAAATTTACTTGGGATAATGACTATTTCTTTTTTGGTGAAGTGTTGCATTATGCCGGTATCTTACCTATTCCGCCTTATTTAAATCGTGATACCGAACAAAGCGATGAAGAACGCTATCAAACCATCTATGCCTCGGTGCAAGGTTCAGTAGCAGCTCCAACCGCAGGATTACATTTTACCGAAAATGTATTTGACCAATTAAACGAAGCCGGTGTGAAAAAAGTTGAAGTAACTTTGCATGTAGGAGCAGGAACGTTTAAGCCTGTAAAAGCAGAGGAGCTTGTCAACCATGAAATGCATGAAGAAACCATTTATATAGAATGGAATGCCGTTAATTTATTACACCACCAACTGAGCAATGGCTTGCCGGTTGTGGCTGTTGGAACAACCAGTATGCGAACATTAGAAAGTTTGTATTGGTATGGAGTTTCTTTAATAGAAGGAAATAAAGAGGAAATTGTTTACGTGCATCAATGGCAACCCTACGAGCAAACCATCACTTTGCCTAGCGCACATGAAGCTTTTTCAGCCATTGTGCAGTTTATGAACGAACGTCAATTAAAAGTATTACAAGGCAGCACACAAATAATTATTGCGCCCGGTTATGAGTTTAAAGTTGTTGATGGGTTAATCACCAATTTTCATCAACCTGAAAATACACTTATTTTATTAATTGCTGCTTTCGTAAAAAATGATTGGCGCATGATTTATGAGCATGCCTTAGCAAATAAATTTCGTTTTTTAAGCTACGGTGACAGCTCATTATTGTGGCGTAATTAAAATTAGTTAAAGGCCATTTACCAATTTCATAAACTCACCAAGTTGATGCGGAGTTGCCAACAATAAAATTTTATCTCCCGATGCTAGGGTTTTATCCATGCTCGGGTTGATTTCATACGTGCCATCAGCAAAGCGAACTCCAATGGGATTTACGCCTGTTTTTTTTCTTAAATCAAAATCTAATAACGTGTTTCCGCCAATAGTATGAATGATGTTGTCTACGGCAAATTCTTGCACCATGATGTCATCACCTTGTCCTGATATTAAATCAATAAACTCCTTTACATCCGGTTGCACTATGAGGGAGGCCATATGAACACCTCCAATTTTATCCGGCATAATTACATTGTTGGCGCCTGCACGCTTCAGTTTTTTTACTGAACTATCGGCCGAAGCTCTGCTCACAATAATCATTTGTGTATTTAATTCTCGAGCAGTTAAAGTTACATACACATTATTTGCATCGTCAGGCAAAGTGGTAATTAATCCTCTTGCTTTTAAAATCCCTGCTTCCAGCAACGTTTCATCTTTTGTGGCGTCTCCTGTTAAATGATAGGTAATGGATTCATCGTTTTCCAATACTTCCTTTCGCGCTTCGATAATGACAAAAGGAATACGTTTTTTTCTTAAAATGCCTGCAGCTTCTTTACCGTTTCTTCCAAATCCGCATACAATAACATGATTGCTGAGGCTTGCTATTTCATTTTTCATTTTTCTGATTTTATATGTTTCAAAAAAATCGCCTTGTATTAATATACTGGTGATGAGTGATATGGCATAAGCAAATATGCCCAGGTTTGTAATGATTAAAAAGATAGTGAAGATTCTTCCCGGATCAGTTAAGGGTTGAACTTCTCCATAACCAACAGTTGCAATGGTTATCACAGTCATGTACAACGCATCTAAAAACCTTAACTTTTCAATTCCCATATAACCTAAAACACCAACGGAAATAGGAATAATGATGAGCAATAAGGCGTAGATGATTTTGAATTTTAAACTGCTTTTTCTAAAAAAGTACATGGATGCACAGCCATTAATGTCGAGTACAAATTATATTCTTTTTTTTCAGTAAATGATGTGAAGGTTATCAGTTTTTTTTGTTAAGGGTAAAGTGCTCAATTGGGTATAAATTGTGGAAAAACACACCGTTTTAATCCTGTTAAAGTTAGGTTAGGAGGCGCATTTAGTGTATTTTTACACATTCATTTTATAATAATTTATGACTGATAGTGCAATGGAAAACAAAAGTAATTACGGTGCCGAAAATATTCAGGTGCTAGAAGGATTAGAAGCGGTAAGAAAACGTCCTGCCATGTATATTGGTGATGTGGGTTTTCGTGGTTTGCATCACCTGGTATATGAAGTGGTAGATAATTCAATTGACGAAGCATTAGCGGGTTATTGTAAAAGTATCACAGTGACCATTCATACCAATAATGCCATTAGCGTAGAAGATGATGGAAGGGGAATTCCAACCGGAATGCACCCGAAAGAAGGTAAGTCGGCATTAGAAGTTGTAATGACGGTATTGCATGCGGGAGGTAAATTTGATAAGGATACTTATAAGGTTTCAGGTGGTTTACACGGTGTGGGGGTAAGTTGTGTGAATGCATTGTCAACCTTAATGAGAACTACCGTTCATCGTGAGGGTAAAGTTTGGCAGCAAGAATATAGTTGCGGAAAACCTTTATATGATGTAAAAGTAGTTGGAGAAAGTAATAAGAACGGAACGATTCAATATTTTGAACCGGATACATCTATCTTTACCGTTTCGGAATATAAGTTTGATACGCTTGCTGCTCGTATGCGCGAGTTGTCATTTTTAAACCGTGGAATTCGCATTCATTTAAAAGATGAACGTGCCGATGAAGCAGGGAATCTAAGAGAGGAAACATTTTTTAGTGAAGGTGGATTGATTGAGTTTGTAAATTACCTTGATGGTACACGTGAAAAATTATTGCCTGCTGCCATCTATGTAGAAGGTGAAAAAAATGGAATTCCGGTAGAAGTTGCCATGACCTATAACCATGGCTATACCGAAAATTTACACAGTTACGTAAACAACATCAATACGCACGAAGGTGGTACGCATGTGGCAGGATTTCGCAGGGCACTTACACGTACTTTAAAAACCTATGCCGAAAAAGAAGGCATGTTTAAAAACTTGAAGTTTGAAATTTCAGGTGATGATTTCCGTGAAGGATTAACCGGTGTTATTTCCGTTAAAGTGGCCGAGCCTCAATTTGAAGGTCAAACCAAAACCAAATTAGGTAATAGTGATGTTACCGGTGCGGTTGACCAAGCAGTAGGTGAGATGTTGAATAACTATTTGGAAGAAAATCCGAAAGAGGCAAAACTGATTGTACAAAAAGTAATATTAGCTGCAACTGCTCGCCATGCCGCAAAAAAAGCGCGTGAAATGGTGCAACGCAAAGGTGTTATGAGTGGTGGCGGATTACCGGGTAAATTGGCCGATTGTGCGGAAAGTGATCCTGCCGTTTGTGAAATTTATTTGGTAGAGGGTGACTCTGCAGGTGGTACCGCCAAACAAGGTCGTAACCGTGCTACACAAGCTATTCTTCCATTGCGTGGTAAAATATTAAACGTAGAAAAGGCGCTTGAACATAAAATTTACGAGAACGAAGAAATAAAAAATATGTTTACTGCTCTTGGCGTTAGTATCGGTACTGCCGAGGATAATAAAGCATTAAATATTGATAAACTTCGTTACCACAAAATCATCATCATGACGGATGCTGACGTAGATGGAAGCCATATTCGTACTTTAATTCTTACTTTGTTCTTCCGCTATATGAAAGAGTTAATTGAATTTGGTTACGTGTACATTGCTCAACCGCCATTGTATTTAGTTAAAAAAGGAAAAGAGGAGGAATATTGTTGGACGGAACCTCAACGCGATGACGCCATTCAACGTTTGGCCAAAGGTGGAAATCCTGATAACGTAAATGTACAACGTTACAAAGGTTTGGGAGAGATGAATGCCGAACAATTGTGGAGCACAACCATGAATCCTGAAACACGAACCTTAAAACGAGTTTCGTTAGACAGCGCTGCAGAAGCTGATAGAATATTCAGCATGTTGATGGGTGACGAAGTGCCACCTCGCAGAGAGTTTATTGAAGCCAACGCGAAGTACGCAAATATTGACGCTTAATGAATTTTGAATGTTGAGTTTTAAATTTTGAATGAGGGTTTCTAACTATCACTTTTATTAGCCCGCATTAAACATTCATCATTAAAAATTAAACATTAATGAAAAGCCGGTTTTCCCTCCCGAGTATCATGAGGGTTGTTCCAATTTTTTGAAGATTGGTTCCCATATTTAAAATCCTGCATGATTATCGTGCAGGATTTTTTTTATTTTCGTTACATGACAGCACTTTTTAAAAAGCTTAATTACAAAAATCAATCGGTAGTATATGTATTGCAAGCACCCGAGGAGTTGGAAATGGAATTAGAAGCGATGAGTAAATTTTGTGAGGTGCGCAAAAAATTGGGTAATTCACCCGTAGCATTTGTGTTGGTGTTCGTAACCAAACAGGCTGATATTGCAATGTTTGCAACTACAATAGCAAATGCTTTATTACCCGATGCCGTCATGTATTTTTGTTATCCCAAAGGCACTTCAAAAAAATACACCTGTGATTTTAACCGAGATACGGGTTGGCAAGTGTTGGGTGATTTAGGATTTGAGCCCGTAAGAATTGTGGCTGTTGACGAAAACTGGAGTGCATTGCGTTTTAGAAAAGTAGAACACATTAAAACAATGACTCGTTCGTTTGCTATGACAGCAGAAGGAAAGAAGAAAGCGGGGAAATAACCTTAACTCCTCACATCACTTTCAATAATACCATCACGCAATCGCACAATTCGCTTCGCTCTGCGGGCTATATCTTCTTCGTGGGTTACCACAATTACGGTGTTGCCTTTGGTGTGAATTTCCTCCATCAGTTCCATAATTTCATGGCTGGTTTTGGTATCTAAGTTTCCGGTAGGTTCATCTGCCAATATTATAGATGGCGTATTAATCAAAGCTCGCGCAATAGCCACCCTTTGTCGCTGTCCACCACTTAATTCATTCGGTTTATGGTCAACCCTGTCGGCTAATCCAACTTGCTCTAAGGCTTTTAATGCGCGTTCGTGCCTTGACGTGCGTGAAGCGCCTGCATAAACCAATGGTAATGCCACATTATCTAGAGCGGTGCTGCGAGCAAGTAGGTTAAATGTTTGAAAAACAAATCCGATTTCTTTGTTTCGTATCTCAGCAAGTTCATCGTCATCTAACGCACTTACATCTTGGTTGTTTAAAAAATATTTACCGGCACTTGGCGTATCTAAGCAACCCAACACATTCATTAAGGTAGATTTCCCTGAACCTGATGGTCCCATTAAGGCAACATACTCACCTTTATTAATCACCAAATCAACTCCTCTTAAAGCTTGCACTTCCACATCGCCAATTTTAAAATAGCGTTTTATTTGTTCAAGCCTTATCACTTCTTCTGCCATATTTATTTCAAATCAGTTTTAATGGTATTAAGCAGTTGAATAAATTCTTGAGGATTTTTATAACCCGCAATTACGGTAACTTTTTTGTTGGCGGGGTTAATAAATACTGTAGTAGGATATCCTCTCAGTTGATTTTCACTGATGGCTCCCGCTAATTCTTGTCCGGTGTAAGTTTTACCTTCGTATGTGTATTTTACATTTTGAATTTCAGGATTAAACTTAATCGCGATGTAATCTTTTTCAATAGCTTGAATAATGTTATCTTTTGCATAGGTTTCACGGTCCATTACCTTACACCAACCACACCAATCGGTATACACATCAACCAACATTATTTTCTTTTTCTTTTTAGCCAGTTTATATCCTGAATCAAAATCGTTCCACGTTAACTCACTGGCTGATTTGAAGGAAGAGGTAATGATAAATAATAATCCTATAATTGACAGATACTTTTTCATGCGGTTAAATTAATACAACGAAAATACATAACCCAATCAATCAACAAAATAATATTCCTTATCTTATCTTAAAATTTTGATGAACGGCATACTACATATCTGCACGAATCGTTACTTTGCTTTAAAATACCTTAACGTGTGAAAAGAGCCCTAATCCTCACCTGTATATTGGTGTGTTCTATTTTTGCCAAATCTCAAACAATGGGGCAAATTTATGGAGTACTTAAAGATACCAATGATTTTAAAACCTTGGCTTATGCCCAAATTCTCGCTTTGCGTATACAAGATTCTGTTTTGGTAAATTATGCCAAGGCAGACGATCAAGGTCGATTCGCCATAAATAAACTTCCCTTACAACGTTATCGTATTTTAGTTACCCGCCCCGGTTTTGTTGATTTGGAAGATATCGTCACTTTGGATTCAATCCGAACAACTTTGAATTTGGGTAACATCTACATGATTACTAAAACCAATTTACTGCGTGAGGCAATTATCAGAGATCGACTGGAGGCCATTAGAATTAAAGGTGATACGACCGAATTTTTGGTAGATAGTTTTTTAACCAATAAAAATGCCAATGTTGAGGAATTAATGAAACGTTTGCCCGGTATACAAGTAGATAAGGACGGTAAAATTACAGCACAAGGAAAAGAAGTGAAAAAAGTATTGGTTGACGGAGAAGAATTTTTTGGTGATGATCCAACCATTGCAACACGAAACCTAAAAGCAACTCAAGTAGAATCTATTCAGGTGTATGATAAAAAATCGGAGCAAGCAACGGTAAGTGGAGTGGATGATGGAATTGTAGAAAAAACCATCAACTTGAAATTGAAAGAGGATGCCAAAAAAGGATATTTTGGTAAATTGAGTGCAGCAGGTGGAACGGATAATCGGTATGAGAATGAAGCCATGTTTAATCGATTTAACCGAAAACAAAAAGTATCGGCCTACGGTGCCATGAGTAATACCAACAAAACAAGTTTAAGTTGGGAAGACAATAAAAGTTATGCCGGAGATAATTCCAATACATTTACGGATGAAGACGGAACCATGTATATGTGGTATAACAACAATGACGACTTTGATGGAGTTGGAATTCCTCAAACTTGGTACACCGGAGCGCATTACAGTGATAAATATAAAAGTGATAAGCATGCTCTCTCTATTAACTTTTCGCATAAAGAAATGCAAGTAAGCGGTTTCGACAGCAACTACACCCAATATATTTTACCGGATACTTTCTATTTCAATAATCAAAACGATAAGTTAAAACGTGAACGAGTTGGCAATAATGTGTCATTAAATTATGTGTTAGCTGCCGATTCGTTTAATACGGTAAAATTTAAAATATCAGCCGCACAATCTGATTTTAAAAGAAGCAACACCTTTACTTCTGAAAATAGAAATGAAGAAGGGGCACTTGTGAATGCAAATAATCGCTCTACTTCCGATAATGGTTCTAATGAGAATTTAGAAACAAACTTAAACTACATCAGAAAGTTCAGAACCAAAGGAAGAAGCTTTACATTAGCCATTTCACAGCAATATAACAATCAATCAAGCAGTGGCTTTTTATTATCTGATATTCGATTTGTTCGTTCGCTTACGAATGACAGTTTAGTACAAATAGACCAGAAAAAAGTGAATGAAACATCAAGTTCTGAGTACAATATCAACACATCTTATACGGAGCCTTTAAATGATAAATTTTTTATTGTGGCTGATTATGGTTTTAATACCGAATCAAATAAAAGTGCCCGTTTTACTTATGAAAAAAATAATTTGAATGAGTATGATAATCGAGTAGACTCATTAAGTAATGATTTTAGGTATAATATTTTGATTAATCGAGGAGGGTTGGCATTAAAGTACCAATTTAAAAAGATAACCACGAGCATAGGCGGACGTATTTCGCACACTGATTTGCGTCAAAATAATTTGGTCAATAATCAACTTCAAACACAATCCTTTATTAATTATTTCCCTTCAGCACGTTTCAATTATAAAATAGGTACTTCATCCTCATTTGAGTTAAACTACAGCGGACGCACACAGCAACCTTCGCTTCAACAAATTCAACCCTTGGTTGATAATATGAATCCGCTAGAATTATATATAGGCAACCCTAATCTTCGTCAAAGTTTTAGCAATAATTACCGCCTAAATTACAACAGCTATAAACCATTAACCGGAACAGGCATTTGGGCATCACTTAGCTTTGATCACACCTACGATGCCTTCACACAATTTGATGCCGTGGATGCACAAGGCAGAAGAACGCATCAAACGATTAATGTGGATGGAAATCGCGGAGCATCAGGTTATATGTATTACTATACCACTTTTAAAAAGTTAGACATCAGCATGAACATCAATGCCAATAGCAACCTAACTCGAAATGTAAATTATTTAAACGGATTTTATAACGTAAACAATTCGCAACGCCACAGTTTTGGTTTAAGCTTTAGTAAAGGTGAAGATGAACTGTATTGGGTTGATTTGGGTGCTGATTTTAGCTACAATCGCAATGTGTCTTCTATACGTAAAGATATTGTAAGTGATTTTTGGATTTACTCCTACAGTGTAGATGCTGAGTTATATTTACCCAAGAAGTTTGTGTTACGCAGTGAGGTTGAAATGGATATTCGCCAAAAAACTCCTGAATTTAGAGATAACTTAAATGTAACCATCATCAACTTGGCGCTGAGTAAAAAGTTTGGCAAGTCGAAAAACTTTGAAACCTCTGTAGAGGTTCGTGATTTGTTGAATCAGAATTTAGGGTTTAGAAGAACCAATAACAGTAACTTCATTAATCAAAACGTACATACGGTATTGCGCAGGTATTTTTTGGTACGTTTTACCTACAACTTTAACAGTGCCGGAAACGGTGCACAAAATCAAGAGGGGGAATAATGAACAGATTTTTTTTAATTGCCATCACACTTTTTAGTTTGAGCAAATTATCTGCTCAACAAATACTGCTTAACGGTAAAATAACTTATGAACGCAGATACAGTGTGGTAAAAGATTTAACACAACAAGCAGAAGAAGAAGGAGAGGAGAACATGTGGTTGGAAGAAATGAAGAAAAATATGCCAAAGTATAAGGTTGATATTTTTCAATTGGCATTTACACCTAAAAAGGCAGTTTATAAAACCATTCAAGAAGATGAACACCCAATGCTGCGCTGGTTCAAAACAGTAACAGAGGTATCCCAACTTACCAGTTTTGAAACAGATAGTTTCATTGCCAATCGAATGATTTATGAAAAGGGATTTGTGATTGTTGATTCTATTTCAAAACCGGAATGGAAATTAACCGGAGAGTTTAGGGAAATTTCGGGTTACATGTGCCGCAGAGCCACCACCGTAATTTACGATTCCTTATTTGTAATTGCGTTTTATGCAGACGCTATACCGGTGAGCGGTGGTCCTGATTTTTTTGCAGGATTGCCAGGTATGATTATGGGTGTGGTGATTCCAAGGTTTAACACCACCATATTTGCAACTAAGGTTGAAACGGTTATTCCTGTGGAAGAAGACTTGGCTTTTAAACCCATGCGTAAGGTTGAAAAAACAAGTAAGGACGGCTATCGTAAGTTATTAATGAGCGACACCCAACGATGGGGGAAATACGGCAATCGCTTGGTGCTAAAAGCAATGCTTTAGGTTAGTAAAATCGGGTAGTTATGAACCGCTTCAGGCAAATACGGTCGGGCATCGCCTTGATTACGTATTAAATCGCGAACCACACTGCTGCTAATGGGGGTGTAAGCTGGGTCGCACATTAAAAAAATTGTTTCTACATCACCATTCACCAATTTATTCATTTGTGCAATATTTTTTTCGTAATCAAAATCGCTCATGTTGCGCAATCCACGAATAATGTATTGTGCACTGTTTTTCTTACAAAAATCAACCGTTAAACCTTCGTAGGAAATCACTTTGATTTTATCTTCGGTTTTAAAAATTTGTTCAATCCAAAGCATACGTTGCTCTAGCGAAAACAGGGTTGATTTGCTGCTGTTATGCCCAATTCCTATGATGATTTCATCAAATAAATGTAAGGCGCGCTCTACCAAATTAACATGTCCAATGGTTATTGGATCAAAAGTCCCGGGGAATAACGCAATTCGCTTCATGAGTACAAAAGGTAATGTGTGAACAATAACAAAGGTATCAGAAACCAAGTATTTTACATAATTCACAATTATCCATAGGTTTTAAATTAAAGATTTAGAATATTTGTTATGCATTTAACCCTTGTGCATGAAACAGCCTAATCGTAATCTCATTACGCTAACGAATGATGTTGGTCTATGGAATCGTGTTTTTGAACACGAGTTAATTCGTAATTATGCTATTGCAAATCAATTGGTAGGAACTCCTGCCGAACTTCTTCAAACAATAACTCAACAAGAGTTTTGCTTTTGTATTGTTCACTCCAAATCTTCTGATGGTTTAACCGACTTAATTAAGCAAGTATCAGAGAAAACCGTGCTAGGTATTTTTTTAGTTGGTGTTGAATTGCCTAAATCGGATATCATCAGCCTGCTGCATCATGGCGTGTGTAATGTTATCGAACAAGAAGCCATTGAAGAAATTGTACCTGCTATTGTTACGCTTATTAAACGTAATATGGCAATCCAATCAATTGGTGCGCAATACAAATCGGTTGTTGACCATGCTTTAAGTTCATTTATTTTGGGCAAGCCTAGTGGAGAAATTTTGGATGCCAGTTTACGTGCCGAAGAAATGTTTGGCTATACCATTGAAGAACTTCGACAAATTGGACGAATTGGTATTATTGATCATACAAGTATTAATTCAGAAGAGTTACTTCGTAAGCGAATGGTGGATGGTAAACTCGTAACTCAAGCAGTGGGTTTAAAAAAAGGTGGAGAGCGATTTCCTATAGAAATTTCTTCGGTAGTATTTTATGATGAAACGAATGGTGAATATCGTACAAGCACTCTAATTACAGATATTTCTGAAAAAGAAGAGTTAAAAGCATTACTGAGCCAAACTACTGATATCGCTAAAGTAGGTGGTTGGGAGTGGATATTAGAAACCAATCGTTTAAGTTGGACGGATAGCACAAAAAAAATTCATCGCCTGCCGCATAGTTATCTACCTAATGTAAATGAGGCTATCAACTTTTACATAGAAGAACACAGACCAATTA
>JBKDBG010000009.1:0-38230 GCA_046314755.1 Bacteroidota bacterium | reverse complement strand
GACTTAACGATTCCAAAGGTTTATAATGAACGAGTTGACCGGAGCTGATTTTCACATTTGCTGATACGTACAGTTTATTTAAATCGCATACCAAAGCTTCACTCCAAACGCTTATCAATTCAATTTGCCCGGTTAGCGTTCCACTTAAATTTTTATCGGTTATTTCGGTTTGTCCGAAATTATTGCACACGGTAAACAGGCGTTGAATATTAATTTTATCTAAGTTTGATTTAGCCGTAATTAAAAAACGTTTATCTGCAGCTTGTTCAATGCTGCCGCTCAGCGAAATATTGCCTTCCTGACTTTTACATTGCAATTGCGAAACTTTTATGGTGTTTCCTTCCCAGTTAATGTTTGCTGTTAATTCGGTTGCTTCAAATTGATTATACACTAATTTATCTGTTTTTACATCAGCACGGATAATCACATTTTTAGGCAATTCAAATCCCGTTTTGCTTGATGATTCTTCTTGTGTATTGGTTACTGGTATGTAAAAACTTTTTACGTTTAAAAGGCTGGAATAGTAAGTAATATTCGCTGTTAACGGTTCATCTTTTAATACTAAAAAAGGAATGATATTGTTGAATGAGCCGGATAGTTTAATATCACTATCTTTTAATTTTAAAGCCAATTGGTTCATGTTTAAATCATTTCCGCTAAGTTGAAAGGAGCCTTTGGCCCAATCCATGTCAGGTTGGTTGTTGTTGTAATGAATGCCTGAAAATTCAAATGTGATGGCACCTTTTGATTGGCCTTGCGAGAGCTGTGACATATTTTTTAACGCACTTACTTTACCTTTATACATTACATCGGCATCAAGCCATCCTTGCTGTATGTTAACACCTTGTTTTTTTAATAATTGGTTGATTGTGGCTGCCGTTAATTTGCCTTTAACAGCCGCATCCAATTGGGGTTCGTTCAAATTTGTTAAGCGTAAATATCCGTTAAAAGTTTGCTCATTCAATACAAACGAAAGGTTATCTATGTTTAATCGAGCATCCTTGCCGTTGATGCTTTTTCCATTATCAAACAGGCCGTTTAATTTGATATTATTTGCTTTTAAACCGGAAGCAGTGTGCTCCAAACTCCCTTGATTAATGCCAAATGTGAATGATATATTCGGTTGAACATTTGCACCCGATGCACCATTTATTTTTCCTGTAAAATGAATTTGCCCGCTGCTTATAAAGTCTTCCGGAATTATTTTTTCATTTCCCGGAAGCATGGCCATTAACGCATTAATATCCGGATTGTCGCCAGTAAATTGAATATTGTACCGTGTATTGGTTTTACTCCAATTTACAGTGCCTTGTGTTTTTAATTTTAGTAATCCCAATTCAATATTTGCCCGCGCAATAGTTAATAGTTGATTGGTTTGATTCACCGCAATGGCAGCATCTAACTTCAACTTTTTATTTTTGATATAGTTTATACCACCACTTTGCAGTTGTTGCATCAAAAGGTTACAATTAAAATCCAACTCTTCACTTGAGTTATAAATTGAACCGGACAATTTACCTTGGTGTGCTGTAAATATGATGTGCTGCTGTTGCTGTTTGTTTTGGTAATTAATGTCTACGTTTTGAAATACAATTTCATTTAAGTATAGCCCGAAAGGTTGCTTGTCTTCTTGCGCGGATGAATCTGTTTTTACAATATCCAGATTTGATTTTCCTTGTTCATCAAAATAGATATTCAATTCACCATCTTCTAATTTAATTAACTTAAAACGATATTGTTGGCGGATAATGTCAAACACATTAAAGCCAAGATAAATATGTTTACAGGCGAGCAATTGTTTGTTGGGTTGAATCGGGTCATTCATCACCACTTCATTAAAATCAATGCTAACTTTGGGGAAGTTACCGATTAAGTTCATTTCAACGGATTGCACCTGAATAGGTACTTTTAAGTACGCATTGAGTTGCCGGATGGCATATTGTTTTATTTGATTTTGGTGCATAAACACCCAGGTTACGAGGCCGGCCACAGCCAGTAGAATAACCAATGCAAAAACTGCCAAAATCTTCCCAAAACGATTCTTCATGACGTTAAAAATTCAAATTGATGTTCAGTAGGTTGCAAATATTTTAAAAAAAAATGTCCAAAAGGCTTGTATTTATAAACATCCAACATATCTTTGCACACCCAATAACAAAGGATATAACGGTAAAAAACATACTAAAGTATCTTTACATTTGGGAGCATAGCTCAGCTGGTTCAGAGCACCTGCCTTACAAGCAGGGGGTCACAGGTTCGAACCCTGTTGCTCCCACGAAATAAAAAAAGTCTTTCATTGTCAATGGAAGACTTTTTTATTTATAAAATTCTAGTAAATCCTCTCGCCTCCATTTTTCATCTAAATTTCATTTCAAATAGAATTCTAAAAAGTTTCTTAACGATATTCTTTTTATTGTTGATATAGGTTGTAAAAATTATATTCGATTACCTTTATCCTAATGCCATGAAAAACCTTACTTTATTAATTTGTCTGTTATTATATTCTTTAGCTACATTTTCAACCCATATTTCTGGTGGAGAAGTAGGTTATGAATGTATTGGTCCTAGAACTTGGAAAGTTACACTTACCCTTTACAAAGACTGTGGAGGAATACCACTTTGTTCAAATTCATCATGTCAGCAAACAATGACTGCTCGACCTAATACAACATTAAATCCAGCTGGTTGTAGTGCAACACCCAATCAAGTAAACTTTAACGTGTCGTTAATAAAAGTACAAGATATCGGACTGGCAAGTATTGCTGTTTGCGGAAATAGCGCCAAAAATGGATGCACTAATATGGGAGCTGTGCAACCTGGTACTAATAACCCCTCCACTGAATTGTATGTGTTTGAAGGAACACTTAATTTGAATTTGCCCTCGTTGAATGTTGCCAATACCTGCTCCTATTGGGACATATATTGGGAGGTTTGTTGCAGAAACGCAGGTATTGCAAATATAATAAGTTCAAGTTCTACAGGTATTCGGATTGGGGCCACAATAAATATTTTTTGGCAATCAGGTTCAGGTTGTAAGAATTCGTCACCAATATTTAAAAATGAGCCTGTTGCTGCAGCTTGCAGTGGTGAGCTTGCATCAATAAGTTTAGGTGCAATTGATCCCGATTTTGACTCGTTAAGTTTTGAAATTGGTCCAGCTTATAACAATGGTGGTCAATCGGTCATTTATCAAACACCATTTTCAGCTACTTATCCATTCCCTTTAAATTCTGCATTACCACCCCACAGTAATTATCCACAACCTAATGGGCCATTCATTGTGATTGATTCCGCCAAGGGTGACATAAGTTTTCGTCCGATTAATAATAATCCTAACAATTTATTAGGGGTAATTAATATTATTGTTAAGCAATGGGCAACCAATAGTAATGGTGTGCCTATTTTAGTTGGTCTTACCCAACGAGAAGTTCAATTACAAATTTTCAATTGTTTAAGTAATTATCCTCCTCGTTTTACCACCTCACCTTCTTTGCCATTTGGTCAACCTAAAACGAATTATGTAATTGCTTCTGGAGATCAATTATGTTTTACTATTACGGCTAAAGATTCTGACGTTTACCCTAATATTCCCAGATTTGATACTACTTTTATTACTTGGAATGAAGGTATAGTTCGACCGGGAAAACTTAGCTTTGTACCTACCTATACTATAACTTCATCTTTGCCTCGTCCAAGGGAGGATAGTTGGCAGTTTTGTTGGCAAACTGATACTTCAGATGAACGTGCCAAACCTTACTATTTTACTGTTAATGCACTAGATAATAGGTGTCCAAATCCGGGTAGGGTTCAAACCACATTTAGTATTTTGGTTAGCCCCAAGCTTGAGTTCAGAATTAATCAAAGAAATTTGGGGTGTGGATCTCATCAGATTTTAGTTTACAAACACCCATCATTCAGAAGATTAAGTTCTGGTTCAATAAAAATTGCCCAAAAGGCGAATGATGTTAACTTTTTATTTGGGTCAAGGGTGGTAGCTCCAATTGATATTAATCCAATTCAGCAACCTCAGGATTCAGTTGGTCAACCACGTTTAATGTTTATTGATTCGTTTAGGTATGAATCTGCAGGGAAATATTATATTAGGTTTGAATATCAAATTGAGGGAAGCTCAGTTTTGTTTACAGCCATGGATAGTATTGAGGTAAACACAGCCGATATTTTCAAACCAACCATTCTTGCAAAAACAGATACAAACATTTGTGAAGGCAACCATGTGTTATTAGAGGTAGGATTTAATAAACCAGCATATAAATACCAGTGGGTTAGAAATAATTCACCTATTTTTAATGCCAACCAATTTAACCATATTGATAGTGTTACAGGAGTTTACAGTTTATTGATTTCCGATACGCTCTTAGGATGTACAAATTTTACTAATGTTATTAGGGTAGTTGTTAAACCCAATCCGGAAGTGATTAGTACAACCCCTGGTGTGAGATGTGGAGGCGGTAACTTGCTTTTGAAGGCTACCCCTAATTCAGGAACCATAAGGTGGTATGTTAATTTAACAGGTGGAGGTGTAATAGCAACTGGTGAAGAAATCAATATTACCAATTTAAACAACACCAAGACTTTTTATGCAGAGGCTTTTGCTTTAGGATGTAAATCACCTATTAGGGTCCCTGTTTTGGCAACCATAGCCTCTTTGCCAATTGTGGATACCATTTTTGGAAGTTCAATGGCGCTTATACCAGGAACTAATTACACTTACAAAGTAAATGCATTAAATGATCACAACTATCTTTGGACCATTGAAAATGGAGTAATCATAGGCAGTCAAACATTAGATTCTGTGGTAGTAAATTGGATATCTCCTGGTCAAGGAAAAGTTAGTGTTAATGTAACCAATATTAACAATTGTGCGGATAGTGCAAATTTATCAGTTTCAATTATCAACCCACTACCAGTGGTGTTATCATTTACGCCAACTACTGCAAAAACTGGTGATACCATAAGTATAACGGGTAATTATTTTAATAGCACCACCCAGGTTATGTTTGGCGGAGTTCAAGCGCGTAATTTTACCGTATTAAGTAATACCTCCATTGCAGCTATTGTTGATACGGGTGCAACAGGAGATGTGATGGTTACAACGCCATCAGGAAATGCTTCACTTGCAGGATTTATTTTTCAAAAAAATACTGGGTTAAATGAATCATTACTGGATAATGTGGTTGTATTCCCTAATCCTGTTACTGATCAATTACAAATTGAATTGAATTCTGTAACTAGTGCTATTAAAATTGAAGTGCGAGATATAGCTGGAAAACTTATTCTTTCGGATAATATTCCTTCAGGTAGTAAAACAAGAATGATTGATTTGAATGATTTAACGCCATCTGTTTATCTTTTACACCTAAGCTCAAGCAATTCATCCAAAATCATTAAATTGATAAAGTATTAGGTACTTTTTTATTCTCTAAAAACAACAAAGCCCTCATTCGAGGGCTTTGTTATGGTATTAAAAATCTATTCTAAATCTTTCTTTGCGCATCTGTGAAATAGGCAAAAAGTTCTCGGCAAGTTTGAAGTTTTCGTTTCTTCTTCTCACCAAATCAATTGCTGTGTATAAGGCATTTCTGAAACTGCTCTCATCTGCTTTGTTTTTGCCTGCAATATCGTAAGCTGTTCCATGGTCGGGGCTGGTGCGAATAAAACTTAATCCAGCCGTAAAATTCACACCATCTTCAAAGCCTAAGAATTTAAATGGAATCAAACCTTGGTCGTGGTACATGGCCAAAACAGCATCAAACTTTTTGTAACTCTTGTTGCCAAAAAATCCATCGGCAGGGTATGGTCCATAGGCAATTAAACCTTCCTCCTGGGCTTGTTTGCAAGCCACGGCAATAATGTCTTTGTCTTCTGCACCCAATAAACCATTGTCGCCCGCATGCGGATTTAAGCCCAGCACGGCAATTTTTGGTTTGGTAATGCTGTAATCAGTTTGAAGCGACTTTTGCATTACGCGCAATTTTTTTAGTATCAACTCCACTGAAATTTTTTGAGCCACTTCTTTTAACGGCACATGTCCGGTAACCAACCCAACTTTCATAGCATCACTCACCAACATCATGATGTAATCGCTGTTTTGATCATCAATTTTTGCCAAGTATTCGGTATGTCCTTTAAAAGGCACTGATTCACTATTGATGTTGTGCTTATTTAATGGCGCAGTAACCAAGGCATGAATTTTTCCTGCCTTAATATCCTTTGCCGCCATTTCTAAACTTTTTAAAGCATACTTTCCTGCGGTTTCAGTTACCTCGCCCGGTTTAATTTCAACCTCATCATCCCAACACACCAATACATTTGATTTTTTGTGGTGAATTTGATCCAATGATTTGATGATATGTAAATTAAATTCAGGATGATTAATTGCTTTTTTCCAATACGAAATAACTTTGGGTGATGCATATACAACAGGCGTAGCATAATCGGCAATGCGGTTATCCAATAAAGTTTTAATTACCACTTCGGGTCCAATACCGTTTAAATCGCCAATGGTTATACCTATAATAGGAAGTTTACTCATGAGTTTGTTAATTGTTTTCTATAAGGTTGGTAATGAAATCAAACATTAAGCGTACGCCAACACCGGTACCATTTTTAGGGCGATAGGCATCAGCTGAATTATTCCATGCAGGACCGGCAATGTCAAAATGCATCCAAGGATACTTGGTGAATTTTTCTAAAAATTTCCCTGCCGTAATTGCACCTGCAATTGGGCCTCCAATGTTTTTCATATCGGCAATGTCGCTTTTTAATAATTTGCCATATTCATCCCATAACGGAAACTCCACCAATCGCTCGTAGGTTTGATTTCCGCTTAGTTTTAAATTTAATTTTGTGGCCTCATCGGCAGTTCCCATACAAACAATACCGTATCCGCCAATGGCAGCAGCCGCAGCACCTGTTAAAGTTGCAAAGTCCATCACCAATTCAGGATTGTATTTTTTAGCATAAGCCAATGCATCAGCCAACAACAAACGTCCTTCGGCATCGCAGTTTAATACCTCCACGGTTTGTCCATCGTACATGGTAATTACATCTCCCGGAGTATAAGCATCTTCACCCGGTCTATTATCGGTTGCAGGCACCAAGCCAATTACATAAACAGGTAGTTTTGCTTTTGCAATGGCATACATGGTTGCGGCAACCAATGCGCCTCCGGCCATATCACATTTCATGTAATCCATGCTGTTGGCGGTTGGTTTTAAACTCAAACCTCCTGTATCATACACCACGCCTTTACCCACCAATACCAAAGGTTTTTTATTGAAAGCACCTCTTGGCTTCCACTCCATTACCGTAAAAGTTGGAGGTGTTTTACTGCCTTGATTAACGGCAAGTAATCCACCCATTTTTAAGGATTGGATTTGTTTTTTATTCAACACTTCTACCTTTAACCCTGATGCTTTTCCCATTTGTTTCATTTCATTGGCAAAGGTTACGGCATTTAATGTGTTTTGAGGTTCATTTACCAAATCACGTGCTTTACAAACAGCTTCACACAATACGTTCAATTTTGTGATTTGTGCAACCGCTATTTTTGATGCAACAACTGATACCTCGGTAAGTGTGTTTTTTTCTTTTGATGATTTATACCTGATAAATTGATAGTTGCTCAATGCGCACCCTTCTGCAACGGTTAGTAAACTTTCATCATGCAGCGAAGACAGATTAACCAAATTTACTTGATTGTATTTGTGTGCATTAATTGCCCCGCATATTTTGCTGCCTGCAACACGCAACAGTTCTAATTGTTGATGCTCGTGTTCTTCAACCCACTCATCGGTGTATTGAATAAATAACAACTTATCAAATTTATTTAGGGTTATAAAATAATCTTTGGCTGTGTGTTTCTTTTTAACGTAAGCAAGTTCATCCTTGTTTAATCCTGTTTTTTTTAGGTCTGATTTTTTATCAACCAAATAAAAGCAAGATGCAGTTTTGTTAGCCGTATTTTTTAATTTTATTAAAGTAGTCATATTTTTATTTCTCAACCCGACAAATCTATGAAAAAAACAAACACAGCAATATTCAGAGTTTAATCCATAAAATTTATTCTATTTGCAATATGCAGCAAAACGATAAAGTTAAGCCGAAGAAAAAATTAGGTCAGCATTTTTTAAACAGCGAAACCATTGCGCAACGCATTGTTGATGCCATGTTGGAGCAGCAACAAGTGCAACAAGTAATTGAGGTTGGCCCCGGCATGGGCGTACTTACCAAATACCTTATTCAATCTGGCGTTTCGTTCTATGCATTGGATGTGGATGAAGAATCGGTGGAGTATTTAAAAAATCATTACAGTCATCAAGCCAATCAATTTTTGTTGCTTGATTTTTTACAAGCCGATTTATCACAGTTATTTAAGGGTGAGTTAGGGGTAATCGGTAACTTTCCTTACAACATTTCAACCCAAATTGTATTTAAAATTTTGGAACAATATGAAAATATACCGGTTATGGTTGGTATGTTTCAAAAGGAAGTGGCTGAAAGAATTTGTTCAACACATGGTTCAAAAGAATATGGAATAACCAGTGTGCTTACGCAATTGCTGTATGAAACTACTTATTTGTTTACTGTAAATGAAGGTGTTTTTACACCACCGCCCAAAGTAAAATCAGGAGTAATTAAGTTGGTGCGTAAGCAAGAGATTCCAAAGGTTAATCACAAATTGTTTATTCGTGTGGTTAAGGCAGGGTTTAACCAACGAAGAAAAAAACTGCGCAATGCCATAGCACAATTTGGCGTAAACGATAGTATTTTGCAACCCTCAGGGTTTGCGGATAAGCGAGCAGAACAATTATCGGTTGATGATTTTATACAACTAACACAATTAGTGGAGCAACATGGAAAACAAAGTAATTGATACAGCATTTGCCAAACACATCAAGCAACTTATTGCAAATGATTTGTTGGATGATCTGCAACAAGAGCTGCAAGCAATGTATCCGCAAGACGTGGCTGAATTACTCAATAAACTCGATAAAAATGATTCGAGGCAGGTGATGGTTTGCCTTGATACCGAGAAAGCCGTAAAAACTTTAATTGAAATGGAAGAAGATGTTCGGTCTTCTTTTTTGGATGGGTATGATGCAAAAGAAATTGCCGATCGGTTTTTACAACACATGGATAGTGATGATGCTGCGTATGTGTTGAGTCATTTAAGTATTGAAGAAAAGGAAGAAGTAATTGGTCAACTTTCTGATATTGAATTTGCATCTAATTTATTGTCGTTACTCAGTTATGATGACAACTCGGCCGGTAGTTTAATGGCGTTTGAGTTGGTAAAGGCCAATTATAAATGGACTGTTGCGCAATGTATTGAAGAAATTAGGCGACAATCAGAAAATGTGGATACCATATATGTGGTTTACATCACAGATGATTTTGAACGTTTGTATGGTTTAATTACCTTAAAAAATTTAATTCTTTCTGCTCCCGATGCTTTGTTGGAGCAAGTTGCGAATAAGGAAGTGATATCTGTTTCTACATCAACCAATAGTGAATCCATTGCCAATTTATTTAAAAAGTATGATTTGGTGGTATTACCGGTTGTAAATGCCCTTGGCCAATTGGTGGGTAGAATTACAGTTGATGATGTGGTGGAGGTGATTAAAGAAGAAGCGAATGAAGATTATCAATTAATGTCGGGTATTACAGAAGACGTTGATGCGACTGATAAAGTTTGGATTCTATCCAGAGCTCGCTTGCCTTGGTTATTAATTGGATTGTTAGGTGGTATTGCCTCTTCAAGGTTTATTGAAATCTATGAAGGTACCTTAAAAATTCATCCGGAAATGGCTTTTTTTATGCCATTGATTGCAGCTATGGGTGGTAATGTGGGTGTGCAATCATCGGCAATTGTGGTGCAAGGCTTAGCCAACGATACATTAGGTACTTCATTTATCTTACCAAAAGTTTTAAAAGAATTAAGAGTGGCATTATTAAATGGCATGGTGTGTTCATTATTGTTATTTGCTTACAATTATGCTTTTGCCGATTCATTAAGTCTTAGTTTAACGGTAAGCACAGCATTATTGAGTGTAATTATTTTTGCTTCGGTTTTGGGAACTTTTATTCCCCTGGCTTTGCATAAGTTTAAAATAGATCCTGCCATTGCTACAGGACCGTTTATCACCACCACTAACGATTTGCTAGGGTTAGCAGTTTATTTTACCATTGGTCGTTTAATGTACATTGCAATTTAGATAGAGGTAAACATGCAACCATTTGTTAAAAAAATATTACTAATAACTGTAACCGTTTATGGAAAATAAAGCAACGGTACTCATTATTGATGATGTGCACGAGTTATTGGTAGACGGATTAAAACAACTCGGTTACGAGGTTTGGTACAAACCATTGGCAACACGTGAGGAGTTGTTGCATGATATTACGTCTGTTACAGGCTTGATAGTAAGAACCAAAACCAAAATTGATGCGGAAGTTTTAAGTGCAGCACCAAAACTTAAATTTATTGGCAGGGCAGGAGCAGGTTTAGATAATATTGATGAATTCTTTGCCGAACAAAAACAAATATTTGTGTTTAATGCAGGTGAAGCCAATAGTGATGCAGTAGGTGAACACACCATCGGAATGATGTTGAGTTTATTTGCAAAAATTAACAAAGGCGATGCGGAAGTGAGAAAAATGATTTGGGATAGAAACGGGAATCGAGGACTAGAGTTGTCGGGAAGAACAGTAGGAATAATCGGGTACGGAAATACAGGAAAAGCAGTTGCGAAAAAATTATCCGGTTTTGGGGTAAGGGTTTTGGCCTACGATAAGTATTTGCAAAACTACAGCGACCGTTGGGCTACAGAGGCAGGTATGGAGGAGATTTTTGAGCAAGCAGAACTCCTTACATTGCATGTGCCTCTGACAAAAGAAACCCAAAAAATGGTGGATCAGTCGTACATTAATAAGTTTCGAAACAACATTTGGTTGTTTAACTTAAGCAGGGGTGGAGTGGTTAATACGGATGAAATACCTGAGTTAATGGAAAGTGGAAAACTACTTGGGGTTGGTTTAGATGTGTTGGAAAATGAAAATATTGAAAAAATGAATACCGAAGAGAGAAAATGGTTTACTTACATAGCCGGGAGTGATCGAACGGTGATAACCCCGCATGTAGCGGGGTGGACTTTAGAGTCTTACAGGAAGATATCGGAGGTATTGTTAAAAAAAATTAAAGACTTAAAATTAAACATTTCAGCGAGTTAGAATTGAAGTTACTAACAAGGCTTTGAATTATTAGTACAAATTACTTTAATTTACCGACTTGTAGAAATTACGTAAAACGGATAAATTTTCGATTAATGAAAAAGGTATACAGTTTTTTAACAGCGTTTTTCGCATTTTGCCTATTGGCAAGTGCACAATCACAGCTGGGAGAAATCCGAGGCAAAGTGCTTGATGGTAAAACCAAAAAGCCAATGGACTTTGTAAGCATTCAGCTTGAATTGAATGGTATTGTTAAGGCCAAAGTTTTTAGTGATGAAGATGGTGATTACTTAATCAAGCCCTTACAACCGGGTGAGTACACGATTAAAGCCACTTACATTGGTTATCAAAATGTAGTGATTAATGACGTAACCGTTATTAGTGATCAATCTACATTTCAAAACATTACCATGACTCCGAATGAACAGGGTCAAACCCTTACTACGGCAGTTATCAGAAGAACCAAACCACTGGTTGATCCGAATGGAAAAGGCGGTAAAGAGTTTAGTTCAAAAGAATTAATGCGTTTAGGTACTCGTAACACCAACATGGTGGCTAACTTAACAGCCGGTGTTGATGCTCGTTCGGGTGGTACGCCAAACATCAGAGGTGCACGTGCCGATGGTACCGCATACTTTATTGATGGAGTTCGTGTGCAAGCAGGTAGTTTTGCATTACCTCAAAATGCCATCGACCAAATTCAGGTAATCACCAGTGGTACACCGGCACAATACGGTGACTTTACCGGTGGTGTTATCGCAGCAACAACCAAAGCCCCATCAAAAAATTGGATTAGAGTGGTTGAATTAGTAACCGCAAGTCCATTTTATCAATGGGCCGGTGATAACTCACATTTCAATCAATTAGAGGGCTTTATTTCTGGCCCGTTAAAAATTGTAAACAAAGGTCGTGATAATGAAAGGGTACTTTTGGGTTTCTCATTCGGTACAAATATTAACTATGCGCTTGATGGCCGCTTACCTGCAGTAGATATGTATCGTGTGCGTCCGGAGGTATTAGACAGAATTAAAGCTCAACCGTTAACCAGAACCTCAACCGGAGGTTTTGTTCCATCAGGTGAATTTTTAACGAAAGGCGATTTAGAAAGAATCGATCAACGCCAAAATGTTGCCGGATTCGGAGTAAACATTCAAGGTAACTTTGCATTTCAACCTAGCAACAACATCTCAATTCGCGTAGGTTATCAAGGAAACTTTAACAGAGGTAGAGGTTTTAATTTTACCAACTCATTGATGAACTACGACATGAACCAACTGAATATTTCATATGGTGGTCGTATTTATGCCCAATTCATTCAAAACTTTGCTAAGAAAGAAGAAGATAAAACCAAAAAGCAAACTGTAAGTGGTTTCTACTATACCGCACGTTTGTCATATGAGTTTGCTTTTGCAGAGTCAATGAATGCCGAGTTCCAACGCGATTTATTCAAATACGGATATGTTGGTCAATTCAAAACTTACTCAGCTAATGCCTATGGAAGAGTGTTTAAAGATTTTGGTGAGCAGCCGGACACTTTTGTTTATGTAGATAGAAATGGTCAAACCAGAACTTTGTCTTTAACAAACTACTTGAGAAATTTTGGTCAGTTTGATACTGCTTATTTATTTACTCCTTCAAACATCAATCCGGTTAAATCAAACTATACTCGCTCCATTTATGACTTCTACGCATCACAAGGCCAAAACGTAACCAGTGCAAGCCAACTACGTGGTTTAAATGGTTTGTTAAACGGAGATGAGCCTATTGGTGTTTATTCAAATTTATGGGCCAGCCCGGGTGCATTGCAAGGAAACTATTCGAAAAGCTTAGCTGAAATCTATACCTTCTATTTGATGAGTGAAGCTTCAGTAGCTCCTCCGAAAAATCCAAAAGCAAAGCATGATTTGCAATTTGGTTTTACCTACGAACAACAGTTTAGAAGAAGTTATGGTATTAATGCTAATGCTTTGTGGACTTTAGGTCGTCAGTTCACCAATAACCAGTTTCAAGGTTTAGATTCTAATAACTATACTTTGAAGTTTGACCAATATGGTAACTTCCTTGATACGGTAGTTTTTAAAGATAAAATTGACGTAACGCAGCAGTTTAATTTTGACAGGGCTTTACGTAATAAGTTAATTGAAAGAGGAGAGGTTGATGTTTACGGTAATCCAATTGATCAATATTCACGTATCGACATTAATGCTTATACACCTGATATGTATACATTAGATATGTTTACAGCGGATGAATTATTAAATAATGGTAATTCAATTGTTGGATACTCAGGTTATGATTATTTGGGAAGAAGAGTAAACGGCAAAAAAGATGTAAATGCCTTCTTAAATGACCCTACAAACCGGACATTGGGCGCTTACGCACCAAATTACATGGCTGCATGGCTTCAAGACCGTTTTGTATTTAAAGATTTAATCGTACGTGCAGGTGTTCGTATAGAACGTTTCGATGCGAATCAAGTCGTATTAAAAGATCCATATTCATTGGTTCCGGTGTACTCGGCAGGTGATGTGAGAAGAGGAAATTTAAAAGGATTAAGTAATGCAATTCCTACGAATATTGGTGATGATTATGTGGTTTATGTTGACTCAAAAACTCCAAATGCAGATAATAATGTGCGCATTACAGGTTTTAGAAGTGGAAACGATTGGTATGATGTAAACGGTAATCCAATTTCAGATCCAAGTACAATTTGGAAAAATGCTAAGTTAGAAAATCCTGATGCTCCGGATATCAACACGCCATTCCTTGTAACTGATGGTCAAACGGTACCAAATGCCACATCATTTAGAGATTACAGACCGGATGTGAAGGTATCTCCACGTATTTGGTTCTCATTCCCAATTTCATCTACTTCTCAATTCTTTGGAACATATGATGTATTGGCTCAACGCCCTACAGAAAATAACTTTGCTCAAATTGATGATTATTACTTCTTGAACAATAGAAGAAACGGTGTAATTGCAAACCCTGATTTAAGAATGACGCAAGTAACCGATTATGAGTTTGGTTTCCGTCAACAAATTGGCGAAAATTCTGCTATTGCCTTAGTAGCTTCATATCGTGAATACAGAAACTTAATTCAGTTGTATCGTTTTATTCAAGCTTATCCTTATGAATATACTTCTTATGGTAACTTAGACTTTGCAACAGTAAAATCATTCCGTGTAGAATATGAACTAAGAGATTTAGGAAACGTAACTTTATCAGCCAACTATATGTTGCAATTTGCTGAAGGTACAGGATCTAACTCTCAATCGAGTGCGGCTTTAATCCAAGTAGGTTTGCCAACATTGCGTAACATCTTCCCGTTAAACTTCGATACACGTCATACATTAAAAGGTGTGTTTGATTACCATTACAGAACCGGTAAAGATTACAACGGTCCGATTGTTAAGGGTAAGAAAATATTTGAAGATGCCGGATTTAACTTCATCTTCAACTACGTGTCAGGTCGCCCTTACACCCAAACCTTAATTGCTGTACCGGAAGTACAATCAGGAGTTGTTGCTCGTAGCCAAGTAAAAGGTACCATCAACGGTGCGAATTTACCTCCACAGTTTTATGTAGATATGACTGTTGACAAGAACTTTACTTTCAAAAAAGAAGCGCTTGACGGAAAAGTAACCATGTACAGATTACGCGTATTCCTATGGGTTCAAAACCTACTTGATGCAGCCAACGTATTAGGCGTATATCAATATACAGGTTCAGCCTATGATGACGGATATTTAACTTCCCCTCAATCAAGAGAACAAATTCGTGTTGCAACCAATGCACAATCGTTTGTTGACTTATACAATACAAGAGTGGTTAACCCTGGTTTCTTCGCATTACCTCGTTTAACTCGCTTAGGTGTATCATTAGCATTTTAATAATAGTAAACACATGAGAACCATAAAGTTTAAATTAACAAAGCTAACAGGAATTGTAGGAACGGCTGCTCTATTGCTTGCAAGCAATGCACCTACATTTGGTATGCTAAATCTTGGTATGCCCGATCCTAAAAACCCTCCAACCGAAAAAATAAAAGGTAAAATGGCGGGTTGTTTACCGGCTACTCAACAAAAAGACCTTGATGTGAACAATGTGCGTACTACCATTTTAAATGGTGGTGACATGTGGTGGAACTTAAGTAACGCACGATATGAAATTCCTAAAGTTCAACCGGGACAAGTTTCTAAACACTCTTTGTTTGCAGGTGCACTTTGGATTGGTGGTGTTTCAAGCGGTAACTTAAAACTTGCTGCTCAAACTTACCGCCAAAGCGGTAACGACTTTTATCCGGGTCCGCTTGTGAATGGTGTTGCATCAGTTACAGCTCAAAAATGTAAAGATTATGATAGAATATATCGAGTAACTTTACGTGATATTGAGGAATTAGCAAATGCCGAAGATAAAACAACCATTGAAATTAGCGATGATATTGCCGAATGGCCCGGTAATGGTGATGTTACAATTGGTGAAGCAGCTAAACTTGCTCCATTTTTTGATGCAAATGACGATGGAAAATACAATTACTTAGAAGGTGATTACCCAACGTTGAATGATGGAATTGAAGATTTAGGAAATATACCTGATATGATGTTGTATATCATTTACAACGATAAAGGAAACATTCACTCCGAAACACAGGGAGTGCCTATCGGTATAGAGTTACACACACAGGCGTTTGCTTATTCAACAAACGATGAAATTAACAACATGACTTTTTACAGAACTACCATTTATAATCGTAGCAACGAAATAATTGATAGTACTGTTTTTGGGCAATGGGTTGACCCGGATTTAGGAAACTATTCGGATGATTATGTGGAGTGTGACGTAACCCGTAATTTAGGTATTTGTTACAATGGTGATGATAATGATGAGGGTATTTTAGGTTATGGCTTAAATCCTCCAAGTGTGGGTGTTAACTTTTTTGAAGGCCCAAGACGTCCTGATAGTTCTGAAATTGGTTTAACTAAATTTGTTTACTATAACAATGATTTCAGTTTAACCGGAAATCCAAGTCGCCCTGAACATTTCTGGGGTTACTTGAACGGACGCTGGAAAGATGGTGCCAATATTACTTATGGTGGAAACGGCCGTGGTGGTTCAGATACAGCCAGCTTCATGTTCCCGGGTAATACCGACCCTGCAGGTCGTGCAACTTGGAACGAGCGTATTGCAGGTAACCAACCGCAAGACAGACGTTTCCTTCAAACCGCAGGCTCTTTCCAATTATTGCCGGGTGCAGTTAATAGAGTTACCATTGGTGTAGTATGGGCAAGAGCTTCAAGCGGAGGTGCAACAGGTTCATTTAATTTGTTAAAACAAGCTAGTGACAAGGCTACTATCCTATTCAAAAACAATTTTATTAAAAAGGTGGGTCCTCGTGCTCCTAGATTAGAAATTACAGAGCTTGCCAACAAATTGGTATTCAAAATGGTGGGCACTAAACAAATTGAGAATTTTAGAGACACATTTGCAGGTCCATGTGGTAAAACCGAATACCGTTTCCAAGGTTACCAAGTATGGCAATTGAAAACTGCAGCTATCCCAACTAATATTTATGATAATAATGAGGCTCGTTTAGTAGCACAATTTGATATCATTGATGGTGTAAGCAGAGTTGTAAACTCAGTATTTGATCCGGACTTGGAAGAAAATGTTAAGAAAATAATGGTTGAAGGTGCTAATGATGGTATTAAACACACTTTTGAACTTAATAAAGATTTGTTTGAAACTAGTTCTGACCAAACATTGGTAAACTTTAAATCATATCATTATTTGATCGTTTCTTATGCTTCTGCTACAAATTGTGCTATCGATTTAGATCAATACTTATCAAGTGATAAAACGTTAGGTGAACAAGAGTTACTTGTTTACTCTGCCATGCCTCACGACCCAACACCTCTCGGTTACAAGCCGAATAGTACATATGGTACAGGTATTCCTTTAACTATGATCGAAGGTATGGGTAATGGAGGTAAGTCTTTAAAACTTTCTGAGCAAACCATTTCCAAATTATTAGAAGCTCCATTTTATGCAAAAGAGCGTATATATGAGCCTGGTTTTGGTCCGGTTAATGTAAAAATCATTAATCCATTAAAAGTGCCAAGAGCCGAATTTGAGTTGATAATCAGAGACCAGTCAACTAATGAAAGGAAAAATGATACTTTAAGTCCAAGCAATACACGTTGGACTTTGAAAAACTTGACTACTGGTGAGGTTATTCCATCTGATACTACCATCGCCTACAACAATGAGCAGATATTTGAAGATTGGGGTTTATCAGTTCAGTTGGAACAATGTATTTTACCTGGTGATGCTGAATCTCCTGTAGACCAATCGAATGGATTTTTGGATGCTGATATTCAGTTTCAACCGGGAGCCACAGAATGGTTGAGTGGTGTGATTGATGAACAAAATCCATTCAACAATATTCCAACCTTAGCGCCATCGTTTAACTGGATTCGTTCAGGAAGTACAGGAAGACCTGAATTTAACAATGCGCAATTGCATGATTTTGCTGCCAATGGTGTACCTGTTGATCCGCGTAAAAACTTCTCTAACATGATAGATGCAAAATGGGCTCCATACGCATTAGCTTCACGTTGGAGAACAACCAGTACAACAACCTTACCTACTTTTGGTCCTGCTTGGGATGGAGCCGTAGGCGCAACTGTTGGCCCAGGTTTATATTCTTCAGATAATCCTTTATCAGCATTACATAGTGTTCAAGTGGTAATTACTTCAGATAAAACCAAATGGAGCAGATGTATTGTATTGGAATTAGGTGAAGATAGAAACTTAAATATTGGTAATGCAGAGAAATTTGATGTTAGAAGATCTCCTTCAGTTGATCAAAACGGTGAGCCTGATGGATCCGGTACAGGATATGGTTGGTTCCCTGGTTATGCTGTAGATCTGGAAACAGGTGAACGTTTGAATATTATGTTTGGTGAAGATTCTTCAATTCCTGGAGAAAACGGTGCCGATATGATTTGGAATCCAACCTCAAGCTTATTTGGCGACAATGGTCGTCCGGTGTTTGGTGGTAAGCATTATATTTACGTAATGGGTTCACGTAACTTCGTGTTAGGCTCAGGTCCAACAGCCGTAAGATACAGAGGTCCAAGATATGATGGCTGCGCTGATTATGGAGTGCGTTTATCAAGCACCCCTCCTCCGGGATCTCCTGGTTACTTGGTAAGAAAACGTCAGGTTTTCTCACAAGTGTATTATACCTCAATGGCAATGGTTGCTGCCGGTGTAACCATGAAAAATCCTTGGAGCGGATTAGTACCTTCAGATGTAAAAGTAAATATTCACGTAAAACGCCCTTATGCAAGCTTTAGCGCTGATGGTGTTGTGGTAAATGACAGTATGCCGGTAATCAGATTCAATACAAGTGATTTGGCTCCTGTAATAAGTGATCCGAATGACTCAAAAGTGGCTAAGGAAATGTTAGGTAAAGCAACAGTTATTCCTAATCCTTATTATGCTTACTCGCAATACGAAGATCCGGGCAACCAATTAGATGTTCGTGTAAGAATTGCGAATGTGCCGGCAAGATGTACTATTCAAATCTACACTCAAGAAGGTGTAGTTGTGAGAACCATCAGAAAAGACGATCCAACAACCACTTTTGTAAATTGGGATTTGAAAAATGACGCTAGAGTGCCAATCACCAGCGGTATTTATTTAATACACATAAAAGCCGGTGATGAAGAGCGTGTGATTAAGTGGTTTGGTATTATGAGGCCTGTTGATTACGATACATTCTAAAATTGAAATTTTGGCCTGTAAGTGAGCAATCACTTACAGGCTTATAAAAAAGAAAGTTATGAGAAATAAAATTATACATACCATAGCATTATCATTACTCAGTATCCCAACTGTTTTTGCGGGTAACCCGGATCGTGCCGGTGGTGCCGGAGGAACGCAGTTGTTAATTAATCCCTATGGTCGTTCAGCGGGCTTAATGGGTGCAAGTACAGCATCTGTAAGAGGTGCTGAATCTTTTCATTTTAACATTGCCGGTTTAGCATATACCAAAGGAACGGATATCTCGGTTTCTTATGTGAATTATTTGCAAGGTGCTGATGTGTTTATTCGTAATGCCACATTTGCGCAAAATTTAGGATCTGGCAATGTAGTTGGTTTATCTTTCAACTCGTTTGATTTTGGAAATATTCCGATTACAACTGAAGCTCAACCGGATGGTACACTTGGAACTTTTTCTCCTCAGGTGCTCAATATTGGTGTTGCATTTGCCAAGCAATTCTCTAACAGTATTACAGGTGGTGTAAACGTCCGTATTATTTCTGAGGGAATAAGCAACGTGAGAGCTTCAGGTATCTGTTTAGATGGAGGTGTTCAATACCAAACTTCAATTACGCAAGCCAAAAAGTCAATTAAGAAAGAAGATTTTCGTTTTGGTATTGCATTACGTAACCTTGGTCCAAATATGAGTTACAATGGGTCGGGTTTGTCATTCCGTTCAATCAACCCGGTTACAGGAGCTGATAGAAGAGCTTACATGGGTTCTGAATCATTCAACTTACCTGCTTTGGTAAACATTGGTGCCTCTTATGATATGCGTTTAGATAAAAAGGAAAGCGATACGTATTTGCACAAGTTAACTTGGCATGGTAATTTTAATTACAATTCATTTTCTGCAAATGTGATTGCGTTAGGTGCTGAGTACAGCTATAAAGGAATGGTGATGTTAAGAGGTGGATATAACTACTCTGAAAATATTCATTCAAGTGATGATTACAGGACACAATACTATGGTTTTGCCGGAGGTTTCGGCTTTAAATTGCCCATCAGTAAAAGCGGTACTGATTTGATGATTGACTACGCTTATGCGCCTACCAGGGTTTTTAATGGTGTACACAATATTACTCTTGCGCTATTGATAGATAGTAAAAAATAATATATACTTGCATAACGATTATTGAGAAACGCTTCCTGCAAAGGAGGCGTTTCTTTCATTTTAAAAAGGTGGATAATAGTATGGCACAAATTAATTATGTTTCAAAAGAGGGTTGGGAAAAAATGCAAAAAGAACTGCATGAACTAAAATTTGTTCAGCGTCCGTTTATTTCTAAACAAATTGCCGATGCACGCGATAAAGGCGATTTGAGCGAAAATGCAGAGTACCATGCTGCAAAAGAAGATCAAGGCTTATTGGAGGCTCGTATTGCCCAATTAGAAGATTTGATTACACGCACGCGAATCATTGACGAAACCAAATTAGATACAAGTAAGGCCATGATGTTGAGCAAGGTGAAAGTAAAAAATTTAACCACCAACAAAGAAATGATTTATACCCTTGTGTCTGATTCTGAGGCTGATTTTAAAACCGGAAAAATTTCAATTAAATCTCCAATTGGTGCCGGTTTGATGGGTAAAAAAGTAGGAGAGATTGCAGAGGTAAATGCACCTGCAGGAACCATAAAGTTTGAAATTATAGATATCAGTTTGTAATTACTATGTCAACTATTTTTAGTAAAATAATCAATGGTGAAATTCCTTGTTATAAGGTTGCTGAAACTGAACAATATCTTGCTTTTTTGGATGTGCGACCGTTGGCAGCCGGACATACTTTAGTGATTCCGAAGACAGAAGTGGACTACATTTTCGATATGGATGATGAACTGTTTGCGGGCTTGCACTTATTTGCAAAAATAGTAGCCAAGGGTATTCGTGCTGCTGTACCATGCAAACGTATTGGGGTTGCTGTTATTGGACTTGAAGTGCCTCATGCGCATATTCATTTAGTACCTATGAATGAAATTGGTGATTTGAATTTTGAGAAAGAAAGAGTGCTGCTTACTCATGAACAGTACACTGCCATTGTTGATAGTATTCGCAAAGAGTTAAGTCTGCTATCCTAAGATTCGACTGATTCTGTGATACACGTATTGGCAGTTTAATTGAATGTATTTATTTAGCCTCGAATTAAACTCGAGGCTTTTTTATTTTTGATGGGTTAGCAGAAACAAAGGCTTCCCAACTGTTAAACTTTTTTGCTCCTCCGCCAAGATTATTCGTTTGAAATTGTAAAAAGTGACAATAGGCTGCTGCAAGTCCGTCTGTTGCATCTAAAAATTCAGGTGTTTCTTTAAACTTTAATAAGCGCTGTAACATGGCGGCCACTTGTTCTTTACTGGCATTACCATTTCCTGTAATCGATTGTTTTATTTTTTTGGGTGAATATTCATTCACTACCATTTCTCGGGTAATTGCAGCAGCAATAGCTACTCCTTGAGCTCTTCCAAGTTTAAGCATGGATTGAACATTTTTTCCGAAAAATGGAGCCTCTATCGCTAATTCATCCGGAGTATATTGATCAATTAAGGATGTTGTTCGCTCAAAAATTCTTTTCAGGCGAATGGTGTGATCATCCGTTTTGTCAATTTTAATTACGCCCAATGCAATTAAGTGTGGTTCTTTTTTGATAATGCCGATAAGGCCGTAACCCATTACCACTGTGCCGGGGTCGATCCCAAGAATGATTTTATCGTAATTTTTTATCTGCGCTAAGTTGCTCAAAGTTGTTATGTTTGAAAATTAAATTGCCCAAAGCAATATTTGCAAGTTACAAACACATTGAAAGCTGAACAACCATATCTCAAAAAAATTATCACCATTATAAAGTTCGTGCTAGTGCCCTTAACTTTTGGGTTCATATTTTACAAGCTGTTTTACAGTTATCATATTGATGATTTATTGCAGGATGTTGAGTTGAACTTTGGGGTAAAACAAGTGTTGAGCATAAGTATTGTAGTGGTTTTAATGGTATTGAATTGGCTGGTTGAAACCTACAAGTGGCAATTTATGTTGCGTAAAACTGAACCGGTTTCCTATTGGCAAGCGTTTAAAGCGGTACTTTCAGGTGTGATGTTTAATATCATTACACCAAATCAATTGGGCGACTTTGCAGGCAGGGTGATTCATTTAAAAGTACTTGATAAAATTAAAGGGGCTTTAATCATGGTGATTGGTCATACCGCTCAGGTGTTGTTAACTGCCATCTTAGGTTTGTATGCCTTAATTCAATTTGGAGTTGTTACTAAAATAACTGATAATAACTTTGCTTTTTGGAGTAATGTTTTATTAACCATACTAGCCTCAATTGCTACCGTGTTGTACTTTAAACTGCATTGGTTGTCTTCTATTAAATGGGGTAAAAAAATCAAACCTTATCTTGATGTATTTTCATTGTTTAGTGTTCGTGAGTTGACACAAATAATGGGACTTTCCGCCATTCGATATCTCATTTTTGTTCTGCAATATTATTTTTTATTGTTGGCTTTTGATGTGCACCTATCATGGAGTAACGCATTGATTGGAATATTGGCTACATTCTTCGCCCAATCATTTATTCCCGGATTTTTATTGGTTGAATTGGGTATGCGAGGCGCAAGTGCTTTGTGGTTTTTTAGTGCCTTTACCTCATCTTATGCTCAAGTGTTATTTTCAGCATATTCACTTTGGATGATTAACTTAATGTTGCCCGGATTAATTGGTTTAATTTTTATTTTACAATGGAGGGCTAATCGTTAATGGAGTATATCGCATGGTTTTCATTACTGCTTTTGGTGGGTTATATATTATTGATTTTTATTTATCACATCGGTTGGTTATTGATTAAACCTTTTGCCTTACCATCTTCTTTATCGCCCAAACATACTTTTTCCATTTTAATTCCCGCTCGCAACGAGGCTGCTGTTATCGAACAGTGTTTGCAATCCATTGTAGGCAATCATTATCCAGATTTCCTATTTGAAGTAATCGTGATTGACGATTATTCAACCGATGAAACCGCTCAAGTGGTTCAGCAATTTATTCATCATTATTCAAACTTTAACATTCGTTTGATTCAAATGAAAGATGATACGCAGCAGCGAAAACTTAAGAAAGCTGCCATAACAGCTGCTATTGAGCAAGCAACCGGTTCGTACATTATTTTAACCGATGCCGATTGTACACGTGGCTCAAATTGGCTCAAAACAATTGATGCGTTTATTCAGACTAATGAAGCAAAAATGGTTTACGCCCCAGTTGCTTTTAGTGCAAAAAATATTTTCGAAAAAATTCAGTCTTTAGAGTTTTCAGGATTGGTAGGAATTGGTGCTTCGGCCATTCGATTAAAAAATCCGAACATGTGCAGTGCAGCTAATTTAATTTTCGAAAAAAATGTATTTAATGAGGTGAACGGTTACGTTGGTAACGATGGTGTGGCGAGTGGTGATGATGAATTTCTATTACACAAAGTCTTTAAAGTTTATCCGAATAATGTTTATTTCTTAAAACATAAACAGGCCATAGTTTATACTTCACCTAATGCATCGGTTACGCAACTCACTGAACAACGCAGGCGTTGGGTGAGTAAAAGCACCAAGTATGAAAACAGGTATATCACTGCAATTATGGTTGGTGCCTATTTGTTTAACTTTTTTATTCTGTTTAATTTGATTTTTAACCCTTGGATTGGGTTAACCATGTTGGCAATAAAGACCTTTTTTGAAGGCGCTTTTTTATGGAGTATTCAACGGTTATTTAATCAAACACACTTACTTTTGTTATTGCCTGTGGCCGAAATTTTCCATATTGTATATGTTTTAGTGATTGGAATTTGGGGCAATGTGGGAACCTACAATTGGAAAGGCAGAGATTTAAAATAAAAATATGTCGGAGTTAAGCGAAATTGAATTTCAAATTTTAGATGCGGTTTATTTTGTTGAACCGTTTGCGAATATTGTTGCGGAGTGTGACGCTCCTGAAAAAATTGTGGCGGATGTACTCAAGCAACTCATTCATAAAAAATATGTGGTAGCCATGCGTTTTGATGATAATGAAAATGAATACGTACGAAGTTTTATTTACGATACGGATAACATGCATGCCTATGCTTATTTGGCAACCAAAGAAGGATTATTGGCTCATAATACCCGATAAAATACAAAGTCATCAATAATTTATTTATTCAACGCATATCAACTTAAAATTACCCATACAAATGAAAGCTGTAATACTGGAAGGAATTAATCAACCACTTAAATATACTGATGTAGAAAAACCTGCACTGCAAAGCGGTGAAGTATTGGTAAAAATTGAAGCGGCTGCATTTAATCATAGAGATTATTGGATTCAGAAAGGACAATATGCGGGTCTGCGTTTTCCGAGCATTCAAGGTAGTGATGGTAGCGGCAAAGTTGAGTTGGTTGCTGATGAAGAACATCAACATTGGGTTGGCAAAGCGGTTGTCATCAATCCTTCATTGAATTGGGGAAATAACAATGATACGCAAGCGAAAGATTACATTATTTTAGGCATGGCCCAAGATGGTACATTTGCAGAGTATGTAAAAATAAATGCAGCATTAATTCATGAAAAACCCACGCATTTAACCTTTGAGCAAGCTGCGGCATTGCCGTTGGCGGGTTTAACCGGATACAGAGCTTTGGTTACGCGTGCCGGAGCAAAAGCCGGAAACAATGTGTTGGTTACCGGTGCCGGTGGAGGCGTGGCTTTGTTTTGTGTACAATTTGCTTTGGCTTTGGGATGCAATGTATATGTTACTTCAGGCAGTGATGAAAAAATTGCAAAAGCGGTTGCCATGGGCGTAAAAGGTGGCGTGAATTATAAAAAAGAAAACTGGCATAAAGAGCTGTTGCAAATGAGCGGAGGTTTTGATGCCATTGTTGATAGTGCTTGTGGGGATGAATTTGCTAAGTTGGTTGATTTGTGCAAACCTGCCGGAAGAATTGCATTTTATGGTGCCACATTGGGTGCATTTAACAGTGGAGTGCCGGCCAAAATATTTTGGAAACAATTAACCATTTGCGGCAGCACTATGGGAAATAATGAAGAGTTTGCGGCTATGCTTAAATTGGTGAACGACCAAAAAATAGTACCTGTTGTTGACAGTGTATTTCCGCTTGCCGATGCACAAACTGCCATTGAAAAAATGAGCAGGGGAGAACAGTTTGGTAAAATTGTGTTGAAGGTGAATTAATAAGATGGATTCAAGATGGAGCTCAACTTTTTGTTAGCGCATTTTTTTATTACTTTAATTTCGATAGATACTGGGCATTTCCAGGTTGAAATATTTTGCACCAAAACGAATAGTAATAATTACTCCACCCGCCAACAAACTCACCAAATTATTATCGGCAATAAAATAGCTCAGTAAAAAATAAATGAAGCCTCCTGCAATACATGCACTAGCATATACATCTTTTCTAAACACGTAAGGAATTTCATTAAGCAATACATCTCGGATAATTCCACCAAAACATCCGCTGATAGTTCCTATGGCAACCGCAACAATCGGATGAAGTCCGAATGAAACTGCTTTTACCATTGCCACAACTGCAAAAAAAGCCAGCCCAATAGTATCGAGCCAAAACATAATCATTTTATACTTGCGTAATTGGTTACGAAAAAATAACGCAACTACATAACAAATAATGAGGGTGAATATCGTTTGTAAATCTTTTAACCAAGCCACGGGTAAACTACCTATCATTATGTCTCGTAAGGTTCCGCCTCCAATGGCAGTAACAAAAGTGAGTACCAATACGCCAAAAACATCTAATCGTTTTTGCATGGCAGCTAAAGCTCCGCTAAAAGCAAAAGCCATAATACCTAAGGTTTCAATAATATTTTGAAAGGTGAATTGGGATAACATGACATTAAAAGTAATTTAAAAATGTTGTTCTGCAAAATTACGAGTGATTATTTCCGTATCATTGGTTACGATTAATATTCAGGCCAAACTACCTTCATGATAAAAGCAAAAATTAAACTTATTCTTCACGCCATATTCGGATTTGAGACCTTCCTTTATTACTTCAGTATTCTTAAAATTAAAACCTTAAAATTTGATGCGAATGAAAGTGATATTTTCAAGTTTGTAGAGTTGTTAAATGAACGAAAGGATTCCGGAGTAGTACTTGATGTAGGCGCTAATATTGGAATCATGACAGGCATTTTTGCTTCAAATACCAATCGAGCTATTTATGCTTTTGAACCCTTACCATTAAACTATTCCATACTTGAAAAGGTGATTAATAAATTAAAAATTGGGACTAAAACCAGGTTGCATAAAATGGCTTTAGGAAATTATACAGGTGAATGTGCCATGATTTTACCGGTGGTTGATGAAGTAAAAATGCATGGGTTAAGCCATGTGGTGGATGAAAGTATAAAAGACTTCAACGAAGGAGTTACTACAATGAATATTCCAATAGATAAACTGGATAATGTGCTTGAAAATGAAAGTGTGGCAGGAATAAAATTGGATGTAGAAAATTTTGAATTTGCCGTGTTGCAAGGTGCTAAGAATATTCTGCAACAACACAAACCTATTGTGTATGCCGAGTTGTGGGATAACGAAAATCGAATCAATTGTTTTTTGCTGATGCGCAGTTTAGGTTATTCGTCATACTATCTGCAACAAAACACCCTCATTAAGTTTGATGATAATGTAGCACATAAACAAAACTTTTTCTTTTTGCCCGGTTAGATTCCCAAATTTAATTGTTCGTTTAATAAAGTAAAACTCATACGGTGATACTTACAAGCACCGTGTTGTAAAATGGCTTTCCGATGCAAAACGGTAGGATACCCCATGTTTTTATCCCAAGCATACATTGGAAATTCAGTGTGTATTTTTTGCATATACTCATCACGATACGTTTTGGCTAAAATGGAAGCTGCTGCAATACATTGATACTTTCCGTCTCCTTTAATAATACACTCGTGTTTTATTTTTTTATAGGGAATAAATCGGTTTCCATCAATTAGTAACAATTCAGGCTCAACCTGTAATTTATCCAACGCGGCATGCATGGCCATAAAAGAAGCACGTAAAATGTTATGCTTATCTATTTCGGCATTGCTAAGCATGGCCACACCAAAACTTAAGGCCTTCTCTTCAATTTCAAATCGTAATGCGTTTCGCTGTTTTTCGTTTAGTTTTTTCGAATCATCTAGTCCTTTTATGGGTGTATCTCCCAAGATTACAGCAGCAGCAAATACCGGTCCGGCTAAACAACCTCTTCCTGCTTCGTCACATCCGGCTTCAATCTGCCCCTTGCTGTAATATCGTTTAAGTCCCATGATTAATTAAATTAGGCTTCGTTTTCTTCCGGTTTTGCTGTAGATAATTTTTCCAATTCTTTGTCGATGTAATACAAAGATTGTGGTCCGCCACCAATTAATTTAATTCGATCAATCAGTCGGGTGAACTGCATTTCTTCTTCCAATTGTTCATCAACAAAAAACTTTAAAAAAGCTTCGGTGGCATGGTCATTATTTTTGCGAGCCAACTCTACCAATTTGTAAATGGATTGTGTAACTTTATGTTCACCTTCTAACGATTTTTGGCAAGTATCCAAAATGCTTTTGTAGGTGCTTTGCGGTTTTTTTAACTCAGGCACATGCGCATGTCCGCCAACTTGATTAATATAATTGAAAAACTTCATAAAGTGGGCTTGCTCTTCTGCACTTTGTTTGTAGTAAAATGCAGCTGAACCTTCGTATCCGTTGGTATCACACCACGATGCAACCGCCAAGTAATGATAAATGGCTCCCATTTCTAAAGCCAAATGCGCATTTAATGCTTCTTCAAGTTTTTTAGGTATTAACATTGTATTAGTTTTTTAGTTATTAGTTATTAGTTGACTAGTTATCGGTTGATTTGTTATTGGTTGATTTGTATTTTGGTTCCTTTTTCGAACTTAAAACTCAACACTAATAATTCAACCTTCATTTAGCTCAATCCTTCAATAATTCCGTTCACAAAAGTCATTCCATTTGCAGCAGGTTCTTTTGGTAATCCCGGCATGCGCATAATATCACCACATACTGCCACAATAAATCCTGCCCCTGTGTTAATCACCAAATCCTGCACATGTAACGTGTGACCGGTAGGTGCTCCGTAAACATCTGCATTATCGGTAAAGCTATATTGTGTTTTTGCAATACAAACAGGCAAGTTGCCTAAGTTGTTTTTCTTAATTCGTGATAAAACGGTTTTGCATTTGCTGCTAAATTCAACTTTCTCTGCGCGATAAATTTTGGTGGCAATCTTTTCAATTTTGGTTTCTATGCCATCACTCAAATCATACGTAAAGGCAATAGGTTTTGATGGGTTATTTTCAACAGTTTCAACAATTTTATTGGCTAATTCAACAGCCCCGTTTCCACCTTTGGCAAAGGCTTCATTCACCGCAAATAAAGTTCCTTTAGCTTCACACCAGGTTCTTAAATAATCAATCTCCTCTTGCACATCAAAATGAAATTTATTGAGTGAAACCACAATACTTTGTCCAAATCCTTGCAAATTTTCAATGTGGCGATGCAAGTTTGGTAAACCATTTTGCAGGGCTTGTAAGTTTGGTTTTTTGGTATCGTCACCTTCAAGTCCGGCATGCATTTTTAGGGCTTGAGTAGTGGCCACTAAAACGGTAGCTTTAGGTTGTAATTCGGCAACACGGCATTTAATATCCAGAAATTTTTCAGCACCCAAATCACTTCCAAATCCGGCTTCGGTTACCACATATTCAGCGCAACTTAAGGCCATTTTTGTGGCAATTACACTGTTGCATCCATGTGCTATATTGGCAAATGGACCACCGTGTATAATGGCCGGTGTATTTTCTGTGGTTTGCACCAAATTAGGCATGATGGCATCTTTTAACAAAATAGTAATTGCACCACCTACACCTAAATCTTTTACTGTAAATGGAGAATTATCTAATTTGTAACCAAGAATAATTCGTTCAATTCTTTGCTGCAAATCATCCAAGTTTTCGCTTAAACACAATGCCGCCATAATTTCACTGGCCGGTGTAATATCGAAGCCTGTTTCTTGAGGCAATCCATTGGTGCGGCCTCCCAAACCGGTGGTTACAAAACGTAAACTTCTGTCATTTACATCAAGCACACGTTTCCAAGTTATTTGTTTAAGGGCTTTATCGCTGTTAATATGGTTGTATTGATAATTATCCAATAATGCAGCAATAGTATTGTTGGCAGTGGTAATGGCATGAAAATCGCCCGTAAAATGCAGGTTGATATCTTCCATTGGCAGCACCTGTGCGTAACCTCCACCGGCAGCACCGCCTTTCATTCCAAAAACCGGCCCTAAAGAAGGTTCACGTAATGCAGCTATACATGATTTGCCAATCTTATTCAATCCTAAACTCGCACTTACCGTGGTAACCGTTTTACCAACTCCCGCTTTGGTCGGTGATAAAGCCGTAACCAATATTAAATGATGTTTTTTTATCGCTTCTTCATTTAATACTTGCAAATCAATTTTAGCTTTTGTTTTTCCGTAAGGAATTACATTTTGCTCTGCAATCTTTAGTCCGTTTGCTATTTCTTGAATAGGTTTTAGTACGGCTTCTCTTGAAATTTCAATGTCGGTTTTCATGCTTGTTGTTCAATTAAATTTATTTGATGAATTACCTCTTGCACCGAGATACGCGTAATGCATGGCGATTCAGGATGAATACAATGTGTTTGATTGCAAGGATTACATGGCAAAATGTGATGTAAATAAGCAGTTTTGGGTCCCCAAGGATAAAATACAAAAGGCTCTCCGGGGCCAAATAAACCAATAGCTGTGGTGCCGCTTACAGCCGCAATGTGTAATGGGCCACTTTCATTTCCAACGTACAATGTTGCCTTTTCTGCCAATGCCGAAAGTTCCATTAAGTTTAATAAACCTGCAGTATTGTAAGTGGTAAACGGTATTTTTTCTTGCCAAGTTTTTATTTCGTTTTCTTCACTTTTATCCCCTACAAAAACAATTGACAATTGGTGATGATCATGAAGTTGTTGAGCCAACACATCAAATTTATCCCACTTCCGCAATTGTTTTCGTGCACCTGTGTGTAACAAGGCATATTTTTTTATTTGATGGGCTTGCAGGTAGTTTTCTATTTTTTGTACTGCTACTGTAGATACGTAAATTTTAGGATTGGTTTGTTGATGTTGTTTACTGATAATAGGCTCCACTATTTGCAGGTTGGTGATAACCTCATGCGGATGTTTGCCTTGTTTCATATTGGCAAAACGAACACTTCCTCTATCGAGTCGAATGGCAGGTTGATGCCTAAATGCAAATTGAATGCTTTCCCAAGTTCCTCTTAAGTCAATAATCACATCATAGTAACCATGCAAATCATCAAACGAGTTGGTAACACAATCAATATGCGGATTATTTGCGGTGAGTGATTTGGCAAACGGTTTACACAGCAAAGTAATTTCAGCTTGAGGAAATTCACTTTTAAGCATGGTAAACACATGTAAGCTGTAGCACAAGTCGCCAATCTCATCTTGCTTAAATACAAGAATTCGTTTGGCTTGGTGTAGCCGTAAGTTTTTCCCTCGGTTTATTTTTTTTGAAAGTAAATGAGAGGCAAAATACCTTATTTTTTCAGGGTATGTGCGCAACAAATTTTTCATGCCGTTCACTACAATGATACGAAGTTGTTTATAATGTTTACTTTTATACCCTGAAAAATGCAGAAAAAAGTTTTATCCAATATCGTACTTATTCTGGCTGTTAATTTGCTCATCAAACCATTTTGGATTTTAGGAGTTGACAGGCACGTTCAAAATTCGGTGGGTAATGAGGCATACGGACAATACATCAATGTATTTACTATTTCATTGCTTTTTGCCATGGTGCTTGATTTTGGCGTAAACAATTATACCTCAAGTTTTATTGCCAAACATCCGCAAATGCTGCAAAAAAAGTTTGGGGCATTATTTCCATTAAAAATCATTTTTTCGGTTTTTTATTTACTGCTCACGTTATTGTTTGGTTGGATGTACGGTTTAACCGCACCCTTTATGATGATGTTATTGGTGTTATCCGTTAATCAAATCTTGTCATATTTTACTCTTTTTTTTAGAGCCAATATCAGTGGATTGCAATTGTTTAGGCAAGAGGCATTTTTATCTGTGGCCGATAGGGGATTGATGATTTTTACCGCATTGCTGCTGGCTTTGTTTTTTTCAGGAAATCTTAGCATTCCATTATTTATTGCCGCCCAAACAATTGGTTATTTAGGCGCTTGTTTCATTGCCCTATTTTTTCTGCTCAAACCCTTGCAACAATTTTCAATAAAGTTTGATCGGTTGTTGGTATTGGCAATGCTTAAAAAATCATGGCCTTATGCGTTACTCGCCTTACTCATGACTGTTTATACCCGCTCGGATTATTTGTTAATGAAAAAATTGCGAGCCGATGGTGATATTCAGAATGGAATTTATGCGGTGGCCAACCGTTTACTAGAAGCAGCCAATATGTTTGCGGTGCTTATTTCCGGCTTGTTGTTGCCTGTATTTTCCAATATGCTTAAAAACAGATTGGATTTACGTGCCACGGTAAAAGCTGCCAATGTGTTACTCATATTCCCGGCTTTTGTGGTTGCATTTGTGGCCTTGTTTTATGGAAGTGAAATTATGCGCATCATCAACCATACAAGCCCCGAAGCTTCAGCAGAAGTATTTAAGTGGGTGATGTTTAGTTTTGTTTCGCTTTGCATCATGTACATTTATGGGACATTACTCACGGCAAACGGAAATCTTAAAATATTAAATATTCTTGCAGCCATAGCTTTGGTTATTAATTTAGGGTTGAACCAATGGTTTATACCTCACTTAGGAGCCAAAGGTGCGGCCATAACGGCTGTGATCACCCAAGCATTTATTGCAGTATTTAATACCGGATTTGCTTTCAAAAAAATTCCATTAGGCATTGAAGGCGCGCATTGGTTGAAACTAAGTATTGCAATTTTAGGCATGTTTCTGCTCTTATATGCCTGCTCGCATTTCGGGGTTAGTTTATTGCCTGCAATGTTATGTGTATCCGGATTTAGTATACTAATATTACGTTTTACACGTTTAGTGGAAGCAGAACAGGTAAGGCAAATGTTTCAACGCAACTAAACTTATCAGTTGTGCCACCCGGTTATTTTTTTAAATTTGCCCAAATTTTAACGCATGCAACAACAATCGAACGAGTACGCATTTAATTTTGTTTCACTCATTCAATTTATCATAAAGTGGCGAAAGCATTTGCTTATCATCACCCTGAGTTCCGGATTACTTGCATTTATTGTAACGAGTCCTTTCATTATTGCTCCTCAATACAAATCAAGGGCTGTGTTTTATCCGGGAACGGTTAATTCAATTTCATACGCATTATTTTATTCGTTAAAAGAAAGAGCGCAAGATGTGTTGGCTTATGGCGATGAAGATTATGTGGAGCAATACTTACAACTGGCTTTATCAAACCAATTAAGAACCAGAGTTGCCGAACAATTCAATTTGATGAAACACTACGGAATTGATGAGAACGATCCCAAGAAGTATGATAAGTTGAATAAGAAGTTCGACAAGATGGTTGATATTAATCGAACTTCATATAACAGTGTTGAAGTAATTGTATTTGATACCGATGCAAAGTTGGCTGCTGATTTAGCCAATGCCATTATGTACGCAACCGACTCTTTAAAAAAACAAAGTCAACGCGAAGTGGCCATGCAAGCCTTTTCGATTATTGAAAAAGAATACCAAACCAAAGTTGCAATAATCGATTCCTTAACAGAAGTTACGCGAAAGTTAGGGAAAGATGGAGTGTACAATGTTGAAGAACAATCTCGCGGTTTGGCTGAGTTAATCGGTAAAGGAGCCAATAATGCTTTCACCGAAAAGGAAAGAACTAATTTAGGCCAACATGTGGGTGATTTTGTAGCGTTGGATGAACAAATTCGTTTTGAAGCCGAACAATTAACAGAGCTGCGTAAAAAATACCACCAAGCCAAAGTTGATATGGATGGAAAACTTAGCAATATTTTTGTGATTGAAAAAGCTACGCCAAGCGAAAGTAAAGCTTATCCTATACGTGCAGTGGCCATGTTGTTAAGTATGTTGTCTGCAATGGTAATGAGCAGTGCCATTATTGTAGGTATTGAACGTTACAAGAATCTCAAGCAAATCTTAAATAAATAAGTTGAAAGAGTCGCTCAAACTCAAGCTATTTTACCTCATAGGTATATCCTTTATCCTATTTGGTGCCTCTTCGGTATATCAGGATGAATACTTGATTTTTACCTTACCGGTAGTGCTTTTGTTTTTGTACCTTATACTTTTCAAACTTGATTCTGTATTATTATTTTTAAACTTCTTAATTCCATTGTCTGTTCAAATTGATGATATTGGTAATGGATTTGGCTTGAGTTTGCCCGATGAACCTTTGATGATGGCTATAATGCTATTGTCGGTTTTTAAGTTTATGGTTGATGGCGCTTATGATAAAAGAATCCTACGTCATCCGGTTTCGGTTTGGATTATCATTAACATCGCTTGGCATTTTATAACTTCCTTCACCAGCGAAATTCCGTTGGTTTCTTTTAAATATGCAACTGCTCAATTGTGGTTTGTGGTGGTGTTTTACTTTTTAGGAGTGGTATTGTTTAAGAATAAAACTTACCTGGTTCAATACCACTGGTTATATATGTCTTCATTGGCCATTGTGGTATTGTATACATTGGCTTTGCATTCAAGGCAAGGGTTAACTCAAGAATCGTCCTTTTACATTAGTCGTCCATTCTATATTGCACATGGGATTTATGCCGCTTGTCAAGCCTTTTTCGTGCCTATGCTGGTAGCAACTATATGGTATGTGTTTAAGCTTAAGTTAAATTGGTATAAAGTTTTAGGCGTTGTATTTCTCCTGTTGTTATTCTTGGTTGGCATATTTTTTTCCTACACCAGAGCTGCATGGCTTAGTGTTTTGGTAGCAGCCGTTATGATTGTTCCTATTTCATTCCGTTTACGATTTAAAATGCAACTTACCTTGCTAGTTATTGGTGTTGGTTTGTTTTTCGTATTTCAAGATCAGATTTATTATGTCTTATCCAAAAATAAGCAAGATTCCGGAGAGGGATTTTCTAAGCATTTAAAATCAGCCTCCAATATTAAAACAGATGCAAGTAATGTAGAGCGTATCAACAGATGGATGACCGCGATTGAAATGTTTAAGGAAAGACCATTTATTGGTTTTGGTCCGGGTACATATCATTTTTGCTACGCGCCTTATCAATTGGCCAAATACAAAACACTCATCACCACTAATTTTGGAAACCAAGGTAATGCCCATAGTGAATTATTAAATCCGCTTTCGGAAATGGGTATTTTAGGCATGGTTAATATTATTATGATTGTGTTTTGGGGATTAAATACTGCATTTAACCGCATTTATCACACCAAAGATCCTTGGATTAAATTATTGCTGATTGCCAATGCCTTGGGTCTGATTACATATTTTACCCATGGGTTACTGAATAATTATTTAGATAGCAGTAAGGTTGCACCTTTGATTTGGGGCGGATTGGCCATGATTACGGCCATAGATTTATATTATCGAGAACAAGAAGCCGAATGATATTAGGCGTGTGCTGCAATTAACAAATCCAAATCCTTAGGGTAAATATTTAATCGCTGGCCAATGTGTTTGTTGGTTAAATTACCTTTATAAATATACACACCATTTCTGGCCCATGGATTTCCCCATAAATAATCAGTAATGCTGCCTGATTCGGCTAAATCCAACAAAATAGGAGTAAGAATATTGCTTAACGCATAACTTGCCGTGCGGCTCACACGAGAGTTGATATTCGGTACACAGTAGTGTATCACATCGTGTTTTACAAAAGTAGGATTATCATGGCTGGTAACTTCACTGGTTTCAAAGCAACCGCCCTGATCGATACATACATCTACAATTACCGATAATGGCTTCATTTTGCTTACCATATCCTCACTCACAACGGTAAGACTTCTTCCACTTTCACTCCACAAGCTGCCAATGGCTACATCTGCGGTTAATAAGGCTTTTTGTAATATTTTAGGATGAAGCAATGAGGTGTAAATTTTTACGCCCAAATTGTTTTGCAGCTTTCTTAACTTTTCAATGGAATTATCGAACACTTTTACTGTGGCACCGGCTCCCAGGGCTGTTCTAGCGGCATATTCACCAACAGTTCCCGCACCAATAATAACAATTTCGGTTGGCGGAATTCCTGTAACACCACCCAACATTTCGCCTTTACCGCCTTGGGTACTGCAAAGAAGTTCTGACGCAACTGATATGGCCGATACACCGGCAATTTCACTCATGCTTCTTACAATGGGGTAAATGCCGTCTTCCGATTTTAGAAATTCAAACGCAACTGCGGTAATCTTTTTCTGCATCAAACTTCTAATGTAGGCATCACTTCGACTATTAAGTTGAATGGCCGAAATCAATAACTGATGGGACTGAAGAAAATTAATTTCCTCATCTGATGGAGGCTCAACTTTAACAATAACATCAGCTTTGTAAACTTCATCGCGGTTGTAGCAAATTTGTGCACCGGCTTCACTGTAATCACTATCGCTAAAATAGGCCAGTTTCCCGGCACCTGATTCTATTTTCACTTCATTGCCATTATTCACTAATAATTGAACCGATGAAGGTGTTAAAGCTACCCTGCGTTCTTGTAAGGTGGTTTCTTTAGGCATACCAATAAAAAGTCCTTTAGGTGATTTTTTAACCTCAGCCAAAAGTTCTTTAGGTTGCAAACTGGCAGCACGTGCCAACTCACTAAAGCCGGATTTGCTCATTTCATCCATCTATAAATCTGAATTGATGTAAGTTTCAAATTTAACAACTTATCATCAAATTGATAAACATAAGGGAAAAACAAAATTTTAGTAAACTTTAATTGGGTCAAATCCTTGTTAATAAAGGTGTTTGTAGTAGGGTTAAACGGGGGTGAGGTATAAAAAATCACCCGAATTGAAAAAAAATGATATCAATCTCTATATTTGCAGGCTTCAAGAGATAAAGCGAAGATGAATAAAGAGCACCTGATTGAGTTTAATAAGCTAAAAATCGGGCCGAATGAGTTGGAATTCGTGCTGAACGATGCTTTCTTTGAAAGCATTGAAGGGAGTGCGGTTAAGAGTGGTTACGCTGATGTGAAGTTGAGGATGAATAAAGGAATATCAATACATGAGCTTGATTTTTCTTTAAAGGGCTGGGTAAACACTACTTGCGATAATTGTTTGGATAACATGCAATTGCCCATCTCAAATAATTTTCGCCTGTTAATGAAGGTGGCAGAAGCTGAAAATTATGCGGATGATGAAATCGTATTTATTACCAAAAATTTGGTTGATTACGATTTATCTCAATATTTGTATGAGTGTTTTGTGCTTTCTATTCCATTGCGTAAAGTTTGCAAAATGGCCAATAAAAAGTGCAATGAAGAGATGATTGAACATTTATCATCCGGTGCAGAAGAAGAAGAAACGGAAGAAAATAAAAACAATCCCATGTGGGATCAATTAAAAGGAATATTTAAGAACAATTAATAAATACTACTATGCCAAATCCGAAACGAAAATTATCGAATTCACGCAGAGACAAAAGAAGAACACATTACAAAGGCGAAGCTCCAACTTTATCGGTGGACGCATCGTCAGGTGAAACTCACCTACGCCACCGTGTAACTGCTGATGGTTACTACAAAGGCAAACTTGTGTTCCCACACATGAAGAAAGATATTTAATATCTAACTTATTATTCACCCTAGTACGAACTGCATGAGAATTGGCTTTGATATCATGGGAGGCGATTATGCGCCTCTTGAAGCAATAAAAGGAGCAATCCTGGCCCAAAAAGAGCTGCCTGCCGATATAAAAATTGTGTTGATTGGTGATGAACCCAGCGCAAAAAAACTATTGGCAGAAAATGGCGGGAATGAATCAGACTTTGATTTCGTTCACACCACTGAAGTGATCTAAATGGGTGAGCACCCCACCAAAGCAATTTCACAGAAAAAAAACTCAAGTATTTCTGTTGGTTTCGGAATGCTTGCAGCCAAACAAATCGACTCATTTATAAGTGCCGGTAATACTGGTGCTATGATGGTAGGAGCTATGTTTTCTGTAAAACCAATTGAAGGTGTAATTAGGCCATGTATTACCGCTACGGTTCCAAAACCTAACGGAAAAATGGGTTTATTGCTGGATGTTGGCGTTAATGCAGATTGTAAACCCGATGTGCTTTACCAATTTGGTGTATTAGGTTCATTAATGATGAAACACGTAATGGGTTATGAAGAACCTCGTGTTGGATTATTAAGCGTGGGTGAAGAAAAAGAAAAAGGAAACCTGGTAACCATTGCAGCGCATCAATTAATGGAAGCAAGTGCACCTTACAATTTCGTAGGAAATGTAGAGGGTCGTGATATGCTTTCTGATAAATGTGATGTAATTGTGTGTGAAGGTTTTGTTGGCAACGTAGTGTTAAAAGCCTACGAAGCCTTTTATTATGTAATTAAAAAGAGAGGAAGTACTGATCCTTACCTTGACAGATTTAATTACGAAAACTATGGAGGTACGCCTATTTTAGGAGTAAATGCTCCCGTGATTATAGGCCATGGTATTTCAAATGCTGTAGCTTTTAAAAATATGATCTTTACAGCTCGTCAAGTAAGTGATTCAAACTTGTGTCAGTTAATTCGCGATGCATTTAAAAATCTAGTGCTTCCGGTATAATAACATGAATAAAATAACCGCTGCCATAACAGCTGTAAACGGATACGTACCAGAGTACGTGCTTACAAATGCCGAATTAGAAAAATTAGTTGATACCAGCGATGAGTGGATCACTTCTCGCACTGGTATCAAAGAAAGACGTTTGTTAAAAACTCCTGGTTTAGCTACCTCGGATATGGCCGTTGAAGCCGTTAATGGCCTCCTCAAAAAGCGTGGAATTACAGCAAACGATATTGAGTTAATTATTTTTGCAACTGTAACACCTGATTTAATTTTCCCTTCTTCAGCATGTATTTTGGCTGATAAAATCGGAGCTAAAAATGCT
>JBKDBG010000008.1:0-4431 GCA_046314755.1 Bacteroidota bacterium | reverse complement strand
GAATAAAATATTATGCATTGCTTGTGGTTGCAATTGGATTGCTGTGTTTATTCAGCATGCAATGGTTCCCGCAAGTATTATCTGCTCCAAGTTGGCTTATTCCGCCTACTTTCCCTCAATCAGAAATGCATCCGTTTAAAGTAAGTAACGGAATATTAAATGTACCTGCTGAACATCAGCAATGCTGGGATGCGCCATTGCCATGTACCAACTTGCCGGATTCATTGTTGGAATACAGAGGAAATGAGTTAAGTGCAGGATTTAGAATTAAAGCTCAACATTAGGTGTTTGTTTTTTATAACGAACCATTTAATTTGCGCAACAAACACACATAAACATGAGCACCGATACGGTATTAGTAATTGGCTCGCAAGGTCAAATTGGTTTAGAACTAACTGAAGAGCTAAGAAAAATTTATGGCGATTCACATGTGATTGCATCTGATGTGAAAGTTCCCGAACAAGTAATTGGGCCTTTTGAACAGTTAGATGTGATGGATAAAAACAGGTTGTATGAAATATTTAAAAAGCACAATGTAACCCAAGTGTATTTATTGGCTGCCTTGTTATCTGCAACTGCTGAAAAGAATCCGAAGTTTGCATGGGATTTAAATATGGAAGGATTGTTTCATGTGTTGGATGCAGCCAAAGAAGGAATAATTAAAAAAATATATTGGCCAAGTTCAATAGCCGTATTTGGTCCTACAACGCCAAAACAAAATACACCTCAATACACGGTAATGGAGCCAAATACCATTTATGGCATAAGTAAGCAAGCAGGTGAACGTTTTTGCGAGTATTATTTTCAAAAACACGGAGTTGATGTTAGAAGCATTCGATATCCGGGTTTAATCGGACATAAATCGGCTCCGGGTGGAGGCACTACAGATTATGCCGTACACATTTACCATGAAGCATTAAAACATAAAACTTACCAATGTTTTTTAAGTGAGCAAACAGAACTTCCAATGATGTACATGCCTGATGCATTACGTGCTACTATTTCTTTAATGGAAGCTCCGGCTGATAAGGTGAAAATTAGAAGCAGTTATAATGTGGCAGGCATGAGTTTTACACCGGCTCAAATTGCTGATGCGATTAAAAAACATATTCCTGAATTTACGATTTCATATGCACCGGATTTTCGTCAAGCCATTGCCGACAGTTGGCCTCAAAGTATTGATGATAGCTATGCAAATAAAGATTGGGGTTGGAAACCGGAATATGATTTGGATAAAATGACTAAAGATATGTTAGAACATTTAGCTTAACACTTCTTGATATGGAAAAACGAAAAAGGCTGTTGATGGGGTTCAACAGCCTTTTTTGTAATTAGTGATTACTTTTTCGATGTGCTAAAACCAATGGTTCTTTTTTCAGAAACCGCATTGTAATCAATTTTAAATTCCTCCACATCCTCAAAAGTTAACTCACTAATCATTTCCTTGTTGCGTTTTTCATGTTCAACTTTTGCCAATCGTAAATGTTGATTTTTGATTGATTCTTCCACAAACTTTCTCACGCTTCTTGCATTACCGAAATATTGATTCCGTGTTTTGAAAATAAACTCCATGTAAGCTTTAATATGTTCCTTTGCTTTATCATCAGGATATATGCTGTTTGCAGCAAACATTTTTAAAGCAATTTCGCTAAGTTGCTCTGCATTGTAATCTTCAAAAAACAAGGTTCTGTCAAATCGTGAACTTAATCCCGGATTTGATTCCAAGAATCGTTTCATGTTATCGGTATAACCGGCCACAATCACCACAAACTCTCCACGCTCATCTTCCATGCGTTTTAAAATGGCTTCAATGGCTTCTTTGCCAAAATCATTTTCACCGCCTTCACTTAAAGCATAGGCTTCGTCAACAAACAATACGCCTCCTTTAGCTTTATTAATTACCTCGTTTGTTTTAATGGCCGTTTGCCCCACATAACCACCCACTAAAGCTTGTCTGTCACACTCCACTAAATTGCCGCGTTCCAAAATGCCAAGTGCTTTATAAATTTGAGCCAATAACCTGGCCACGGTTGTTTTTCCTGTACCCGGATTTCCTGTAAATACTGCATGCAAGGAAAAGCTTTGACGAATATCTTTACCAATTTCTCTGTAGAAACGCACCAATTTCACCAATTCATCAATTTCTTGTTTGATTGCACCCAATCCAATCATTCCGTGTAGGGTATTCATGGCTGCACGCAATAATTCTTCATCAATTGGAATATCGGCAATACTGCGTTCCGATGCTGAAAATATTTTGCCTACATCTTCGGCCGAAATGGTTGAGAGTTCATCAATACTTAATGAAGCCGGATTTTCATGTTTCATGATGCGTAAACCCATATTCATTTTGGCATCTTCAATCAACTTATTTACATATCGCGCATTACCGAATGATTTATCCCGGTCTCTGTAAGAATCAACCAGTTTTTTGTATAAAAACTCTCTAGCTTCAGCACTGTATTTAATTGCTTTTTTGCCCGCACTGTAATCGGCAATTTGCATGAGTTCCTGAGGGGTATAATCAGGGAAATCATAATACATGCTAAACCTTGATTTTAATCCCGGATTTGAATCTAAAAATCCTCCCATTTCTTCAGGATAACCGGCTACAATTATGGCCAAATCTCCATCTCCGTCACTCATTTCTTTCAACAATATTTCAATGGATTCTTTGCCAAAATCTTTTGAATCGTCATTCTTACGTGCCAATGCATAGGCTTCATCAATAAATAAAATACCGCCTTTGGCTTTCTTGATAATCTCTTTTGTTTTGGGTGCCGTTTGCCCGATGTATTCTGCTACCAAATCACTTCGGTCGGCTTCAACCACATGTCCTTTGCTTAATAAGCCTAATTCGTTGTAAATTTTACCCAACATTTTGGCTACCGTAGTTTTTCCTGTGCCCGGATTTCCGGTAAACACTGCATGGAGGTTAATTTTTTCATTGTCTTCAAAGCCTTTCTCTTTGCGTAGCTTAATAAAATTAAGGTAAGTGGTGTATTCCTTTACTTTCTTTTTGATGCTGTCTAATCCAATGAGTCCATCTAATTCTTTGAGCACATCTTTCACCTTTACCTCATCTTGTGGTATTATATTGTCGGTAAGTAATTTGGCTTTTGGTTTTAGTACATTAATAGGAGTGTCTTCATCCGCTAATTCCATTTCATCACCTACTTCAAACATCACCGTTGCTAATATTTGGTCCATAAAAACCACATCAACAGAATATACATCATTTCCCCAAGTTCCTTTTAAATCACTTCCCCATCCAATTGTGCATTCAAAGTATTGTTCTTGGTGATTAACCTGCATTAGTTTCTCAATGCTGCCTTTTAATTGGCCGCTGTGTGTTTTGAAGTTAAAAAATAACTCACATTGCCAAGCTTCGTTCCCTTTTACTAAGTTCTCACAATTTAATTCAACCCAAACATATCGTGTGTCAACAGTGCTAAACGCGTTTAAATATTTGCGTTCTTTTTTAGGTAAGTTGTTATCCGGGCCTTCATATAGTTTGATATCGAGTAAGGTAAAATATGGATTAACAGTATCTGTAACTAATCCTTGTTCTTCTACATAAAAAAGTTTTTCGGCAACAAATACATTATCAATCCATGCCTCCCAGCGGTATATGCCTTTTTTCCAATATACCCCGGGAGTTTTTACTCCCCAACCTTCGCGTACATAAACTATATTTTCATCCTTACGTATGGTACGATCTGCTACGAGGTTACATATTTCTGAATTATCAAGATGGTTTACGCAACGTAGGTTCATGCGTACGTCCCAATCTTGCTCATCAAATAACTTATTGTAAAATGAAAGTTCGCTGTAAATAAAAGTACATTCGGCTTCATCATAAACAAGTCGGTATTTTTTTTCGTTATTGGCAAGCCACTCTGTTGATCCGAATATTTTTAGATCTCTGAATTTGTAGTTTACCGGTTTCTCCTTAGCCATAACTTTTTATTTTAGAGGTTAAACATATGCATTTCTGTATGCTTGCTTATCTACATGATAATATCATTTAATGTACCAACTTTGTTCTTTAGATTAAATAATACAATAGTAGGGTTGTATGATGTTTATAACGTGCATATTATCAAATAAATATAATTGGCACATTTTGCTGAAGCAGCGCGGTTCTAAAATTTGTGAAATATTTTGGGGATAATATTTGGTAGTTTTTATTCCGATACATACTTTTGCACTCCACTTAAAAAGCTAAAGGCTTTTCGGAGAGATGGGTGAGTGGCTGAAACCAACGGTTTGCTAAACCGTCATACGGGGTTTACTCGTATCGAGGGTTCGAATCCCTCTCTCTCCGCATTAAGAGCCAATAGATTGTTCGGGGTGTAGCGTAGCCCGGTATCGCGCCACATTTGGGATGTGGAGGTCGTAGGTTCGAATCCTGCCACCCCGACAAAAAGC
>JBKDBG010000007.1:0-16708 GCA_046314755.1 Bacteroidota bacterium | reverse complement strand
ATATAGCCCATATCATAATTTAATGCATAAACGTTACCTTCAAAATTCACCATTAAATCATTGATGGAATTTGAACTCCAACCGCCCGGATTATCAAAACTATAAGTATAATTTTGATCCATAACTTTTGATGAATATTGCGAATAAGTTAACCCTAATCTATGCCATGATTTATTGGAAATATATTTCTGAACCATTATTCCATAATTTAATCCCGGAGCATTAAAAACATTCTCATCTCCAACAAGAGATGCCAAGCGTGCATGGGAATTGTAAAAGTTATAACCTACCGTTGGGCCAAAATATGTAACTTGAGCGTTTAGATGACTAAAGCTTGCAACCGATAATACAAAAGACAGAACTGTTAATATTGTTTTCATCATGAATAATTTACTTGGTTAATATAATTGATGTGCGTGTAAAGGCTACGGCACTATCTAAAAACTGAATATACTGAGGCCAAATGGTTTTATCATAAATACCTGCTTTGTATATTTTAGTCATGGTTAATTTAATTTCATCACCCACTATTTCAGCTTTGGTGGTAAATGTTCCGGTTTGGTTATCTACGTTGAAATTTAAATTATTTAAATTTTGAACTTTATAGCCGGCAGGAATTTTTACGCTGATATTGGTAGTATATGTTCGGTTATTGCTGATATAAAACTGACCGTTTCTCTCTTCTCGGTTCCTGTCATTATTAATCTGATACATATCTCCTACAACCTTACCTAAATCGAATACAAATGTTTGATCATTAATTTTATGAGAAACTTCCCCCATTACTAAATTCTCTTCCCATTGAAGGCTTAACTTACCCGGAGTTCTACTGTCATTAATGATTTTATAATCAATATAACGTAACAAATCATAGGATTGCTCTTCATGCCCACGTTTAAAATGATTCAACAACTTTTTATATTCTGCTTTTTCAAAAATTTGCCTTTCACTTTCCTCTTGTTTATCTAGGAAGTCAACATCAAAAAACCGATAGGCATATACGTTGATAAAGAAATAGTATTTACCTTTTTTCACCAATATTTTTTCATCTCTCAACTGATTGATATAGGCATTATAAAATTCATAACGATTAATGAGCTTTCCTTTCTCATTATTTCTATAGAATCCCTTTAAATCAACACTTTGATGAACCAATAATGAATCCATTCCATTTAAAAAGGATGCCTTCAAATCGGTAAGCCAAACATTTTTTGTTGCATCACTCATAGGAATGGCAACTTTTCTTAAGGTTGTTGATTTTTCGCTTCTTCCAACATTAAAGTAATAGGCTTCTGTGCCTTCAAAATCACGAGAAATTTCATTCGGATGTGAGTATGGATTGAATGTATTAAAACTAATATCACCTTCTGAAGTTTTAAAAGTTACTCCCCAATATATATCATCTTCAAACAACACATCTTTAAAAGTTCCTTCATCCCTATCACAAAATAAAGCTACCTCAAATGGTATTTTCCTTTTTTGAGCAGCCTTAATCATTTTGTTCATCATCGTAATACCTACATTTTCCGACTCCCCTTTAAATGCAAGGTCGCTGTTAAACAAGTTATCTCTTAGGTAATAAAAATATTTTGTCAGATACTCTTTATCGGTTTGATCATATCCAAATTTTTTGATAAACTCAAAATAATAAGAAGACACACCACCGTCTAACTCTTTAACTGTTCTGTACACTGCACGTTTTAAATCAGCTTCAGTAATTTCAGTTCTTACTTTACCAACGGTGTAATTAAAATCCATTGTTGAAGCTATGTATGCCGGTACTACCCTTACCTTAAAATAAGGTTCCATTAAATTACGCTTAGTTTCCAGCTCTTCATAATAGGCATCGCGCATAGAATCTTGTAGTACAAATGTGTTGTAATTTTTCACCCCTTTATCCTTCTTAAATTCAGGAGCACCGTTTAAACTTTTCCAGTGAAAAACGAAATTATTTGGCTCATATTCATACACCACTTTGGTATTTACAACAGGGTATCCGCCCGACATATAATAGCCGTATGCATAGGCCGCACGTTGCCAACGATCAACTATACCCACGTACTCTATAATATCTCCAATCTGTAGGTTTTTTATGGCAATTTTATTTTGTTTTTCACCCAAGTTTAAACCACGAAATCCAGTTTTGATTTCAATCCCTTCTTTCACTGCATCTTTTAAATCAACTAAAATGGTTTCTCCACTTTTTTTGATTACTTTAATTTCTAATGCATTTGAATTACTTGGTTCATCAAATACATATTCACTAAACTCTTCAATGGCCGATAAATCATTTAATAAAATACGGGTATGAATGTATGAATATGAACTTGACATTGAATTGCTGCCATAAAAGCGAAAACGCATTTTTTTAGCCAACACAATAATGGATTGGTCTTTATATTTATCAGGCGCTTGTGTAAGGCTGAACATAGGTTCTTTATCCTCTTTTACAAACTCTTTTAATTTATCCGACATGGAATTTTGTGCAAATGCGGTTTGACCAACCAGCAAAAGCAAAATGATATAAGTGTATTTTAGTATTGTTTTCATAAAAGTTTACTTTAATGGTTTACTGCTTGTCTAATACGATGTAATTATTGTACTGAGCTTCCAAAGAGGTTAAATCAGCATTCCATTGTTTTACATTTGATTTAGAGATATACCCTGTTTTTAATACCAACTCTTTGGTGTAATAAATTTTGGCACCCATCTGCTTGTAAGTAATGGTGAAAGTATATTCCGGTCTGTCTATACTAAAGTTTTGAGGCAGTTGCTTTACCTTATAGTTCTTAGGAAAATCAAATGTGTAATTGTGGGTGTAATACAATTTATGGCCGTAAGCAATTTTCGACATACGGGCCGTGTCGTTGTCATGATTTTTTAACTCATTGGTATAATCAGGCTTCACATAAATGGTTGAGCCATTTTTTATGCCGTTGAAGTTAATCGTTAAATCATAATCTAACCTTAAATCGGATTTACGATCTTCCAAACCGGTGTGTTTAACATTGGTGGCAATAAAGTTAGGATCGTAGTCTTTTAGATGTTGTTTGATTACATAAGGCTTATCGGGTGTTTCAGCATAATGATATTTGTTTAACAAACTCGTTTTATTTTCCCCTCTAATTACTTCCATTACCTTACCTGTAATTTTTCCATCTTCTTGAATCACAAAATTTGCAGTTCTATCATGTTGGTTTCTGGTGTAATGTAAATTAGGAACGGTATCAATAATATAACTTTCCCCATTTTCAATCATTACCGGCCTGCCTTGTATACGGTGGGCATAATCTTCCAATCCAATAAACTTTTCAGTTCCGTCTAAGTAATAAGTTTTACCATTTAAAAACAATGCACAAATCATATGATTACTGCTTCCTACGGTTGGTATACTGTAATCATAATTTAAGCGGTGCGTGCCTATCCAAACCAAACGTGCATCATACCCAAGCACCACCAACATACTTTTAATCAAGTTGGCCATGCCTTTACAATCGCCATATTTTTTGCTGAGTACATTTTGGCAAGCATCAGGCTTAAATGCGGCAATACCATCTTCAAAAGCCACATAACGAATATTATCTTGTACCCAATAAAAAACCGCCTCAACTTTATCTAAATCGGTTTGTTTACCTTCTACAATCTTCATTACTGCAGGCTTTATAGTATCCAAATCATTATCTGCCAGCAAAGCGATTTCGTGGCTCCAAGTATATAAATCAGCTGTTGAGGCAATGGTACCTTTAATGTTTTTAGGCAACTCGCGCTTCGTTTTTTTATCTTTTTTCTTATTGTCTTTTTTGGTGTTTTTTGATTTATCAGTGACAGATCCAACGGCTGCATACGCGGCAGTTGAGTCGTATGATTTACACAATACGATTAAGTGAGGCAAATCATGACTTGGACCCGGATATAAACTTTCGTCTTTTAAAGGTTTCGTATCCTTAATGGTATAAGTAACATGCTTGTATTGTATTTCAGGCTTGGTTGACTTATTGTTCTTGTTGTTTTTTGAATTGCCCGAATTGATTTTATTATTAGACTTATCTCCTTTTGCAACCATACCTATAACAAATGGAGTTTCAGTTTTAGTGATGCTAAAATCAGTAAAATTACGCTCCAAAAATTCAATCTCCATCCATACAGGAATTTTGAAGGTTAATACCCTTTCTTTAACCGGATAGGTTTCATGGAAATATACGGTTGTAACATACTTTGCATCATCATGCAATTTATTGTTTCGAACACGAATAGAAGACCCTATTCCGGGTAAATCCCAAGCAGCGTGCGCAATTTTAGCATCGCTGTAAAAAATGCCACCTGAACCAATTTGCGACTCTGCATGTATGGATTTAACAAAACCGGTGTCGCGATCCTCTTGCAGATTCACATAAAACCCTTTGAAATCGGTGTTTTCACTAAAATATTCACTTTTCATAAATTTGGTTCCTTCAACCAAACTCACAATTTTTTCTTGATTAGACTCATATACTTGAACCGGCTTACCCACTTCTACACTATCTTTTACAAATTGAAACTCGTATGAAGTATGCACGTAGGCCGCATAAAATGGGGTATTATCAGGATAATTTTGTTTTTCTTTAAGTGCAGCCTTTAATCTATCGGGAGTGCTGTAGGCCGTTCCGGTATAATACTGAGGCATATTCATGGTACTGGTGTTGTAAGTCAAAGCCTCTTTTTGTGAAATCCCAACCAGTTTAGTTTGATAGATTGGGGTTGGAACCACGCAGGATGATATTATTAAAATCGCTCCTGCAATGGCCATAAGTTGTTTTTTCATGGGAATTTTTTTTTTACAATTTATTAAAGTGAAGTATCATGATATATTTAATAATTATTAATTTTTCTATGAATGTTAAAATCAGAAAGTTACCTTTGCGCCTCATCTAAAATTGTACATGCAGAATATCAGAAATATAGCAATTATTGCACACGTTGACCACGGTAAAACTACCTTGGTTGACAAAATCTTACATCAAACTAAACTGTTTAGAGAAAATCAACAAACAGGCGAACTTATTTTAGATAACAATGATTTAGAACGGGAACGGGGTATTACCATCTTGGCTAAAAACGTTTCAGTTCGTTATAAAGATGTTAAAATCAACATTATAGACACACCGGGCCACGCTGATTTTGGTGGTGAAGTTGAACGTGTATTAAACATGGCCGATGGGGTGTTGTTATTAGTTGATGCTTTTGAAGGTCCAATGCCACAAACACGTTTTGTGTTGCATAAGGCACTTAGCTTGGGTAAAAAACCTATTGTAGTAATTAATAAGGTGGATAAGCCAAACTGTCGCCCGGATGAAGTACACGATGCCGTTTTCGATTTGTTTTTTAACCTTGATGCTACTGAAGAACAATTAAACTTCCACACCATTTACGGTTCGAGTAAACAAGGTTGGATGGGCAGAGATTGGAAAACACCTACTGAAGACTTTACCGCTTTATTAGATGATATCTTGGAACAAATTCCTCCTCCGCACGTTGAAGAAGGAACTGTTCAAATGCAAATTACCTCGCTTGATTACTCTTCATTTACCGGACGTATCGCTATTGGCCGTTTACTTCGCGGTTCTTTAAAAGTAAATCAACCGGTGAGTTTGGTTAAGCGTGATGGCAGAATAGAAAAATCGCGTATTAAAGAGCTATACACTTTTGAGGGTTTAGGCCGCATGAAAGTAGAAGAAGTACATGCAGGTGATATTTGTGCCGTATTTGGTATTGATGGTTTTGAAATTGGCGATACCATTGCTGATTTTGAAAATCCGGAAGGACTAAAACCAATTGCTATAGATGAACCTACCATGAGCATGTTGTTTACCATAAACAACTCTCCATTTTTTGGTAAAGAAGGGAAATTTGTAACCAGCCGCCACTTGCGTGAACGTTTAGAAAAAGAAACCGAGAAGAACTTGGCATTAAAATTACAAGATACTGATTCACCTGATTCAATTTTGGTTTTCGGCCGAGGTATTCTTCACCTTTCGGTATTGATTGAAACCATGCGAAGGGAGGGTTATGAATTACAAGTGGGGCAACCTCGAGTAATTATAAAAGAAATTGATGGGGTTAAATCGGAGCCGGTTGAAATTTTAACGGTTGACGTTCCGGAAGAAAGTTCAGGTAAGGTAATTGAATTGGTAAGCCAACGTAAAGGTGAATTGTTGGTAATGGAACCAAAAGGTGATTTACAACACTTAGAATTTACCATTCCTTCAAGAGGAATTATCGGTTTACGTAATAACGTATTAACTGCAACTGCAGGTGAGGCTATTATGGCGCATCGTTTAAAAGGTTACGAGCCTTGGAAAGGTTCTATTCCAAGTCGTATGGCAGGCGTATTAATTAGTGGTGATAAAGGAACGGCAACAGGATACGCCATTGATAAATTACAAGATCGTGGAAGCTATTTCATTGAGCCGGGTGATGAGGTGTATGAAGGCATGATTATTGGACAAAATATCCGCCCGGATGATATGGTATTAAATATTGTTAAAGCAAAACAATTAACCAACTTCCGCGCTGCCGGTAGTGATGATAACGTAAAAATTGCACCTAAAATTGATATGAGTTTGGAAGAGTGCATGGAATATATTCAAGAAGATGAATATGTAGAAATCACACCTAAATCATTACGCCTACGTAAAATTTATTTACAAGAACATGAGCGTAAACGTTTACAAAAAGGAACTGCTTAATACTTAAGAATTGATTAAAGCGGCTTAGGCCGCTTTTTTATTTCTATTATATTTGCCTGCATGACAACACAAAAACCGAAGGTTTTACTCACCACATTAAATGCCAAATATATTCACATGAATTTGGCCATACGGTTGTTGTACGACTTAAATCATGAACATTACCCTGAGTTAAGCTTTCATGAATTTACCATAAAAGAAAAACCTGAACTCATTGCTGAGTATTGCCAGGATTATGATGTGGTTGCGTTTAGTTGCTACATTTGGAATATTACCCAAACCATACAAGCAGCCAAAGTAATTAAAGCATCCAACCCCCATATAAAAATTTTATTAGGTGGGCCTGAGGTAAGTTACGATTACCATGATGTGATTAAACACAATTGTATTGATTACATCATTGTTGGTGAAGGAGAAATTCCATTCGAGCAATTTTTACAACATTACCCAACCGTTGATTTGGTGCCGAACTTGGTGCATAAACAACACGATGAAGTAAAGTTTAATGCAGCACAAGTAAGTTTTGATATTCAAAAACTGGCCGGTAGAAATCCTTATCAATATGATGAACCGGAATCATTAAAAAATAGAATTTGCTACGTTGAAACCTCAAGAGGTTGTCCATACAAATGCGAATTTTGTTTGGCCAGCTTAGATAATAAAGTGAGGTATTTGCCCTTGGATACCATCGAGCAAAATCTACTTTATATTATGCAACATGGTAGGGTGGTAAAATTTCTTGATAGAACATTTAATGTTAAAAAGGATTTTACCATTCATCTGTTTGATTTTATTTTAAAACACCATCAACCCGGTCAAGTATTTCAATTTGAAATAACCGCAGATATTGTACATCCGGATATTATTTCTTACATCAATGAACATGTTACCCCGGGATTGTTCCGATTTGAAATTGGTATTCAAACCGTAAACCAAAAAGCAAATTTAGAGGTAAGCAGAAAACAAAATTTCGAAAAAACGAGCAAAGTAATTAAACAGCTTGATCATAAAATTGAAATGCACCTCGACCTAATTGTGGGGTTGCCGTTAGATCGATTTGAAGATATTAAGTACAGTTTTGAAGAAGTATTTCACCTTTATCCCCCGGAATTGCAACTTGGGTTTTTAAAGTTTTTAAAAGGCACACCGGTTCGCTTAAAACACGAGCAACATGGCTATAAATTCGATCCTAATCCGCCTTATCAAATTATTGAAAGCAATTACCTCAGCAAAGATGAATTGCATCAAATTACCTGGTTAGAAGAAGCATTAGAAATTTATTGGAATAAAAAACGTACCCCGCTAAGTTTAAAGTACGTTGATAAGCAATACAGTATTTTTGATTTTTTGTTGGGATTGGGTAAGTTATTTCAACACAAATCAAACTTTCATAAACACAGCTTAGATGAAGTGTTTGACATCATTAAAGAATTTGTCGAAAATCATTATTCGAATGATACCTATTTGCAACAACTTATCATTGCCGATTATTATTTGTATGCTAAAATAAAACCACAAGTAAAATACATTCAAGAGCCGGAACTCACTTACAAATACGCATTAATTCAAACACATAAACTCAACCACCATAAAAACCGTCATATTATTTTTAAAGGTGATTTCAGTTTAAACCATTGGATTAATGAAGGCAGTTTGAACAAGGAAAATTGTTGGTGGGTATTTGAATATAACGGCACATCATCCCCACGTTTTATTGAATTGCAATACGAAGAAGTAACTGCATAAAAAAAGGAGAGCATGGCTCTCCTTTTTCATTAAATGAGCAATTTTTATTCTTTAATCATTTTCAATACTTGTTCTTCACCATTCATGGTAATGCGAACAAAATATATTCCCTTATTGAGTGTTGATGCCTTATCCCAAACAACGTTGTTTTCACCTGAAGTAAGTAAAATTCTGCTCGTTTGAACACGTTTACCAAAAACATCTATAACTTCTACATCCGCATAACCTTCATCTATCGCATTCACTTTTAATGACACTAAATCATTAAATGGATTCGGATATGCCGCAGCAGATAAACGATTAACTGCTCCGAATGAAACGGATACAATTGGAGAATATTCAAATCTTCCATCCTTATCAACCATTTTTAAACGATAGTATACTGTTCCGTTATTGGCCATTGCTGCCACATTTATATCAGTATAATTATAATTCACGGCTAACGAAGTGTTTCCAGTAGCAGCTACCCTTCCTACTTGTGTAAAGTTTCTTCCTGTAAGCGAACGTTCGATGATAAAATGTGAAGCATTACGCTCGGTTACGGTTACCCAATTTACATTCACATTATTGCGCACTCTGGTAGCAACAAATGTACGCAGTTTAATCGGGAGTGGCGAAGCCAAATCAGTAGTAGCAGTAAATGAAGTTGGTTCAAACATAGAGTTGATTCCAAATACATTATTTACCGTATCGAGAATTGTCATGAATGAATTGTTATTCCACCAGCTAAACTGTCCGTTCACCAAACGATTAGCAAACTTAATATCACTTTCAGTTGGAATATTACCAAGCTGCATTGGTTTATAACGTAAGCGAACATCATAGGAATAACCAGAACCTCCCGAAATACCAATTGTCCAATAGGCATCCATTAAGTGTGCAGCAGTATCTTGTAATGCATTACTGTTCGGGCTGCTTGCTCGGTTACTGATTAATGTTCCAGGGGCAAATCTAGCTGTAATTGTGGTTGGCAGGGTTCCGCCAAATCCCCAAGTGATACTTCCTATGGTATCACCAAATGATACAAAACTTTGCGTTTGTCCATAACCTACCGTACCAACAACTGTGGCAAACGGAGGTAATGCAGTTGGAGTAAACTCAAATGCTCCAATATCAGGCGCTCCAGTTGCAACTAAATCACTTCTAAAATTACCATTAATGTCTCTGTTGTAACCAAACTCATGAATCCCTCTTCCATTTAACACCCAACTCCCGGCATTGGTCGCATCAGGAGCTAAGGTTGAAGTAAAGGTCGGATTGGCTAAGAATGAATTATTGTCACTACCCGGATGAACCATATTTCTAATACCATTAAAATTGGCTACCGTATAAAGTGTATTGTTAATATTAGCAAGGTTTGTTCCGGTTGAGAAATATACATTGTAATCATTTAATTGAGTTGCAGTAAGTGCAGCAATATTTGCTATTACTAATGATGGTAAAGTAGAGCTATGTATCGCATTATTATAACAGTAGATTTGAGTAGAACCAACTTGTGGCAATGCAGTTGTTAAGCCTGACATATGGATACCACCCAATGTGGTTGACGTAGATGTAGTAACCAAGTTGATACTGTTGTTATAGATTCTGAAATTAGAACTAGAAACAACATAAATACCACTAGAACCGCTACTGTTCAAGTTCACCACATTATTGTAAATACGTGCACCGAATGGTTCGCCATATTGATTGTGCGTGCCAACATAAATGCCATAACCGTTAGGTTGTACAATGCGGTTGTTTGCAATTTCAAGTTCGTTGGAAGATGAACTGATAAAGACTCCGTAGAACACTGTTGAAGGCATATTGAATAGGTTATTTCTTATTTTGGTTGACAATCTTTGAGTCAAATAAAGTCCGTAATAATATTGTCCAGCAAACACGTTCGAGTCAATCACAAGCCCTCCGCTATACTGATTAATAATGGCTTGTCCACCCATAAATAAAGCGGCACTTCCATTGTTTAAATTATTGTTGGATATGGTGATGTTTTGAACATGCGTACCGGTAGCCGAGAAAAAGAGTGCAAAAACATCTGAGGTGGTAGCCAAGGTTGATCCATTAACGTTACAATTTCTGATACCAATATTACCCGAATTTACCACGCCACCTAAGTTAAAATGAAACACCCTTCCGAAAGAGGTACTCGTATTGGTGAAGGTCATGTTTTCAAAAAACACAAAACGTGTTCCGGCAAAATTTACCACATAGTTTGTTGGGGCATTTGTTGGCAAAAAAGTAACGGTTACATTATTTCTATTATTGGTTACCGATGTAAATCTAACCGTATTAACAGCACTTGCGCCCGGAATAATTCCCATATTTAATTGCTCTGTATACGTTCCATTTGAAACTAAAAACTGAACCGGACCTGCAACGCCACCGCAATTTAGTGCTGCAATAGCACTGGCAAAGTTAGTAAAGTTTGTTGCTCCGGTTCCGGTAGGGTTGATGGTGTATGTTCCACTTAATGCACCACACAAACTCACCCTTAAAGTATCATTAGCAGGAGCTCCATCAGCTGAAGTATTCGGATTTGAAGTGTAAGCAGTAAATAGTAAACTATTGCCTGTGTAGTTAAACTGTTGGCTTGAACCTGATGGACCAGAAGTGCTGTTGAATGTTACCGTATCTTGTCCGTTTGAAGGAATAGGATTGGTAAATGTTTGTGTATGGGTGGCAGTTCCTGCTGAGTAGGTTACATCAAGGGAGGTAATAGGCACTGCACCAAAGTTTCGCACAATTACTCTAACGTCTGTTAATCCTGCCTGCACGGGAGCTGCCGGTGTTATGATTGAAACAATACCGGCATCATTAGGCGGAGGTGTAAACTCATTGATTCCTAAATCAGGTATTACACCCCTAATTGTTCCATCAATATCAGTTAACGCCCAAGGATTTGGTCTGCCAATGTTATTTAATGAAATTAATGTGGTTCTTAAATTGGTAGCTGATGCAAACATTGGATCAATAGTTACTGAAAATGAATCACTGGCAATATTGATTAAGCCAATATAACCTGCAAGTGTTCCATTAATAAAATTATTTGAGCGATAAGGGAAGGTAGACGACCCTACATAGCTATTATGATCTATTTCCCAGTTTACCGGTTGCAAGATAGCGCCTGTTGTACTGCCTCCACCGTCATTTAACCAAATCACATAACCCTGTAATTTATTTTGGAAAATATTATTAATCACATCAACCGTGTTATACAAGGATGCATTTGTTGATGACAAGAAGAAACAAGTTGCGGTAGAACTTGCCGATGTAACATTAATGGAATTATTAACCACCGCATAGTTTCCGCATAAGGTTAAGAACATACCATAAGTGGTATTAGATGCTTCGCCAATTTGTATGGCATTATTAATAATCCTATTTCTGTTTTGCGCAGAAGCTCCAATTGAGGTGGCGATATAAATACCATAACCACCTAACATATTTTGAATGGTGTTTGCTTCAATGGTAATTCCTGTTCCAATATTCGTTCCGAAGAAACCATAACCAAATGCATAATTTTGCGCCCTACCCGTACTGGTCACTAAGTTTCTTTCGAAAACAATATTTTCAAAACCACTGAAATATGAATTATAAACATATCCATCCTTCAATAATGAGTTTCTGATAAATATATAATTTCCTCTTGTTGCGGTTGAACTTACCATACATGCTCCATAAAATCCTCCAACAATTGAGCAACTATCAACAGTAATATACGTTGCATTTTGTCCTATAGCACTTGTAGGTACCGTATTCGAGGATGAAACCACCAAAGGATTAACTGATGAACTTGTACTTAATGGAGCCATAAAAGTACATCTTACAAAAGTGATACTATCGCACCTGTTCAATGCATCACCTGTTATTTGAACAGCGGTACCCAAACTCGCATTCAATGCCTCAAAACGAATATTTCTGAATGATAAGTTATCGGCACCTTGAATTAACATCGTGTATCGAAGGTTTGTATTTGTAGCGTTAAATACTAAACGCGTAGTTCCTGAATCAGCACCTATAAACTCAATTCGATTGCCATTGCCCAGGCCCGCAATGTTCGCCAAAACGAATTGTTCAGTATACACACCGGGAGCCACATTTACTGTGAGATTACCTGATATTCCGCAGTTGGCCAACATATTGGCTAGCGAGGTGAAAGAAGTAAAATTGGTAGATGATGCAGGCTGTGTAGCATTGATAGAATAAGTTCCTGTTAAAGGGGTACAGAACGTCATGCTAATGGTATCATTAAACCTTAAGATATCAGTTGTTGCATTGGGTTGGGATGACCATGCCCTTAAGGTATAAATACCAGGATTAACAAAATTATAAGTTCCTATATTCACCACAGAAGTATCGTTGGCATTTAAGGATCCGTTCCATGCAAAGCCTGTTTGAGCAGTATTGTCAACTGTCCAATCAATATTCGCACTGCTTAATGTACTTGTTCCAAAATTTCTTAACACCACATCAATATTATTTGAACCCAGGGTAATTGGATTAACCGGATTGGTAAAACGTGTTAAACCGGCATCGGTAGCCGAAGTCACAAATTCATATGCTCCCGGATCAGGAGTTGTAGTGCGAGGAGCACCTGTAATATCAGCCGGAACTTCTGTTAATAAATTCGCACCAATATTGTTGATTGAATCGGCACCCGGAGTCAAAGGTGCGGTTAGTAATTGGGTTCTGAATTGCGGATTAGCATCAACACTGTTTTGGTCGAATGCGTTACTATTTACCGTTCTCCAAGCTGCTAAATTCAACTGATTGATTGAGTAATAACCCGTAAAATTATTGGCACTTCCTGCTGGAACCCTATAATGTAAAACATTGTTATTGATTACATATCCTGTAGTACTTGTAGTTGCCAGATAAATTAAATATTTACTTCCTGAACCACCTCTATTCATTACAAAAATATTATTGCGAATGGTTTGGGTAGTTGGTGTTCCGGTATTATAATATAAGTAGGTAAATTGTGTTGAAGTGCTGGTTGGATGATCTACTACAATAGTATTGTTATAGAACCTAAAATTACTGGCGCTTAACATGTAAATCCCTGATACTAATCCATTCGATCTGATATCCGTAATCACGTTGTTACGCACCAATACTTGACGAGTGGATTGAACATTGGTTGCAATAAAATACATACCATAAAAACCTGCTGTTGTTGTTTGAAGGGCTTCAAAAGGTTGAGTAATAAAATTATTCTCAATGGTATCTTGCGCCATTGCGTTTATACCATATATACCGTAAACGGTAGAAGCCGAGCTTCTTGACGGCCTGCTGATTCTATTACCCGAGATAGACGAACCTCCGGTGTAAGCCAAGTAAATACCATAAGAGGTAAAATCGCGAATAATATTATTCCTTACAATAATGCCATTGTTTGGAGGATTACTCGTGGTAACCGGCATTACCGAAACTCCATAAAATGGACCACCCGATGCATTACCTATAATGGAGTTATTTTCAATCCTTAAAAAAGTTCCATTGGTACCTTGTGTTACCGGAGAGCTTGTTCCGGAAGTTAAAGCAATACCTGCAGAATTTGAACTACCCGTAACGGAAGAAATATCAATATTACAATTTAAGATATTGTTAAAATCGGCACCCGCAGTAAGTAGGTAACCAACCCCATTAGAGGTATTTAAACTACGAACACCTAAATTGTTAAATGTAATATAATCAGCGCCTATCAAATTGATGATACCTATACTTGACGCATTTGTATTGTTAAACTCTACACGTTCACCATTTCCGTTAATGGTGATGGTATTGGTTGCTGATGCACCTTGAACGGTATTAAAAAATACTTGTCCAACATAGGGACCTGAACCTTGTATTACATTTAACGTAATTGCGCCAGAAATGCCTCCTAAACTAACCACATTAGCAAAATCAACAAGCGAGGTAAAATTGGTTGCCCCCGTTCCGGCTGCGTTTAAGGTGTATATACCACCTGTTAAAACAGGAGCTGTTTGTGCGGTGGTTGAATTGTTTGCGGAAACACCATCTGTGGTATTGTTTGGATTATCAACGGTAAATTGAATGGTATAAGTTCTGCCTGCGATGGTAGTAATACTTCCTAATAAAATTGGCGCAGAAACGGCACCACCATTTAAGGTACCTGTGAAATTCACCGGTGTTTGAGCCACTCCATTCACCGTCCAATTAATGGTTGCACTTGTTATGGGAGTTGCGCCTGCATTTCTAATTTCGGCAGAAATATTTGAAGTACCTGCAGTATATGGTGTAGCGGGTAAAATAATTCGTGAAGCAGCCACATCTAATAAAATTGGACTCGCTTCATATGCACCAATATCTAATGGCAAAGTTCTGGTAACGCCATTAATATCTGTAGTAATACCGGCAATTGCTGCTCCATTTGCATTATACCAAGCCTCTTGTGGCGCATAATCATTCGTAGCTACGGACACAAAATTAGGATTAAAATCGCTGCTGTTTTGATCTTGTGTGGCAATAGCAGCGCGATACTGCGAGTAAGTTGCATAATTTACATTGAGGTAGTTGGCCATCACATAATTTTGTGCATTACCGAAATATCCATTTTTATCTAAAGTGGCACCGGAAGCCCAACTGCCTGTACCGAATACTGCAACTTTTTGACCGGTACCGCCTCTGGTAATGGAAATAATGTTGTTTCTAAAATCAAGTGTGCTCGATGTATTTGTACCACCCGCCCAATAAAAACCATACGTTTGAGCAAATGAAGAAGTACTTGCCGCAAACTCCAATGAGATTGTATTATTATAAAATCTGTTATTAAATCCTGTTAAATAATAAATACCATAATGACTTCCTTCTCCATTATTAAATTTAATTAAATTGTTAAAAAACACGTTAGGCTCTGTTGTAGTTCCACTTGAATTAATACCCCAAATACCATAAGCAGCGTTTCCATTGGTAGTCATCCCACCAAAAAAGTTAGTTATTCTGTTCGCTTCAAAAGTATCTGCTCGATGTGAAGTAAATAAATAAATACCGTATGCTGTAGTACTAGAGGTTTTAGCCGGTCTTCTGATTTGATTACCTCTAAACATGGTTCTGTTAGAATTACCCCAATAAAAACCGCAGTAATAAAAGTCTTCAATAATATTATTGATAAATCTGTTTGCGGTAATGTTGGCAGCACTGGTTGATGGAGAACCAACAATACCATAATACATACCCCCATTAGTAGCACCACCTTTAATGGTATTTCCCTGAATCAAATTTGCTCTTCCTGTTGTTCCGGTTGATGTTGGTGATGTTAAACTCGAGCTAAATACGATACCTGCTGAATTGGTAGATCCTGTGGATGTAATTAATCCAATATCTATGAAACAATTCTCCACCACATTTGAATCGGCATTGTTTAAAAACTGAATTCCCCAGCCAACATTGCTTGCATCAAGCATGGGCCTTATGGTAAGGTTACGTAAACGAATGAAATCTGCACCGTCAAGTCGAACAAGTGCCCTAATTGATGAAATACAGGTATCAGAAATGATATTATTGTTCCCTTCAAAAGTAATTGTGTTAACTGCTGAAGCCCCCGGGATAACAATAAATTGTATTTGTTCATTGTAAGGGCCTGAAGAGGCAACTACGTTAAAGGTTACCGGGCCACTTACCCCAAAAGGAGCACTGTTGGCAGGGCCGGCATCTGAACGTGCATTCGCGGATGTTAAATAAGTAATTGCTGAATTAAAGTTTTGAAAATTTGTGGCTGAGGCAGGTTGTGTGGCATCAATGGTGTAAGCACCGGAGAGCTGAACCGCTTTTACTACCATACCCCAAACCAATAATAGTGAAAAAAGTAGTGATTTTTTCATAGGATTAGCTATTAAGTTAGTTCATCTAACTTATATAAATTATCCATGGAAATTGTTTCTCATTTCATGAAAAGTGAATTTCAACCTACAAATGGCTATTCATCTAACCAAGCCTTAAAAGGTGCGGCTTTTTCGCGTGAAACAACAACTTCTAATTGATTATCAGACAAAAGAACAACCTTAAGTTTGCCATTAAAATAAGTGCTTACCGATTCAATATTCTTAATATGCACAATAAACTGACGATTGACATGAAAAAAATATTGGGGAGAAAGTTGTTTCATCAATTCTTCCAAACTATAATCAATCACCAATTTTTGTCCTTTAAACGTTTTAATGTAAACGATTTTATCTTCTGCCATAAAACAAGCAATCTCATCAATAGCTAATGAT
>JBKDBG010000006.1:0-8846 GCA_046314755.1 Bacteroidota bacterium | reverse complement strand
TATAAACATTTGTAATCTTTACGTCGATTTGTTGATGTGAATGAGCTGCGCAACATTCGTTTCTCCGATTTAAACAACACCATTCAAATTACGAATAAAACCATATTTATTCCATCATTTGAAATTAAAAACAATGCACTGAATCTTACCCTTGAAGGTACACACACATTTGATAATTTTATTGACTACAAAGCAAAAATTAAGTTAAGTGAATTGGTTTGGAAAAACCGCAAACAACGCCCGAATGATTTTAATGAAGAGGAAACACCTGATAAAGGGGCCAATATTTATTTAAGCATGAAGGGACCGATTGATAACTTTAAAGTGATTTGGGATAAAAAAACAGTGCAACAAAAAGTAAAACAAGATTTAAAAACAGAGCAAAAAAACATTAGTGATATTCTAAAAAAAGAGTTGGGCATTGATTCGGGTGAACCCAAAATAAAAGAAAAAGAAAAACAAGGTAAGGATGATGAATTGGAGTTTGAACCCGAATAATTAGTTCAAGTATTTTGCAACAATTGGCATACGTCTTCCGGGGCCAAATGCTTTTTCGGAAACACGCAATACCGGGGGCGCTTGAATGCGTTTCCACTCGTTGCTGTTTACCATTTTTAATACACGTTTCACCAACGTGTCATCATAACCCAAAGCAATAATGTCATTAGGACTTTGGCGTTGTTCAATATACAACTCCAGTACCTTATCCAAAATTTCGTAATCAGGTAATGAGTCGCTGTCCTTTTGATTTGGACGTAATTCAGCCGAAGGTGCTTTTGTTATAATCGCTTCCGGAATAACCTCTTCATGGCGATTCATAAAACGAGCTAAACCATACACTTCGGTTTTGTATAAATCACCAATAACGGACAACCCACCACACATATCACCATACAAGGTGCCATAGCCAACAGCCAATTCGCTCTTGTTTGACGTGTTCAATAATATATAACCAAACTTATTACTCAAGGCCATTAATATCACTCCTCTGCTTCGCGATTGCATATTTTCTTCAGCAATATCAAATGGTTTGTTTTCAAAATGAGGTGCCAAGGTATTTTGTAGGGAATTGAATGTATCTTCTATGGATATCACATCATATTGTACTCCTATAGTATTTGCTAAAGCAACCGCATCGGTGATACTTCCTTCTGAGGAAAATGCAGACGGCAACAATATGGCCCGTACATTCTCGCGACCAAGCGCTTCGGCTGCCAACACCAAAACCACTGCAGAATCAATGCCTCCGCTTAAACCCAAGATGGCCTTTTTAAATCCTTGTTTGATAAAATATTCTCTGATTCCTAACACCAACGCATCATTAATTTTTTCATACAACAATGGTTGTTGTTGGTTTACTTGATGAAGAGCAGAAAGTTGTTTGTTGTGTGTATTAAATTGAAAAATCCTTACGTCCTCTTTAAAAAAAGTGAGTGTATCTAACACTTCGGAATTGCTGTTAAATGCAGTACTTCCTCCATCAAATATAAGTTGTGTTTGCGCCCCAATATGATTTACGTAAAGCAAAGGCAATCCATACTTCTTCACATTCGATTGCAAAACTTTTAATCGGGTGTCGGCTTGTTTTTTATTAAATGGTGATGCAGCAATGTTAATCATAATATCCGGATTAAACTTCATCAGTTCATCCATCGGATTGATGACATACATTGGATTATCATTAATATTCCACAAATCTTCACAAACGGTAAGTGCAATTCGAATATCCTTAAAAGATACTGTATGAAAAGTACGATTCGGTTCAAAATACCTGTACTCGTCAAAAATATCATAGTTGGGCAATAGTGATTTATGAACCACATCTTTTATAGCGCCATCATAAAGTAGAAAGGCCGAGTTGTATAAATCCTTTCCTTCAATTACAGGATTTTTACTTGGCGCTCCGATAATGGCAGCTATGCCTACACAGGCTTTTGCAATGGCTTGTACACTTTGTTCGCATGCTTCTATAAAATCATCAAACTCTAAGAAATCGCGTGGCGGATAGCCACAAACACACAACTCCGAAAACACGATTAAATCCACCATTTCGGATTTCGCACGTTGGATATGATGAATGATTTTTTCGGTATTGAACTCAAAATTACCCGTGTGGTAATCCAATTGAGCTAAGGCAATTTTTATTGATTCAGGCTTCATTAAAACAATACTCCAACATTTAAACACAAACCATTTAATCGAGCATCCCAACTGCTTTCTTTGGTAAAACTCGTAAAACCTCTATCATACCTTACGCCACCAAATAGCATTGTATTGGCAAAAGCATTGTATTGTATTCCCGCACCAACCAAAAGTGAAGCACGATAAATATTCACTTCATCTTCTAAGTTTTTTCCATTGCTATTGGTTAAATCAAATTTATCTGCATCGTCAGGATCATTTATATTTACATCGGTTAAATTCACACTTGAACTGCTCACATCTGCCCTAGCCCTACCTAAAAAACAATTGTTCAAACCAAATTCAGCGTAGTACCTCAAGTAGCCAATTTCATTGGTGCGCATTTTTAAATACAAGGGCACACTAAAATATTGCAAGGAGTATTCATACGATACATCCGATGACGGATTAGCTCCATTTCTAACCAAGGTTGTATTTTGGGGTTTTAAGTCACCTTTGAAATTGGCAATAACAATCTCCGTAGAAATGGAATAGTTCTCCGAAAAGTGTTTATCCAATATCAAGCCGTAAGCAAAATTGAAATAATTGGCATCGGCTTTCAAGTTTTTGGTTTCCACGGTTGTCCAGGTAAGTTGCGGCATTATTTTCAAGCCCAATTTTACCTGTGCTTGGACACCTGTTGATAAACCAAACAACCAAGCGAAACCGAACAATAACTTCTTCATTATTTTTGTGCTATGCATGTAAAAAACTTTCGCAATATAACCACTTGGTTCGTATTAATCACAGCCACGATGCTAGTTTCCTGCAATGGCTGTAATCGCACCGCTGAAATGCCTGCAAAGGTTATTGAGGCACCCGAGTATCCCGTTGTGCTAAATAGATTTGAAAAAGAATTGTTTGAAGCCGATTCAACACAGGTGAATCAAAACCTAAAAAGGTTATATCAAAAATATGGAGTGTTTTATACTTCCTATGCACGAGATATCATGCAAATGCCTGAAGATCCGAATGACCCTATGTATTTACGCACCATGAATATGTTGTATCATTTACATCGCATGCGTGAGGTGCAACAACTTATCGACAGCAGTTTTGGCGATATGGGCGATATCAAAAAAGAACTTTCGAGTGCTATGGGCATTTACCACAAGGCATTTCCTAAAAACACGGTACCTCAATTTACCACTTACATCAGTGAGTTTGGTACGGCTAATATCATATTTGACAGCATGATTTGTATTGGGCTTGATTTTTATTTGAATACAAGACTAATTGAGTTTTACAGAGGCTTAGATTTTCCTGAATTCCGAATCAACAAAATGCAAAAAGTATATATTGTACCTAATGCAATAAAAGCCTTGGCCATCGGCCAATTCGATCATCAAACATCAAAAGACAAACGCTTTTTGGCGCAAATTCTTCTTGAAGGTAAAATCTTGTATTTTATGAAATCACTCATGCCACAAGTGGCAGATACAGTAATTATGGGTTACACGCAAAAACAATGGCAATGGTGCAAGGAAAACGAAGTACCAATTTGGACTCATTTTTTAGATGGAAATAAACTATACGGAAGTGAACCAGGAGCATTTATGCGTTACCTCAATGATGGACCATTTACTGTGGCAGAAGGAGTTCCAAAAGAATCTGCACCGGCCATTGGCAGTTGGATTGGTTGGCAAATTATTAACCAATACATGAATAACCAACCTAAGGTAAGCCTTAGTGAACTAATGTATGATACTGACTTTGATAAGATATTAAAACTAAGCAAGTACCGACCAAAATAGTTTAATTAACTTTTTATATCAAATTTGTATCTACAATTATTTAAATACTATATTTGAATAAATATGGAATACTTAACTAACCTAAGTGAAGAAAACAAAATTCTGCTGGGCTTGCTATGCGCAGGTCTAATTTATTTAATCATTCTATACATCCTTCAAATTGTGAAGGACAAAGGCAAAACAAAAAGAATTGCTGCTGCAAAAGCAGAGTATGATGAAGTAAGAAACGACCAAAAGAAAAATCGCGAAAAACTTATTGATGCCATTGGTGAAGTATACGGCTTTAATTATGCCAGCATGGTTCGCTCAGGTCAATTATGGCAGGGAATGCCAGTAAATCTTTTATTAATTGCCAAAGGTAAGGCATCAAATATCAGACAAACTGTAGATACTAAAGCCATTTCACAGATTTGGCAATATTTCTCCGGTGATAAATATGCTGTATCTCAAAAAGCGCAATTAGAAGTGGTTATCAGAAATAACGAAGTAATCAGTTGGGAGGAAAATCAATAATCGAAGCGTATCATGGCATTTAAAAACTACTACGAAATTCTTGGGATTGAGCCTCAATCGAATATTGATCAAATACGCGAGGCATATAGAAAACAATCAGAAAAATATAAATCGGAAACCAACATCAACAATGAATTCAGCCAAACCATGCTGAAAGACTTGAATGAGGCTATTGAAGTATTATCAAATCCTGATAAGCGAAGAGCATTTGATGAAACGTTTCAAGTAATGGAATATAACAGTTCATTGCTTAATGTGCACTCAAATCTAAAAAGAGAGGACGTTGACCGAATTGCTGATTTAACACAGAAGTATTTTGAACACGAGAAGTTGGTTCGAGAGAAATATGAAAAACTTTTGGCTGCACAAAATGCAAAATCGGCAAGTTATTTTACTTCACTTAAGGTAATTATGGTTGCTGTTGTTTTATTAGCAGCTACATACTACTACAAGCCGGAAAAATTCGCCTTCTTAAAAGGAAAAGAACCGCATGAAATAAAATACTATGAATGGATTACCATAGACTCTACCTTAATTTACAGTAAACCAAAAAGTAACTCAAAAGTAATTTGGGGAGTGCCTGCCGGTACTGGATTTAATGCTATTGAAGAAAGTACGTATTACATCAAGGTGAACTTTATTGATGCCGACAGTGTGAGTAAGACAGGTTATGTAGACAAAGGTAATCTAAGCCAAAATCACTCGTTAAATTTGCCTACGAATTAGTGATTGGGTGCTGGTTGAGTGGTTATTAGCTTAATGAGCGATACGAAAAAACTTAACACTACAATAAAAAACACTCAATCTTTCAATCTTCCAATCACTCATGATGATAAGGCTCTCCTTTTAGGATGGTAAAAGCCCGATATAGTTGTTCTAAAAATATTACCCTAAACAATTGGTGAGAAAAAGTCATTAGTGAAAGAGACAACTTGTAGTTGCAGCGATCATACACTTTTTGATCAAAACCATATGCACCGCCAATTACAAACACTATTGATGATTGATGATTTTGCCATTGTTGAATTTGAGAAGCAAAAGCCAGTGAGTTTAACCCCTTTCCCCTTTCATCAAGTAACACCAAAAAGTCATTTGGATTTATTTTTTTTAACAACAAATCGGCCTCATTTCTTTTGATTTGATCAACATCAGTGGTTTTTAATTTTGCAGGAAGCTCAATGATGAGTGATTCCATCTTGGTATAATGTTTAAGCCGATTTAAAAACAAATCCGACCCTTCATTAACGAAATCGAAATGTATTTTACCTATTTGAATTAAGGTGATTTTCATGACACAAATAAACAAAAAAGCCACTCGTTTGAGGAGTGGCTTTTGTATTAATTTTCTGTAGGATTAGCAGAAGGTTGATCTTTTTTCTTCTTGGGTTCTTTTTTCTTGCCAATTGAAATTTTCAAATCATCTGGTTTGTTCTCTTTATCGTAGTCGATATCAATTACAGCACCTTCCATAGTTTCACATTTCAATAATTCTTCAGCAACCGGATCCTCCACATAACGTTGAATAGTTCTTGCCAAAGGTCGAGCGCCCATTTCAGGATCAAATCCTTTTTCCGACAAAAAGTTTTTAGCCTCCTCTGAAATTTTGAATGAGATACCCAATTCATCCACACGCTTAAACAACTTATCTAAATTCAAATCCAATATCTTATGAATGGCTTCTTTATCAAGTTGGTTGAACACAATAATATCATCAATACGATTTAAAAACTCAGGAGAAAAGAAACGCTTAAGGGCATTTTCAATTACAATTTTTGCATTGGTATCTGATTGGGCCATTTTACTTGGCGTACTAAAACCAACACCTGCTCCAAACTCTTTCAATTGGCGACTGACAATGTTTGAAGTCATGATGATAATTGTATTTCTGAAGTCGACTTTACGTCCTAAACTATCCGTAATAAATCCTTCATCAAGCACTTGGAGCAATATGTTAAACACATCCGGATGCGCTTTTTCAATTTCATCAAGTAACACCACGGCATATGGTTTTCTTCTTATTTTTTCAGTAAGCTGTCCACCTTCTTCATATCCAATATATCCCGGAGGTGCTCCAACCAAACGGCTCACCGCAAATTTTTCCATATACTCACTCATGTCAATGCGCACCATGGCATCATCACTATCAAATAAGTATCTGGCTAATTCCTTGGCCATTTCTGTTTTACCAACACCTGTAGGTCCTAAAAACACAAATGAACCAATTGGCTTATTCGGATTCTTTAGTCCTGCACGTGTACGTTGGATGGCTTTGGCAAGTTTCTTAATCGCATCTGGTTGACCAATAACCTTTTTACCCATATCATCAGCCATGCCCAGCAACTTTTGTCCTTCGCTTTGTGCAATACGCTTAACAGGAACACCTGTCATCATAGCAATTACCTCAGCAATATTCTCTTCGGTTACTTTATATCTTTGTTGTTTAGTTTCCTCTTCCCAACGCAATTTTTCACTTTCGAGTTGCTCTAAAAGTTGTTTTTCTTTATCGCGTAACTTCGCTGCCTCCTCGTATTTCTGACTCTTGACAACCTTATTTTTTTCAACCTTAATATCTTCAATCCCCTTTTCTAAATCTAAAATATTTTGAGGCACATGAATATTACTGATATGAACTCTCGCTCCGGCTTCATCCAATACATCAATAGCCTTATCAGGCAAATGACGATCATTAATGTAACGGTTACTCATTTTAACGCAGGCCTCAATTGCAGCATCTTCATAAGTTACATTGTGGTGATCTTCATATTTATTTTTGATGTTATTTAAAATTTGAACAGTTTCTTCGGGAGTAGTTGGATTAACTACTACCGGTTGAAAACGTCTTTCTAAGGCACCATCTTTTTCAATATATTGACGATATTCATCAAGGGTTGTTGCTCCAATACATTGAATTTCGCCTCTGGCCAGGGCCGGTTTAAACATGTTGCTCGCATCTAAGCTTCCGCTTGCACCTCCGGCACCAACAATGGTGTGTATTTCATCAATAAATAAAATTACATCAGGAGACTTCTCCAACTCGTTCATCACTGCTTTCATGCGCTCCTCAAATTGACCTCGGTATTTTGTTCCTGCTACTAAACTTGCTAAATCAAGCATCACTACGCGTTTATTAAACAACACACGTGATACTTTACGTTGCACTATTCTAAGTGCCAAGCCTTCAGCAATTGCAGTTTTACCTACACCAGGCTCACCAATCAACACTGGATTATTTTTCTTGCGTCTACTTAAAATTTGCGAAACGCGTTCAATTTCTTTTTCCCTTCCAACAATTGGATCTAGCTTACCTTCTTCAGCTGATTTCGTTAAATCACGACCGAAATTGTCCAACACTGGCGTTTTTGATTTACTGTCGCCTTTACGCACCGGTTCAGAAGGCTTTCTTGGTTCCTCCCTGTAATAATCATCATCAGGTGTTTCAGGACTCATGTCATTTTTTACATCTGAAATGTTATTCTCAACTGCCGATTTAAAGATATCGTAGCTGATTCCATACTGGGAAAGAATTTGAGAAGCCAAATTATCCTCATCGCGCAGAATAGACAGCAACAGGTGCTCTGTTCCTATGATATCGGTTTTAAATATTTTCGCTTCGAGATAGGTGATTTTTAATACCTTCTCAGCTTGCTTGGTTAAAGGAATATTTACCAAATTTGTGTTGTTGTTCGCAGTTCCTTTTATAGCGTCTTCAATTGTTTTTTTCAAACGAATGATATCGATATCAAGGGCCTTTAGGGTTCTGATGGCCTTACCGTCACCCTCTCTTATTAATCCTAATAAAAGATGTTCGGTGCCTATATAATCATGTCCGAGTCGAATAGCTTCTTCACGGCTGTAGCTGATTACATCTTTAACGCGTGGTGAAAATTTTGCTTCCATAGTAATTTATACTCGCTACTTGTTTTTGTTAATATAGCATCAAGCTATTCAAATATAATTCCAATAACTCATTAACGCAATGATGGCATAAAAAGGTTTACTAACATCTCATATTTAGTGTATTATTTTCTATAAAGGGACGTATTGGCCCAAAATATGACAAACGGATGACGGCTATTTCTGCCATCAACTGAACAGAATGTGAACCAAAGTTTATTAGGAGGATTGTAATGATGTCAACATGGATTTCCATCAATCATGCTTGAACTTCTTATCATTCATTTCTTAAAATAAAAAAAGACCAAACTCGCGTTTTGTCTTTCTGTTGGTTGCGGAGGCACCCCGAGCAATCGGGGGAACCTACGACCTTACAAATCGCTACAAAATAAAAAAAGACCAAACTCGCGTTTAGTCTTTCTGTTGGTTGCGGAGGCACCCCGAGCAATCGGGGGAACCTACGACCTTACAAATCGCTACAAAATAAAAAAAGACCAAACTCTG
>JBKDBG010000005.1:0-38519 GCA_046314755.1 Bacteroidota bacterium | reverse complement strand
ATTTCTTACCAATGCACGTGCCATGCGAGCACCCATGCTAAAACTACATACCGAAAATCGTTTTACGGTAATGCGCTCTTGTTTGGCAATTGCAATCACAATTTGCTTCATGTCATCATCTGTAAAATCTTCCTTTTCATTCCATTTGCTTTCACCGTGCCAAAAAAAATCTATACCAATAATGGTAAACGTAGCACCTAATACATCTTGAAAATAGCCAAACTCCTCGGCTGTTTGGTTATAGCCATGAAAAGCAACCATCACCTTTTTGCCGGAACCAAATCGATGGTAGGATACCAATGAATTTTTATAATGAAGGAGTTTGCTCATAGGTGGCATAAGTTAATCATTTATGGGCGTATATGAAACATTTAACACAAGGTTTTTTCTCATTACCGCAATACTTGCTATTTTTACCACATGGCTCCAAAAAATAAATTTGCGGAATGGCAGCGTTTTCTCACCTACGATATTTGGCAGGTAAACACTGAACGATTTCCTGTATGGCAGCGAACCGGAATAAAAATTTTACGCATCAGCATTTTAGCGGTTAAGGATTATTTGCGAAAAAATCTTTCGCTTCGCGCCAGCGGATTAACGCTGTATTCATTAATGTCTATTGTTCCGGTTTTAGCCATGGTATTTGGCATTGCAAAAGGCTTCGGGCTGGAAGAATATTTAGACGAGCAATTAAAAAAATCATTGGGTGCACAGCCCGTGATTTTAGAAAATGTACTCACCTACGCACATAACATGCTAGGCAGTGTAAAAGGCGGTGTAATTGCCGGGATGGGTTTTGCATTATTGTTGTGGTCGGTTATTCAAGTATTAAGCAGTATTGAAGATGCTTTTAATTCTATTTGGTATGTGCAACAGCCACGTACATGGGTGAGAAAATTCACCGATTATCTTTCCATCATGTTATTGGCACCTTTGTTTATTGTAATTTCAGGAGCAGTAAACATTTTTATTTCAACCCAAATCAATAATTTGGTTCAACACCTTAGTTTTTTAGGCTCCACCATTACTGAGTTGATTGTAATTTCTATTCAAATATTGCCTTTTGTTACCACCAGTATCTTATTGTTTTTTGTATATCAAGTGATGCCAAATACCCGCGTAAAACCAAGTGCAGCCTTAACTGCCGGGATTATTGCCGGTTGTGTGTTTCAATTGTTTCAATGGGCCTACATTGCCTTTCAAATTGGGGTTTCTCGATATAACACCATTTACGGAAGTTTTGCATCCATTCCGCTATTTATCACTTGGCTTCAATTCAGTTGGATGATTGTGTTAATTGGTGCAGAAATTTCATACAGTGTTCAAAATATTTCCATTTTTGAAGCGGAACAACAAACCGGAAAAATTAGCCATAAAATGCGCATGTTATATGCCATTTATGTGTTGCACTATATCAGTAAAAAATTTAAAACAGCTTTACCCGCACCCGATGCCGTTGAAATAGCGCGAAAGCTTAAACTGCCTTTAAACTTATGCAGAAAAACCTTATCACAATTACAATCAGCCGGACTGGTTACTTCAACGGTGCTGAATGAAAAAACAAAAGAATACAGTTATGTTCCGGCATTGGATATTGCTTTGTTAAACCTGGGTTTTATCATGAACAAGCTGGAGAGTGATGGTGAATTGAAAAAACATGAGGGTGGTGATGACGGTTTATTTTATCAGATTAAGTTACACTACCTTAAGTTGGAAGATGCCATTAATGACTCAAGTGCGAACAAAAACATATTAGATTTACAGGCATGAATGCACTAACACCCGACATGGTGCTTTATGCGTACACCAAAGGTGTTTTTCCAATGGCTAACCCCGATGATAATTTTGAAATTTATTGGGTTGAACCGGAGTGGCGCGGAATCCTTCCTTTAGATGATTTTAAAGTAAGTAAATCGCTTAAACAAACCATACGAAGCGGCAAGTATAAAGTAACCATGAACAGCAGCTTTGAGCAAGTAATGCGTGCTTGTGCGGATAGGGAAGAAACTTGGATTAGCGAAGAAATAATTGAAGTGTATTGCGCCTTACACAACTTGGGATATGCCTTTAGTTTTGAAACTTGGGACCAAGAAAACAAATTGGTTGGCGGTTTATATGGTGTGGCCATGGGAAAGGCTTTTTTTGGCGAAAGTATGTTCAGCAGAAAAACAGATGCGAGCAAGGTTGCACTATTTGTGTTGGTGGAATGGATGAAAGCCAACGATTTTATGTTGTTAGACACCCAATACATTACCGATCATTTAAAATCGCTGGGAGCTGTTGAGGTGAGCAAGGCAGAATACTTGAACTTATTGAATGAAGCACTAAGTTAAAATTAAGAAGTTATTTATACGTTTTGATGATAAATTGCACACCTATGTTTAAGTTTCCATTCGGATTGATTTTGATTTTAGCCTTATTCTCCAGCTCGGCATGGGCACAAAGCGACAGTGCAAAATATGAAGACGAAGATGATGAAGGCACATGGGTAATTCCGAGCATGAATGAAAAACACAAACCGGGTATAAAACTCGGTACCGGATTTTACACTTTTACAGGTGGCGAAATGGACAATCCAACTCCCATGCTTGGGTTAAACGGAACCATTTATTACCGATACAAATACAATGAAAAGTCGGCCATACAAATTGAAACCGGCATCTCTTTTAAAGGGAGCAATTTTGCTAACTCGGCCGGAGAGTATAGTCGTATGCGTTTGTATTATTTAGATGCTCCACTTACTTGGGTGCGTTCACTTAATAAAAACAATACCACACATCTCAATATTGGGGTTCAATATGCCTATTTGCTCAACGCTTCCATTTTTATTGAACCCTCACCCATACCTGAAACACAAAAACCTGCATTAAGCAAACATGATATGATGTTGGTTGCAGGTACACAATTTTATTCGGGGTTTGTTGGTTTTCAAGTAATGGCCAAATACGGTTTGTTGAATATCAACAATGGTTTAATTCCTAATTTAAATCCTCCATTAAAAAATAAAGATATTCATAACTTCGCCCTCGAGTTAAGTTTGTTATTTTAATTGTAAATTCATCATCAAGTGAATCGAACTGAGTTAGTATCGGCTATTAAAGCCAAAAAAAGTTTTTTATGTGTTGGTTTAGATACCGATGTTAAAAAAATACCCGTGCATTTATTGAATGAGCCTGATCCGGTTTTTAGCTTTAACAGAGCCATTATTGATGCCACAAAAAACTATTGTGTAAGTTATAAAATCAATACTGCATTTTACGAGGCCAATGGATTAAAGGGTTGGGAATCGATGCAAAAAACACTCGATTATATTCCTAAAGATATTTTTACCATTGCCGATGCAAAACGTGGTGATATTGGCAATACAAGCGACATGTATGCCAGGGCTTTTTTCGAAGCCATGAATTTTGATTCGGTAACACTTGCGCCTTACATGGGAACCGACTCTTTAGCTCCATTTTTTAAATACGAAAACAAATGGGGCATCGTGCTTGGTTTAACATCAAACCCGGGCAGTGCCGATTTTGAACAAAAACAACTTGAATCGAAAAAGTTGTATGAAGCCGTAATAGATACGTTTGCCAACTTAGCCTCAGCCAATCAATTAATGTTTGTGGTGGGAGCAACCAAACCGCAAGAGTTAGGGGAAATTAGAAAACGTGTGCCTGATTATTTTTTTCTGGTACCGGGCGTGGGTGCGCAAGGCGGCAGTTTAAAAGAAGTGGCACAACATGGCATGAATAAAGATTGCGGATTGTTAATCAACGCATCGCGCAGTATTATTTATGCCGACAGCGGAATTCAATTTGCTGAGAAAGCCGCTGCCGAAGCGAAGTTGATGGCCGATGAAATGGCTGAGTTGTTGATGGCGCACCAAATAATTTAACACGGAACACTTGCCGTAAAACAGGTAATTTTTTATTTTTACCTGTATGAAAGAAGAGTTGCTACATTACATCTGGCAGCAAAAATTCTTAGTTAACCAACCATTAAAAACCACTGCCGGGCAAAAAATTTCCATCATAAAACCGGGGAGCATCAACACCGATGCCGGACCTGATTTTTTTAACGCGCATATTCGTATTGAAGACACGTTATGGGTTGGCAATGTTGAGTTGCACATCAAAAGCAGTGATTGGATAAAACACCAACATCATGTGGATGAAGCCTACAACAATGTAATTCTACATGTGGTGTTTGAGCATGATGCCGAGTTAGGTATTCCTACCCTTGAGCTAAAAAATTATTTACCGCAAAGTTTACTCCATCGTTATTTACTTTTACAACAACAAGCCAACTTTATTCCCTGCGAAAATGTGCTTGCCTTACCGGAATCATTTAAACTTAAACAATTTCTATATCGAATTGCTGTAGAGCGGCTTTCGCATAAATGCAGTGCGCTTGAGCAACAATTACAACAACTTAATCAACATTGGGAAAGTTTATTGTACCACAGCTTAGCCAAATATTTTGGCATGCGCGTTAATGCCGAACCATTTATGTTATTGGCGAAACAACTGCCTATGTTGTTGTTGCAAAAACACAAACACAGCAAATCCCAAATTGATGCGCTTATTTTTGGCACTGCGGGGTTTTTAAACACACCATCACAACATCAAGATGTGCTCTTATTGAATAGGGAATTTCATGTGCTTCAAACCAAATATCAATTAAACACCTTACACCACAGTGTATGGAAATTTGCCAAAACACGCCCGGTAAATTTCCCCACCAATCGGCTTGCACAATTTTCTTCCCTTGTTTTTGAAGCTTCACATTTGTTTTCAAAACTAATGGAATCAACAAGTTTGGAAGAGGCTTGCCGCTTGTTACAAACCTCAACCAATACCAAAATTCCTTTAAATGAATTATACCCGGCCAACCATGTTGCGTTAAAACCCATCAGCAAGCCGTTTGCGCATCATTTGATGATTAATGTGGTGGTTCCAATCAAATTTTTATTTGGCAAACACATGCAACAACCTGCCTTGTGCGATCAAGCTTTGGATTGGCTGGAACAAATTCCGGGTGAAATAAACTTTATCACCCGATTTTGGAAACAACAAGGAGTTCAACAAACCGATGCCATGCATTCGCAAGCACTAATTCATTTGCACAACCATTATTGTAAATCACATAAATGTTTAAATTGCGCTATTGGTCACCATATACTTCAACATGCATGATTAAGTTTGTATTCACCCTGTTTTTTGTGGGGTTATTATTTGTTTCCTCAGCGCAACAGGTGCATATTATTCATGCCAATGGCAACGTAATAAAAGTAAATCCGGGTTGCAGACTTATGCTTGCCTACAAAGGATACAATGGCAACTTAGAATACTACAGCAATATCGTAACAGCCATAACCGATAGTTCAATCATACTCGGAAATAAACCCTTTTTTATGCCTGTTCACCCAACCCAATTACTCAATAACACAAAAGAAATTAGGTATGCTGATATCGTAGCGTTTAGAAAACGAAGTGCCGGAGGAGAAATCAGTAAATCATTATTAAAAACCGGAGCCATCATTGGGAGTATCATTGTACTATCTAACTTAAATGTTCGCTCCAATTACACCCGGCTTCAAGCCTTTGGAATTTCGTTTGGGGTTGGTTTAGGTATTAATTTAGCATTGAATTTAATCTTTCCCGAAAACGCAAATAAACGCGTGCGAGAAGGTTGGCAATTTGTTTACGTGCCTTAATCAATCTTTCAAAATTTACACTCATTGCACACAAGCATCAAATTATTTACTACTTTTGTGTGATAAGCAATTAAAGTGAAATTGATTTAATTTGTTTATCCTGTAAAAAAATGATGGAACGATTAAAATATTGGGTTGAGCAACATGCTTTTGGGGTTTGTACCTACATTGGCGAACAATTAGGCATTGCCGGTTCAAGAATACGCCTGTATTTTATTTACACTTCTTTCATTACCATGGGCTCTCCTATTATTATTTATCTGATTATCGCCTTTTGGTTAAACCTTAAAAAGTACATTCGCCAACGTTACACTACCTGGGATTTATAATTAATTGAGGTGAAAAAAACGGGCTTTATCTTTCTTTTGTTATCGGTTTACATTGTTGCGGCATTCGCCTGGTGGACTTACGCGCATATTAAAAGCTCCAAAGATTTGTATGAAAAAGAAATTCGTGAGTTGGAGTTATTGCCGTACAAAGCTTCCTTAGATGTGCGTGGTGCTGTTGACCAAGAAATGTTTAAAGACACCGTTTATTTAAAGGAATATTTTTACATCAATTATCCTGCCTTACAAATTCAATTTGATACCGAAAGCGACCCGCTTTACAATTACATGATTTTACCCACCAAAGCAGCTGTTGAAACCATTGAGCAACGTTACAAAAAAAGGGTGTGGATGTATGGGCTTGAGGGTATAGTAATGGTTGGTTTGTTGTTTTGGGGCATTATTTGGATTTACCGCAGCTTGCAGGCACGATTAAAGTTAAAAAGACAACAAAGTAATTTTTTATTATCAATCACCCATGAGTTAAAAACTCCGCTGGCATCTATTAAACTTTATTTGGAAACCTTGCTTAAGCGACCAAACCTGGAGCGAAGCCAATCAGAGGAAATGATGAAAAATGCTATTACTGATACCACCCGCTTACGGGATTTGGTGGAGAATTTATTGATGGCTGCTCAGCTTGACTCACATCATTTCAGTCTTAATTTTTCTCCGGTTAATATTTCAAATCTGTTACAAGATACGATTAACAAATTTGTGATGCCGCGCAACTTGGCCAATAGATTAAACCTTCAAATCAGCCCGAATATTGAAATAAAAGCAGATGCCATTGCCATGGAAATGGTGTTTTCTAACCTCATAAGCAATGCCTTTAAATATTCTCCTGCCGATAAGGATGTAACCATCCAACTTTACAAGGATGGCCCACACGTGGTGGCACAATTTGCCGATCAAGGCCAAGGTATTGCCGAGGCCGATAAAAAGCAGCTGTTTAATATGTTTTATAGGACCGAAGATGAAAATGTGCGGAAAACGAAAGGCACAGGACTTGGTCTTTACATTGTAAAAAATCTGTTAAACCTTCATCAAGCGCAAATTTTTGTAAACGATAACAAGCCTTGCGGGGTTATATTCGAGATTAGATTTACTTCACATGCAGCATAGAATATTATTGGTTGAAGACGAAGAGCATCTTCAACATGCCATTAAACTCAATCTTGAACTTGAGCATTATTCCGTACATGCCGTTGGAAACGGAAACGAAGCCATTCGGGTTTTTAGAGAAGAAAAATTCGATTTGGTGATTTTGGACATTATGCTTCCTGAAACTGATGGATTGATGGTGTGTGAAAACATTAGGCTGCACGATGCCAACGTTCCGGTATTGTTTTTATCGGCAAAAAACAGCGCATCCGATCGTATAACCGGTTTAAAAAAGGGTGGTGATGATTACATGACCAAACCTTTTGATTTGGAAGAATTGCTGTTAAGGGTGGGTAAACTCATTGAAAAGAGCAAAAAAATTCAACAAAACAACGAGCAAAAACTCAGCACCGTTTATCATTTCGGCAACAACTGGATTAATTTTGAAAGTTATGAAGCCAATGGCGTAAACGGTAAGCTTGATTTAACCAAAAAGGAAATTTTATTGATGAAGTTGCTCATTGAAAACAAAAATCAAGTGGTGAGTAGAGAGCATATTTTAAAAGTAGTTTGGGATTATACCGTAATACCCAATACCCGTACCATTGATAATTTTATTCTTTCTTTACGCAAGTACTTTGAAACCGACCCTAAAGAGCCCGTGTTTATTCAAAGCGTAAGAGGTGTTGGGTACAAATTTGTGGTAGATTAGTTTGAAGGTTTAAAATCCTATCATAAAACTTAATGTAAATGGTCTGTAAGTAAGTCCGTTCTCAAATAAATTGGTGAGGCGGTAATTAAACATTAATTGACTAAATTTTTTTCCTTCATCAAAATACTTTCCTCGTCCAATTTCTGCAGAAACTACAAATGGGGTTAAACCATCATCGATAGATGTGGTAGTTGGCTTGTTATTTATGTAGGACAAATGATTAGCTCTAACAACATAACCGGGTTTTACACCAATATGCCAAAACCTTTTGCTTTCTTGATTAAAACTATGCCTTACATAAAACGGTAATTCTAATAACAACTGGGTAACCATTGGGTAACGAACACTGTCAGGTGCTGTTATAAATTTATGTTGAGCATAATGGATATTTAATGGTAAAGCAAAATAACTAATACCTAAATGGAGCCCAAACTTTGTTTGGGGACCATTTTCGGCATGCACTCCTGCTGAAAATAATGCATTGTTAACTGAAAGCAATCCGGAAATTTGGTTGGAAATACCACTAATTTGGGCAGGCGCAGTAAATCCACTACCCATTTGATATTCAAATCTATACGAATAAGATGCCTGTTGGGCAATAACATATGAAGAATAGCCAATAAAAAGGAAATAAAAAACTACCTTTGAAATGATAGAATAGCTTTTCCCGGCAGGTAAAATGGTTTTGAGTAACATAAGCATTGCTTAATAAATGTTTACAGAACCAATTTCTTGAAAAGAAGAGAGGCAAGCAAGTTAAAAAATGTTGAAACCGGCATGTCTGATGAAATAAAAAATAATAACAAAAGTGCAAAATGCCCATTTCATGCGCTTTTACGAACATTTTTATCATTGGAGAAGTTTTTTTAGCATGTTTTTTTCACATTTTGTTGTGAATTAAAAAATCATGCTGTACTTTTGCCACCCCTAAAATAATACATAAGGTTGTGGATACATTGAGCTACAAAACTAAATCGCTGAACAAGGCCACCGTTAAAAAGGAGTGGTTTGTGTTTGATGCAGAAGGCCAAACAGTAGGTCGTTTTGCCAGCAAAATTGCGAATATCTTGAGAGGTAAGCACAAAACAGGCTTTACTCCTCACGTTGATTGCGGTGATAACGTAATTATTATCAATGCTGATAAAATTCGTTTTACAGGAAACAAAATGAACGCCAAAGAATACGTTTTCTATTCAGGATATCCTGGAGGTCAGCGTTTTGAGTCGGTTAAGAACATGTTAGACAAGCGCCCTACTTACGTAGTTGAGCACGCTGTTGAAGGTATGTTACCGAACAACAAACTTGGTCGTCAACTTTTCAAAAACTTGTTTGTGTATGTAGGAAATGAACATCCTCACGCTGCACAACAGCCAAAAGAATTAAAATTCTAAAAAATGGAAGTGATAAACGCACTAGGAAGAAGAAAAACTTCGGTAGCCAGGGTTTATGTAAAACCGGGCACAGGCAAAATTGAAATAAATGGCCGCGAAGCGAAGGTATATTTCCCTACTATCACACTACAAAACAGCATTGAACAGCCGTTAAACGCTACCAATACTGTTGGTCAGTTTGATATTACTTGCAACGTTGCAGGTGGCGGAGTTACCGGACAAGCTGATGCTATAAAATTAGGTATCGCAAGAGCCTTAGTTGAATATAATGCTGAATTAAAACCGGCATTAAAAGCGGAAGGTTTATTAACTCGCGATCCACGCATGGTTGAACGTAAAAAGCCGGGTCAGAAGAAAGCCCGTAAACGTTTCCAATTCGTTAAGCGCTAGAACTTTTTTTCAAAATCAATTTATATGTCACAAATCACACAACAAGAGTTGTTGGAAGCGGGTGTACACTTTGGCCACCTCACCCGTAAATGGAATCCTAAGATGGCTCCGTACATTTTTATGGAGAAAAATGGAATCCACCTCATCGATCTTAACAAAACTTCAGTTAAGTTAGAAGAGGCCGCTCAAGCCATCAAAAACATTGTAAAATCAGGCCGTAAAGTTCTTTATGTTGCAACCAAAAAGCAGGCAAAAGAATTAATTGAAAACGAAGCAAAGCGAGTAAACATGCCTTTCGTAACCGAGCGTTGGTTAGGTGGTATGTTAACTAACTTTACTACTGTGCGTAAGTCAATTAAAAAATTGCAAACGCTTGACAAAATGGCTACTGATGGTACTTACAACAACATGGCCAAGAAAGAGCGTTTAATGGTAGAGCGTGAAAAAGAAAAATTACGCAGAGTTTTAGGAGGTATTGCCGACTTAAACCGTTTACCTGCTGCTTTATTTATCGTTGATATTAAGCGTGAGCACATTGCCATTTCAGAAGCGCATAAGTTAAATATCCCAACCTTTGCCATGGTTGATACCAATTCGGATCCAACCGTAGTAGATTATGCAATTCCTGCTAATGATGATGCTGCAAAATCAATCGCATTAATTACCAGAGTAATTACTGATGCCATTGCAGAAGGCTTGGCAGAACGTAAGAAAGAGAAGGAAAGCGATACTGCAGATAAAGAAAAAACAGAAGAAGCACAAGAAGCTCAATCATAATAAAATCGGCCGTGCATGGCCGATTTTTGTTAGTAACGATTTTACAAATATTAATTAACCTTAATAAAACATTACAATACAATGAGTACAATTAGTGCTGCAGACGTTAATAAATTACGTCAAATGACCGGTGCCGGTATGATGGATTGCAAAAAAGCACTTACCGAAACCAATGGTGATTTTGAGGCTGCCGTTGATTTCTTGCGTAAAAAAGGTGCGAAAGTTAGCGCAGCTCGCGCAGATAGAGATGCGAAAGAAGGTGCTATTATTGCAAAAACTTCATCGGATAACAAAACCGGTGTTATTATACAATTAAGTTGCGAAACAGATTTCGTTGCAAAAAATGAAGATTTCGTAAAATTTGCTCATAGCATTGCTGATTTAGCACTTGCTAATAAACCGGCTAATGCCGATGCTTTAAAAGCATTAACAGTTGATGGCTTACCTTTAAGCGAGCGATTAATTGAGCAAGTTGGTAAAATTGGAGAAAAGATTGACGTAGTAAAATACGAGTTGGTTGAGGCCAATAACGTAGTAGCTTACATACACGGTGCAAACCGCTTAGGTGTTTTAGTTGCCATGAATAACGCCCCAAGCGAAGCTAATTTAGTAGCCGGTAAAGATGCTGCTATGCAAGTTGCTGCTTTAAATCCAATTGCTGTTGATAAAGGAGATGTTGACGCTTCAGTGATTGAGCGTGAACTTGAAATTGCCAAAGAACAAATTCGTGCAGAAGGAAAACCTGAAAACATGATTGAGAAAATTGCTCAAGGTAAACTTGCTAAATTCTACAAAGATTCAACCTTATTGAATCAGGAGTTTGTAAAAGACAGCAGTTTAACGGTAGGCCAAATGCTTGATAAGGCAGAAAAAGGCTTGTCAGTTACCTCGTTCAAACGTATTTCACTTTAAGATTCATAGATTAAGATTAAAAAAGGCGTTCCGTGCGGAGCGCCTTTTTTTTGGACCATGGCTTTGTATCTTCAAATCCTCAATACGCGCTTTCCAAAACTTAAATAAAGACTTTGAGTTTAAAATTACTCAAACACACTGCAATAAAAAAGAGGCTGTTTCACTTGTTGAAACAGCCTCTTTTATTGTTTAATATCTGTTGTTAATTACTTAAGCGTACGCTTAACTTCAACAATCTCGTAAGCTTCAATAATGTCACCTACTTTAATATCATTATAGTTGTTAAAATTCAAACCACACTCATAACCATAAGCTACTTCTTTCACGTCATCTTTGAAACGTTTCAATGAAGCCAACTCACCGCTGTGAATCACCACACCATCGCGTATAATTCGAATCTTCGAGTTACGGAATATTTTTCCTTCAGTAACATAACATCCGGCAACAGTTCCCACTTTCGAAATTTTGAATACCTCGCGTATCTCCACATTTCCGGTAATCTTCTCTTCCTCTTTTGGAGCAAGCATACCTTCCATGGCAGATTTAATTTGGTTGATGGCATCGTAAATAATGCTGTACAAGCGAATATCAATTGATTCTGTTTCGGCCAACTTACGCGCCTGTGGTGAAGGACGAACTTGGAAACCGATTACAATCGCATCAGATGCTGACGCCAAGAGTACATCACTTTCAGAAATTTGTCCTACGCCTTTGTAAATTACGCTTACGGCAACTTCTTCGGTAGATAGTTTAATCAACGAGTCGCTTAACGCCTCAACCGATCCATCCACGTCACCTTTAACAATTACCTTTAACTCTTTAAAGTTACCAATTGCCAAACGTCTTCCAATTTCATCAAGCGTAATGTGTTTATGAGCACGAATGCCTTGTTCGCGCTGTAATTGCGAACGTTTAGTTGAAATTTCCTTAGCCTCTTGTTCTGTTTTGGTAGCTACAAACTTATCACCGGCTTGAGGCGCACCATCAAAACCTAATAACACAACCGGTGTTGAAGGCCCTGCAGCGGTTATCTTTTTACCACGCTCATCAAACATGGCCTTTACTTTACCATTATGTACCCCTGCCAAAATTGGATCGCCAATTCTTAATGTACCCGATTGAACCATTACCGTTGTGGTAATACCTCTTCCTTTATCAAGGGTTGATTCAATAATACTTCCAACAGCCCTGCGGTTAGGATTGGCACGTAGGTTTAACATTTCTGCTTCAAGCAATACTTTTTCCAACAACACATCAATGTTTTGTCCTTTTTTAGCTGAAATCTCTTGACACTGGTATTTCCCGCCCCACTCTTCCACCAAAATATTCATGGCGGATAATTGTTCACGGATTTTATCGGGGTTTGCTCCATCGCGATCAATTTTGTTGATAGCAAATACGATAGGAACACCTGCAGCTTGGGCGTGACTAATTGCTTCTTTAGTTTGAGGCATCACGCTGTCATCAGCAGCAATAACAATAATTACGATATCGGTAATTTTTGCACCACGAGCACGCATAGCCGTGAAAGCCTCGTGACCCGGAGTATCTAAAAAGGTTACGTGTTTGCCATTGGCAAGTGTTACTTCATACGCACCAATGTGTTGTGTAATACCTCCGGCTTCACCTGCAATTACATTTGTTTTACGAATGTAATCGAGTAAGGAGGTTTTACCGTGGTCAACGTGACCCATTACCGTTACAATTGGTGGACGAGGTTTCAAGTCCTCTTCTCTATCCTCTTCCTCTTCTATCGTTTCAAGAATGTCGTTTGTAACGAACTCTACCTCAAAGCCAAACTCATCAGCTACAATAGTGATGGTTTCCGCATCAAGTCGTTGGTTGATACTCACCATTAAACCTAGAGACATACAAGCAGAAATGATATTGGTAATTGGCATATCCATTAATTGGGCCAACTGGTTTGCCGTAACAAACTCCGTTACTTTAATCTTTTTCGATTGAAGTTCGGCTTCCATCATTTCTTCTTCACGTTTATCAGCCATGGCATCACGTTTTTGTTTACGTATTTTACTACGCACATTACCGATATTTTGCTGGCTGTTTAAACGGGCTAATGTTTCTTTTAGTTTATCTTGAACTTCTTTATCTGTAATTTCTGCTTTTTCGGCAGGAGCTTGAGGTTTTCCTTTTTGGAAACGAGGATTATTGCCTTTACCGTGTTGATGCGGTGGTCGATTATTGTTGTTAGTATTAGGGCGGGTGTTATTGTTGTTTGGACGATTATTGTTGTTAGTGTTATTACCGCGGTTTTGGGCTTCAACCTTTTTCATGTCAAGGTTATCGCTGCCGCCAACAAAATTCTTACGTCTTCTTTTCTTTTTACCCGTATCATCACTGCTGGCCACAGGCTGAGGTTTTTTCTCTACAGGTAAATTAATTTTACCCATTACCTTTAAGCCTGATAACTTCTCATAGTTAGGCTCAACAACTTTGGCTTCTTCTTCAGCAGCCGGTTCAACCGAAGTGAGTTCAACCGGTTCAGCGGGAATTTCGGCCACAGGCTCAACAACAGGTTCAGGCTGAGGTTCAGGCTGAAGTGGTTCTTCTTGTTTTATCACCTCAGGCTCTTTCTCCTTTTCAACCGGAGTTTCTTTTGCTTTGGAAGTTTCTTTACCCTTATTTTTCTTGGGATTGAACTCGGCAAGATTGATTTTACCCAACACCTTTAGGCCCATTTTATCCTCTTCTTCTTCAACAACAGGCGTTGGGGCCGGTTGCTCTTCTACAGGAGCAATAACAGAATCTTCCTTTTTGGTGCTTTCTTGTTTTGGCGTTGGGGCAACCGGAGCCAATTCAGTTTTAATTAATATGCCATCATCAAAATCCTCCTCCTCAGTAACAGGCTCTTCTTTTTTCAGCACTTGCTGAAGCGTTACTTCTTCTTTTTTTACTTTTGGCTTAATTAACGCTTTCGCATCGTCTTTTACTTTTTTGTCAGACTGAAAAGCATTCAATAACTCCTGGTACATTTCCCCGGTAATTTTGGCTGTTGGTTTTGAATCAACCGTATAGCCCTTTTTACTCAGGTGTTCTACCAGAGTCTGAATACCTACATTCAGTTCTTTTACTACTGCGTTTAAGCGTATGGTTTCTTTGTTATCGCTCATTTAACCTGTTAAATGTTATCTAATATTCGGACTTAACAGCCGAAAGTGCCTCAAAGGTACAGTTTAATGCTGCATTAACCAAACAATGCTTGGTTAATACGTGTTATTCAAATTCTGATTGTAAAATTCTGCGAACTTCTTGTACGGTTTCTTCCTCCAACTCGGTTCTACGAACCAAATCTTCGACACTTAAATGCAACACACTTTTCGCTGTGTCACAACCAATTCCTTTTAACTCGTCAATAATCCAACCGTCAATCTCGTCTGCAAATTCATCCAAGTCAATATCCCCTTCGTCTTCATCACTTTCGCGGTACACATCAATTTCAACCCCGGCCAATTTACCAGCAAGTTTAATGTTGTGTCCACCTTTACCAATAGCCAACGAAACTTGATCGGGTTTTAAAAACACCGAAGCACGTTTGCTTTCTTCTTCAATTTTGATTGATGAAATTTTTGCCGGACTTAAAGCGCGTTGGATTAATAACTGAAGATTGGTAGTAAAGTTAATCACGTCAATATTTTCATTGCGCAATTCACGAACAATACCGTGAATACGTGAACCTTTCATACCCACGCAAGCGCCTACAGGATCTATTCTGTCATCAAAACTTTCAACAGCAACTTTAGCACGTTCACCGGGTTCACGAACAATTTTACGAACCGCTATTATTCCGTCAATAATTTCAGGAACTTCCATTTCAAACAAACGCTCAAGGAATACAGGAGCTGTTCTGCTTAAAATAATGCGAGGTGAGCCATTATACATTTCTACTTTCAATACCACGGCTTTAATAGCATCACCTTTTTTATAATGATCGGCAGGAATCATTTCGGCCTTTGGCAGTAATAATTCATTACCGTCATCATCAAGAACCATGATTTCTTTTTTCCAAATTTGGTAAACCTCACCTGTAACTATTTCGCCCACTCTATCTTTATACTTGCGGTACAGTTCATCTTTTTCAAGTTCAAGGATTTTACTCATTAGGGTTTGACGAGCAGCAAGAATAGCTCTGCGGCCGAAGCTTTCAAGCTTAACCTCTTCGGTTACTTCCTCACCCACTTCAAAATCGGGCTCAATTTTCCTTGCATCTGCCAATGCAATTTCTTTTCTAATATCTTCTACTTCACCATCATGAACAATTTCGCGGTTGTGCCAGATTTCTAAGTCACCGCTGCTGTCGTTCACAATCACACTAAAAAATTCATCACTTCCGTATTTTTTACGTAACATACTGCGAAACACGTCTTCCAAAACGCGCTGCATGGTAACACGATCAATGTTTTTAAATTCCTTAAACTCACTAAACGAGTCAATTAAACCAGAACTATGCATATCTATTTTTAATTTAAATATTCTATTTGAATGAAATAATTACTGTTGCTTCAGCTATTTCGGCAAAAGGAATTTCTTTCACCGGAGCGTTTTTATAGCCCTTCTTTTTGTCTTTTAAAGCTACTGTTATTCCTTGTTCCTTCACTTCATCAAGTCTTACAACGAGTTCAGTAGCCGTATTTAATTTAATCAACAATTCCCTGCCAACGTGTTTTGGATATTGCCTGCTTACCTTTAAGGGTCTTTCGGCACCCGGAGACGAAACCTCTAAAACATAGGCTTCACTTCCAAAATCGCCTTCATCTAGTCTTTCCGATAAATGTTTTGACAGGTTTTGGCAAGCATAAATATCAATAGCTTGATCACCATCAATATAAACCGTTATTTTTTTACCGGCACCTTTTTGTTCAATATCCACCAAAAACAAATGCTTCGGCAAAAAAGCTTCTGTCCAAGCATGTAACTGTGTGATTATTTCCATTTTTGTTTTATACCTAAAAAGAGAGGGGACTTTTGGTCCCCTCTGCTGTTGTTTATATCTTAAATCAGTGCAAATATACGCATGTATTTGTAATAGACAAACAAATACTTAACTGATGTATTTCGGGCTGATTAAACTTAATCCTTTTATGTGGGCGTATTGACTCTCGTTGTTGGTGATTAGGGTATAATTGTAGGTAAGGGCTGTGGCTGCTAAAACCGCAATATTTAAATCTAATTTATGCGTTTTACACAAACCAATAGTGTTTTTTACCACATTTGGCGATAAATCTAAAATGATTGAATCATTAATAAATGCATGAACCAAATCCATGTGCTCTTCCGTAATATTCAACGACAAAAGTTCGATTTTTGTAACGACAGAAATATTAGGAATATTATTCACCACTTCATCCATAAAGCGCATAGCGGCATTGCTGAGCCTTTCACTCAGGTAATCCACCACCAAGTTGGTATCAATAAGATATTGCGTTTGGGTCACTTGCTGCTATTTCTTAATGGATTGTTGTATTTGTTCGGCTACGTAAGCAGGAAGCTTGCCACGGTATTTATCTGATAACTTGGGCTTTTCAGAAACAATGTTTTCCTCCAATACATCTATTAAATCTAATGCTTCAAGCTCTTTAATCACTGCAAGCGCTTTGGGATTATTAAGTTGAATGAGTACTGTATTATCGGACTTACCTGCCATTTAAAGTGCTGAATTAAGCATGCAAAGTAATAAAATTTGTAAACACTTGCCATTTTAAGGCATTAAGCCCTGAAAAATAATAAGAAATTTTTTAAGTGCCCCGTAAACATAAAAACGAAGTATCTGCGTTAGGCACTAACGATTATAAATTAAATTCAGGATGTGCCTTATAAATTTGGTTAATTACAAGGAGCATCTATATTTGCTAACCTAACAAGAAAATCAGAAGAATAAACATGAGTCGTTTTAACCTTGTTAACAACATTTTAGGCTGGATTACATTTGTTGTTGCTTTAACCACTTACACACTTACCCTTGAACCAACCGTTAGTTTTTGGGATTGTGGAGAATTTATATCTGCATCATACCGATTGCAAATCTGTCACCCTCCCGGAGCACCGTTATTCTTATTATTTGGAAGAATATTTTCATTGTTTGCCGGGAGTGACGTAACCCAAGTTGCCTTTTGGGTAAACATGGTTTCAGCCACTACCAGTGCGTTATGTGTAATGTTTACTTTTTGGATTATAACACACTTAGGCAAAAAGATGGTTGCAAAAGGAAGCAATGAGTTAAACATGCAACAAACGTTGGCCATTGCTGCGGCAGGTTTGGTTGGCGCATTAGCAACTACATGGAGTGATACTTTTTGGTTCTCGGCCGTGGAAGCAGAGGTTTATGCCTCATCAAGTTTTTTCACCATGGTTACTTTTTGGGCCATATTAAAGTGGGAAAATGTAGCCACAGAAAAAGGAAGTGAACGTTGGTTAATATTAATTGCTTACCTAATTGGTTTAGCCATTGGGGTGCACTTACTAAGTATTCTGGTAATCCCATCAATTGTTTATGTGTATTATTTCCGTTTCAATAAATTTACGCGTAAAGGGTTTATAGGTGCTTCTGCAGTTGCAGTAGCTGCCATTGCCATTGTGCAATTTGGAATCATACCGGGTATGCCATCATTGGCTACCAAATTTGATTTCTTTTTCGTAAACACTTTAGGTACGAGTTTTAACACGGGTGTGTTTTTTATGTTGTTGGTTATAGTTGGCACTTTTGCTGCTGCAATTCATTATACACACACGGAGAGTAAAGCCAGCTATTATGCGGCTATTGCGTTGTATGCCATCATGGTTGTTGCCACCTTCTCTTTAAATCCATCATTATCGGGTGTTATATTTTGGGGTGCTGTAACTGCCATTTTATACTACTACGTTATTTTACAAAAAGCATCGAGAGGTGTTGTAAACGTAGCCATATTGAGTATTGCGTTTGTAATCATCGGCTACTCATCTTATGCCATGGTGCTTTTGCGAAGCAACGCAAATCCTCCCATTAATATGAATGCGCCTGATAACCCATTTAGTTTATTGAGTTATTTAAACCGCGAACAATATGGTGAAAACCCATTAGTTTATGGCCAATACTTTTATGCTAAGGTGGTAGATGAGAAAAAAGGTGCCATGCAATATTCAAAAGGTGAAAAAGGATATGAAGAGGCAGGAGAAAAGATTGAACGTGTTTTTGATCCGAAAGATTGTACTATTTTCCCTCGTATGTGGGCTGACCGTCCGGATTACATTCAAGCCTACCGCCAATGGGAAAATATTCCTGAAGGGAAAAAAGCCACTTTTGGTAAAAACATCGACTTTTTGATTACCTACCAAATGGGCTTTATGTATTGGCGTTATTTTATGTGGAATTTTGTTGGACGCCAAAATGACGACCAAGGTTTTGGTGACGTGACCAGAGGCAATTGGATTAGCGGTATTTCATTTATTGATAATATGCGCTTGGGACCACAAGACAATATGCCAGATTCGATCAAAAATAATAAAGCCAGAAATACCTATTTCTTCTTGCCACTTATTTTGGGCATCATTGGTTTAATATATCATTTCAAAAAATCGAAAGAAGATGCTATTGTAATTACTACATTATTCCTATTTACAGGAGCATTCATTATCTTATACCTAAACTTCCCTGCACACCAACCACGTGAACGTGATTATGCTTATGTTGGATCATACCAAACGTTTATGATTTGGATTGGTATTGGAGTGTTGGCAATGGCTGATTGGTTATCGAAACGCATGAACGCAATGATGGCTACCGGTATTGCAAGTGTGGCTGCGTTAGCCGGGGTTCCATTCTTAATGGCTTCTCAAAACTGGAACGACCACGATAGAAGCAACCGCTTTGCAGCACTTGATTTTGCTTCAAACTATTTGAACTCATGCGAGAAAAACGCCATATTATTTACCAACGGTGATAATGATACTTACCCGCTTTGGTATGCACAAAACGTAGAAGGGATTAGAACAGATATTCGTGTAATCAACTTAAGTTTATTGAATACCGATTGGTATGCCAATGCGTTAAAAACCAAAATGTATGATTCGGAACCGGTGCCATTCAGCATGACTCCGGATAAATACAAACAAGGCACCCGCGACTATGTGGTGTTTTACCAAAACCCGGAAATTGAGCGCCAATACGGAATTAACCAAGAAGATTATTATCCGTTGAAAAACATCATGAGCTTTATTAATGATGACAATGATCCGGCTGCGAAAATTACTTCAGGCGGAGGAGATCAGTTCAGCTATTACCCAACCAAAAAGTTTTATATTCCAATTGATAAAGAGCATGTACTAAAAACCGGTGCTGTTAAGCCTAAAGATGCTCCATTTATTGCTGATACAATGAAGTTTGCTGTTGGTAATAATGTGTTGATGAAAGCGGATTTGATTGTGTTAGATATCTTGTCGACCACGAACTGGGAGCGTCCGATTTACTTTGCAATTACTACCGGTAGTGATGTGTATTTAAACATGACTGACTACTTCCAATTGGAAGGTTTAACTTACAAAATTATTCCTATCAAAAATACAGAGCCTGTTGATCCGGGTTCATATGGAAGAATTAACACAGATATTTTATACGAAAACTTGGTAAACAAATTTAAGTGGGGCAATATTGACAATCCAGAAGTGTATTTGGATGAAACCACGCTTCGCCAAACACGTAACTTCCGTAACTTATTCTACCGTTTAGCCATGAAATTGGTTACAGAAGGAAACAAAGAAAAAGCAATCAAAGCATTGGATCACTGTATTAAAGTAATGCCGCAAAACACTTGCCCGTATGATGTATTTGTGATTCGTTTGGCTGAGGCTTATTTTACGGCAGGTGCAACTGATAAAGGAACCAACTTGTTGAAAATAATGACAGACCAAGCGGTAGAAAAGTACAAATATTACAGCCGCTTCAAAGGAAAACAATTGAAGAGTGTACAATCGGAGTTGGATGAAAATGCACAAATTCTGATGTATACCCAACAAGTTGCGCAAATTCATCAACAAGAGGCGCTTACTAAAGAGTTAAGAACAAAAGCAGAAAGCGTTTTAGGTCAAGGTGCATTAACGCAACCAATGAACTAACTGAATCGCGGTAGTATTAAAAAGGCTGTTGTATAAAAATACAACAGCCTTTTTTTTGAATGCAATCTTTGGAAACGCACTTACAAACAATTAAGGGAGTATACTCTTAAACAAAGCAATTGGATGGATGCAAAGGTGTGTTTTGGTAAAAAACCAACCTATAATTATTTCGACACTTATGCAGCTTTGCTTTATAAAACAGGCAAGCTTGAAGAGGCAAGAGTGCAAGCCAAATTCGCTATTAAAATAGGAAAAGCTGACGGTGAAAAAACTGCCGAAACAGAAAAACTACTTACGGGAATAGAACAAGCTTTAGCAAACAGAAAGTAGTCTGTTTCTAATAAAAATAAATTGAATGAATAAAATATTATGCTACTTTTGATAGTATCGAATGATACTATCATTATTTGGTAGCTAAACAAAAAACCCGCTCTAAATTCATATTCAGAACGGGTTTTTTATTTATGGTTAATAGTAAATTACCTGCTTAAATACATGCTCTTTTCCTTCATCCATTGGCGGAAAATTGGGTCTTGTAAATCTTTAATAAAACGAATGGCTTCTCCCGTTGATTTCATTTCAGGGCCCAATTCTTTGTTTACTCCTTCAAACTTATTGAATGAGAACACAGGCTCCTTAATGGCATATCCAACTAGTTTTGGTTCAAACGTAAAATCCTTTAGCTTTTTCTCGCCCAACATTACTTTGGTTGCAATGTTGATGTATGGAATTTGGTGCGCTTTGGCAATAAAGGGCACCGTGCGTGAAGCACGCGGATTGGCTTCAATAACATAAACCTTTTCTTTTTTGATGGCAAACTGAATGTTTAGTAAACCAATAATATTCATGTTTTGGGCCAACTTAATGGCATAGTCTTTCATTTGGTTTTGAACCGCCTCACTCAAACTAAATGGAGGCAATACCGCACTTGAATCTCCGGAGTGAATTCCGGCAGGTTCAATGTGTTCCATCATACCAACAATTTGTACATCTGTACCATCACAAATCAAATCTATCTCTGCTTCTTCTGCCCTATCCAAGAAGTGATCAATTAAAACTCGGTTGCCCGGTAAATCTCCGAGCAATTCAATAACAGCACGTTCTAACTCTTCATCATTAATCACAATTTTCATTCCTTGTCCACCCAACACATAACTTGGCCTAACCAACACGGGGTAACCAACTTGATTGGCCACTTTTATCGCTTCTTCCGCATCTTCTGCCACACCATACATTGGATAAGGAATACCTAGGTCTTTCAACAAATCCGAAAACGATCCGCGATCTTCCGATAAATCCATGCTTGCATAATCGGTACCAATAATTTTGATGCCTTTTTCATTTAACTTTTTCGCAAGCTTTAATGCGGTTTGTCCGCCCAACTGCACAATAACACCTTCCGGTTTTTCAAGTTCAATAATATCTAACAAATGTTCCCAAAACACCGGCTCAAAATATAATTTATCGGCTGTGGTAAAATCGGTACTTACTGTTTCCGGATTACAATTAATCATGATGGTTTCATAACCACATTCTTTTGCTGCAAGTAATCCATGCACACAACTGTAATCAAACTCAATACCTTGACCAATGCGGTTTGGACCCGAACCTAATACAATAATTTTTTTCTTATCGGTTACTTTACTTTCGTTTTCACCATCATAGGTTGAGTAAAAATAATTGGTTGGTGATGAGAATTCAGCAGCGCAAGTATCAACCGTTTTATACGTGCGGATGATTCCCATTTCTTTTCTCAAAGCGCGAACATCCTCTTCTGTAGTATCGGCACCTAACAACCAAGCAATTTGCACATCGCTGTATCCTTTTTGTTTTAACTCCAACATCAATTCACGCGGCATATTTTTTAAATTAAACCTGCGAGTATCACTTTCCACACGCACCATATCGTTTATTTGGGTTAAAAACCAACGGTCGATTTTGGTAATCTTTTCAACAGATGAAATCGGCACACCTAAACTCAATGCATCTTTCACCGCAAATAACCTGTCCCAACTTGGGTATTTCAGTTTTTCTACAATTTCTTCTAAGTTTCTGTTTTGATAACCATCTGCTCCTAACCCGTTACGTTTAATTTCTAAAGATTGACAGGCCTTTTGCAAAGCCTCAATAAACGTACGCCCGATGCCCATCACCTCACCAACCGATTTCATTTGAAGGCCCAAGGTTTTATCTGCTCCTTTAAATTTATCGAAATTAAAGCGTGGAATTTTTACGATAACATAATCCAATGCGGGCTCAAAAAACGCTGAGGTGGTTTGTGTTACGGGATTCTTCAATTCATCTAAAGTATAACCAATAGCTAATTTTGTAGCAATTTTAGCAATTGGATATCCGGTTGCTTTTGAGGCCAGTGCTGATGAGCGAGAAACACGTGGGTTGATTTCAATGGCAATAATGTCTTCATTTTCGGGGTTCACCGAAAACTGAACGTTACAACCACCATTAAAATTACCAATGCTGCGCATCATATGAATGGCCAAATCGCGCATATTTTGGTAGCAACTATCGCTCAATGTCATTGCCGGAGCCACGGTAATGGAATCGCCCGTATGAATTCCCATGGGGTCAAAGTTCTCAATCACACAAATTACCGCCACATTATTGTTTTTATCGCGCAACAACTCCAACTCATATTCTTTCCAGCCAAACACCGCTTGCTCAACCAACACTTCATGCGTTGGTGAAGCCGATAAACCACGTTGAAGCGCAGCATCTAATTCTTCCTTTTTCCAAACAAAGCCTCCACCTGTACCGCCTAAGGTGTAAGAAGGACGAATAACCAACGGAAAGCCAATTTCCTGCGCAATTTCTTTCCCTTCTAAAAACGAATTTGCCGTACGTGATCGAGCAACACCAACACCAATTTCAATCATTTTTTGGCGAAAAGCCTCACGGTTTTCGGTGGTTTCAATGGCTTTGGTATCCACACCAATCATTCGTACCCCGTATTTTTCCCAAATACCAAGCTCTTCACACTCAATGGCCAAGTTTAAGGCCGTTTGTCCGCCCATGGTTGGCAATACAGCATCAATCTTACGCTCTTGCAATATTTTTTCAATACTTGCAGGTTCAAGCGGCCACAAATACACATGATCGGCCGTAACCGGATCCGTCATGATGGTTGCAGGATTTGAGTTGATCAGCGAAACTTCTATTCCTTCTTCTTTTAAAGAGCGGGAAGCCTGACTTCCTGAATAGTCGAACTCACAAGCTTGTCCGATAATGATGGGTCCGCTACCGATGATGAGTACTGATTTGATGCTGTTGTCTTTTGGCATGATACTGAGGCGATTATTAGTGTTGTTTGGGTAATTTTTAGCCTCATATGCTATAGCTAAAAATTGGACAAATTTAATGGAAAGGCTCAGTTTACAAAATGTTTGGCATTAAAATAAACGCATAATCGGCTCAATTGCCACATTTACTAAGGCATTAAATTTTAGTCGTGCGTATGAATTGTTGCAATGCCTCTTGGTTGATTTCATGTCCGCCATTAAACTCAATGATATTTGCATGGAGTTGTTGCATGAGCGCATAAACTTGTTGGTGTTTTTCAGGCGTGATCAATGGATCGGCCTTTCCGGTGATGTAGGTGATTTTTTTACTTGCCAGGATGGGTGACAATGGATTGGTAAGTTCAGCTGCAATTTCTCCGGCATAAATAACAAACTCATCAACCCTGCATTGGTTCGCATGAATAAAACGCGAAGCGGTTGCAACACCTTGGGAAAATCCGAACACCACAATTCGTGTTTGAGGCGAGAATGAAAAAGCGTGATAAAGTTGTTGCAGGTAATTAATGTAATCCACTATTTCTGCCTCCCGATCTTCGGAGGTCATCCAAGAGGCGGCAGGTTTGCCACCAAAGCCTTTTGCATAAAAACGACTCAAGCCTTCCGGGGCAATGATAAAGCGATTATCGTTATCAAGAGAATCAAAATCTTGAACAAATGTTGAAGCCAATTGTGCATAGCCATGCAACACAAACCAAACTTCTTTTGTTGTTGCATCAAGCTTACCTAAAGTAAAGTAGCGCGCAGTTTTGGTAACTTTTATATGGTGTAAATCGGCCATTATTGAAAAGACCCTTGCAAATTATGCAAGGTTTCCTTCTTTTAATCTTTCCGTGTTTTCAGCCAATTGAAGCTGATCAATAAAATCTTGAATATCTCCGTTCATTACCTCGGGCAAATTATACGCTGTTAAACCAATACGGTGATCAGTTACCCTGCCTTGCGGATAATTATAGGTACGAATTTTTGCAGAACGGTCGCCTGTTGATACCATTGTTTTGCGGGAATTGGCAATTTTTTCGTTGTGCTTTTGCAACTCTATTTCATACAACTTGGTGCGTAACATCTGCATGGCGCGTTCGCGGTTTCCGTTTTGTGTACGCTCTACCTGGCAAACCACTACAATACCGGTTGGTTTATGGGTAAGCATTACTTTTGATTCAACCTTGTTTACGTTTTGTCCGCCAGCACCGCCTGAGCGTGCCGTTTGCATTTCAATATCAGCCGGATTCAACTCAACATCCACATCTTCTGCTTCCGGTAATACAGCAACTGTGGCTGCCGAGGTATGCACACGACCTTGGGTTTCGGTATCAGGAACACGTTGCACACGATGCACTCCGCTTTCGTATTTTAAAGTACCATACACATCTTCACCTTGCACTTCAATGATAATTTCTTTATAGCCGCCTACAGTTCCTTCCGTAAAATCGATTACCTCGGTTTTCCATCCTTTTTTATCACAATACCTCATGTACATGCGATAAAGGTCCCCGGCAAAAATACTTGCTTCGTCACCACCTGTTCCGGCCCTTACCTCTAGCACAGCATTTTTCGCATCTTCCGGATCTTTAGGCACCAACATCATCCTGATATCATTCTCCATTGGCTCCACCAAAGGGATTAGCTCCTCGAGTTCAGCCTTGGCCATTTCTCTTAGCTCTTCATCTTTCTCGGTTGCCAAAATGGTTTTATTGTTTTCAATATTGCCCACTAAGTTGCGGTAATCATAGTATTTTTCAACTATTTTTTGAAGCTCGCGGTACTCTCTGTTCAGCTGAGTAAATCGTTTCATATCACTCACCACATCAGGTTGAGAAAGCATATCCTGTACCTGATCAAAACGCACTTTTATGGACTCTAATTTTTCTAGCATTGCAACAATTTTATATTGATACTGACTTTAAACGGAGCGCAAATGTCGGGCTTTTGGCCCATTTGAACAAGTTGGCTTAATAGGAATAACAATAAACGCTATCGGGCTTAAGTAAAAAGATTCTTTCTTTTTCAATGCTCATACGCAAAACACGTGAAGTATCGGGCAAACTGAATGATGCCGTTTGAGCGGTTTGCCAATTGTATCTGTTCATTTTACCGCCTTTCAAATAAAATAAAGATTTGTCTTGGACTTTAACCTCCGGAACTTGTTTTATCGGAATGGTTTTTATGTACGTTGCAAATAAATCAAACACCATAATTCCGTTAATGGAATCAACCACAAAAACACGATCGTTATTATCTACAATTTGTGTTACCGCAATTTTATCATTAATGTATTGTTTGATATTGCCGCTTTCTTGTTCGACTTCACCCGTTTTATTTATTTTTTTGAGTTGTAAATCACCGGCATCAAACACCCAAATATTATTGTCAAAAGATCGAGCTGCAGATGCCGCCAATACAATATTAGATTTTTGCAATCCTATTTCACCTCGATAGGCCAAGTTATTATCCAAAAAAACAACCTTATTCAACTCTCTGTAAAACAAATAAATTTCTAAAGGATTGGTTACATCAATTTGCGTAATGTTTCCGGTATAGTTGTAGTTAAGTGTGCTAAGTAGTTTACCATTTTTATTGAGTTTATAAAGTTGGTTGGTATTGTTAACAAGGTAAATATTTCCAAGGTTATCCGTTTGCATGATTTTGGCATTTATGGCCAAGGCACACACCTGCTGAAAGTTTCCTCCACCCTCATCACTTTGTACCGGATTAGCCAACAGTAATCCAAAGCAAATAAATATTATGGCTATGAGTTGTTTCATTCTTCAAATGTTTTTAAAGCTATGTTTTCGCCATCAAAAACTGCATACGTGTTATAGCCAAACCAATCACCAAGATTTACATAGGTAGCTTGATCGTTAATTGAACGAGTCATAGGTAAATGCCTATGCCCGAAAATAAAATAATCAACTCGCTGTTGTTGCAAAAATTGCTTGGCATATAACATCAAATACTCTTTATCATCACCTAAATACACCGCATTTTCAGTAAATGTTTTTTCCTTGCTTTTGGCAGAAACATAATTAGCAATGACTATGCCTATATTAGGATGGAAAAAAGCAAACAAACGCTGAAAAAAACGATTGCGGTAAATACTCAAGATAAATTTAAACCAGTATTGTTTGGGGCCCAAGCCGTCACCATGTGCAATGTGAAAGGTTTTATTTCCTAATACAATAGTGATTGGTTTGTTGTAAACTTTAGCGTTTAATTCCTTTTCAAAATATCCGAATTGCCACAAATCATGGTTGCCATGAAAAAAATGAAGCTCCACACCTGCATCGCTCAACTCAGCCAACTTACCCAACAAACGCGTGTAGCCTTTAGGCACAACCGTTTTGTATTCAAACCAAAAATCAAAAACATCACCAACAAGGTAAATGGCTTTGGCGTTATGTGCAACACTATCCAACCACTTTACCACGCGTTTTTCTCTTTGTAAGCTTGATTGATAATTGGGTACACCCAAATGGAAATCGGATACAAAATAAATATGTGTGCGGTTATTGCTCATGCTTTGGTGCTGCAATTATACAAGAATAACGGAAAAGGCGGGTTAATGGTGTTGGTCATCAATTAAAAACACAAATAACTCCACCGGACCATGTGCACCAATTACCAAGGTGTTTTCAATATCGGCAGTGCGGCTTGGCCCTGTAATAAAACTAAGCATTCCGGGGGTGTTTCTTCCATACTTGTTTTTAACGGTTAGCATGGCTTCTTTCATTTCCATAACCACTTGAGAGGTGTAAGCCACCACAATGTGCACAGGAGGGTATATGGTTGCGGCACGTCCGTTTTTAATTGAACTGACTAAAATACTTCCTGTGCGGGCAACAAGCGCTTCGCACGAGGTAATTCCAACTTGGGTTTTTTCAGGAATAACCGATTCTTGCGAAAAAGAAACACCACTGTCTTTTAACAGTTGTTGCAATTGCTCTTCCACGCAATACATGTTTTTCAGTTTCTTTCTTTCGGTAAGTGTTAGGAGCTTATCAATAAAATCAAACTTGTTATCACAGTAAACAAACTGACCTTGTTGTTCGGTTAAATTGCGTGCAAAGGTTTCGAGCAGGGGTTCTTTTTCTGAGGGTTGCGCAAACACGTTGCTATCCAAATCAATATTGCTGTAAACCGCTTTTGATTTAAAAATAAGTGCCTGCCGCACCTTTTTTAAAATACGTTCTTTGGGTGTTGTATTGTTTTGGTTTACCGCCACTGAGCGGCAAGTTAACATTTTTTTCAGTAAAAAAACCAAAGTGCAACATCGTGGTAAAACAACAAGCCGTGATAAAGATTTTTGTAAAATCAATCCTAAAATGAATTTTTGTTTACCTTTGCCCCGCTTTTTATGCAAATCGAAGTATTAAAATCTAAAATTCACCGCATTAAGTTAACTCAAACCGAGTTGCACTATGTGGGCAGTATTACTATTGACGAGGCTTTGTTAGAAGCCGCCAATATGATTGAAAATGAAAAAGTTCAGGTAGTGAACGTGAATAACGGTGAGCGACTTGAAACTTATATTATTAAAGGCGAAAGAAACAGCGGTGTTGTTTGCTTAAACGGACCAGCGGCACGCAAAGGTTTTGTTGGCGATCACCTCATTATTATTTCTTATGCTTTGATGGATTTTGAAGAAGCCAAAAAACATCAACCCATTGCCATTTATCCCGACAATAACAACCGCTTAATATCTTGAGCAACCAACTTAAACAAGCCCTGCAATATTTAATCATATTCGCTATAGGCGGCCTGTTTATTTATTTGGTGTTTAAAGGAACCGATTGGGAAGATTTATGGTTGAAACTTAAAAATACCAACTACTTTTGGATTAGTGTGGGCATGCTGGTTTCATTACTCAGCCATGTAATCAGGGCATATCGGGCCACCCTTTTGTATGATGCCATGGGGTACCGAATAAGCACCACAAACAGCTACCATGCTGTAATTATCGGATATTTTATGAACTACGTTATTCCTCGCGGTGGTGAGGTTTCGCGCTGTGCATCCTTAATGAAAACAAACCAACTTCCGGTTGAAAAAGGCCTTGGCACTGTAATTACCGAAAGGCTGGTTGATTTGGTTATTCTTACCTTAATTTTAGGCTTGGTTTTTATTCTGCAATTTGATGTGTTGTATAATTACATTACCTCCAATGCAAATGGTAGCGAGGCTGCGTCATCAGATGGGAGCATGAAACTGTATGTTATTCTCGCTTTATTAGCCATGGGTGTTTTTGTTTTTGCCTTTAGAAACCGTTTAATGCAAATTGGCTTGGTGGCCAAGTTTTTTGATAAGATAAAAGGATTCGGACAAGGTTTAGCCAGTATCCGATTTGTAAAACAACCGGTGCTGTTCATTGTCCTTTCGTTGGCCATTTGGGCCTGCTACATTCTGATGATGTATTTCTGCTTGTTTGCCATGGAAAGTACAGCCGGTTTAAATTTTGTGCAATGCTTAACCGTTTTTGCCATGGGCACCATTGGAGTGGTTATTCCCGCTCCGGGCGCAGGCGCAGGCACTTATCATTTTGCCGTAATGCAAGGTTTATTATTGTTTGGTGTTGATGGGGCCGATGGCAAAGCCTATGCAACCATCGTTCACGGAGCTCAAATGATTTTGTTTATTATTTTAGGAATCATCAGTTCTATCTTTGTGTTGGTTCAACAAAAAAATAAAACAACCACACCTTAAGTATGTCGAAATACAATCATGTTCTTCAAAAAATATATTCATCGGTTGATGCATTAAAAAATACTGTTACCAATTGGCAACAACAAGGCAATAAGGTAGTGTTTACCAACGGGTGTTTTGATTTACTGCACCGAGGCCATGTTGATTATTTAACCAAAGCAGCCGATTTAGGAAATAAGTTAATCATTGGCGTAAACACGGATGCCTCGGTAAGCGGACTAAAAGGGCCTCACCGACCTATTCAAGATGAACAAAGCAGGTTACAAATATTGGCTTCATTAGAAGCGGTTGATGCCGTGATATTGTTTGGAGAAGAAACGCCTTATGATTTAATTAAAACTTTACAGCCTGATGTATTGGTTAAGGGCAGTGATTACAAACCGGAAAATATTGTTGGATATGATGTGTTGACCGCCAAAGGAGGAGAGGTAAAAACCATTGACTTTCTTCCGGGATTCAGCACCAGTTTAATTGAACAAAAAATTAAAAACACCTAACGTGTTTGCCTCATTCACAGCCAAGCAAAAAATAATTGTTTATTCTATCATTGGGATATTTACGCTTGTTTTTTGTTCCATTTCATTGGTTAATCATTATTTGTTTAGAACCAGTGCGTATGATTTGGGCATTTACAACCAAGTTTTGTATTCGTATGCACATTTTAAAATAAGCCATACGCCCATTCAGCAGCCTCTAATCTTTCATATTTTTGCCGATCACTTTGAGCCAATATTTATCCTGTTTGCACCGTTATATTATTTGTTTGGCTCATATACATTATTGGTTATTCAAATTGCCCTAATTGTGGCAGGCGGAATAGGTATGTTGCGTTTTGCATGGCTTATCAGTAAATCATTTAACCTAAGCGTAGCTATTCTTGTTCAATTTTATGGCATGTGGGGCGTGTATTCTGCCCTCTCATTTGATTTTCACAACAATGTTACAGCTGCCATGCTTTTGCCATGGTTGTTGGTGTTTATTGAAGAAAAAAAAATAAAGCCCGCCCTAATTATTTGGATATTGATGTTGTTTTCAAAAGAAAACATGGCCTTGTTTACCGGCTTTGTTTGTTTGGGTTTAGGCCTTCATTATTTCAAACAAAAACCTTTGCGAAATTTGTTGTTTGGTGCAGGTGTACTTTCGTTTATTTACTTTGTTGTTGTTGTAAAGTTATTCATTCCGTTTTTTCTTCCGGATGATACGCCCTACTTATACGAAAGCCATTACAAGGCATTAGGAAACGGATTTGGTGATGTGCTCATGAGATTTATGGCAGAACCCGGCTATGTGTTTTCTCTTTTATTTGAGCATCCGAATAAAGAATTGTTTTATGCCGGAATAAAATCAGAATTTCATTTTGCTATATTGGTATGCGGTGGTGTATTTCTTTTTTTTAAACCGCAATTTTTGTTCATGCTCATTCCAATTTACGCGCAAAAATTATTCATCAGCGATGCCACACGATGGGGTATTAACTACCATTACAGTATTGAGCTTGTACCGGTGGTTTCGGCAGCTACCTTGTTTTTTATTCATCAAAACCTATCGTCAACAAAACTAAAATTATTTTTGCCATGGTTGGTGGTGATGAGCACCTTATTACATACCCAATCAAAAATAAAATCACGCACATCAATTTGGTATGATGCGTTGTATACAAACTTTTTGTTGCCACAACATTATCAAACACATTTTGATGTGAACAAAGCCAAGCAACAACTGAAACGTTTTAACAACAACGAATCCATAAGCGCACAAACGGATTTGGTACCTTGGTTGGCCAACCGCGACAGCATTTATCTTTATCCGGCCACAAGCCATGCGCGATACATTGTTTTGGCACCGGGTACAAGAGCCTATCCTTATAACGACTCTACATACTATGCCAACTTAGATACCCTGTATAAAAGTGCGTATTGGAAAGCCGTTGAAACGGCCGACACGCTAAAAATATTTGAGCGCGTAACACCAAACATTAAACAGTAACGGTTGTTTTTGTTGTATAATGAGTAAACAATCCATTGCTATTTTTTGGCACCGCAGAGATTTAAGATTGCACGATAATGCAGGTTTATATCATGCATTAAAATCGGGGTTGCCGGTGTTGCCCATATTTATTTTTGATAAGCAGATTTTAGACCGGTTAGATGATAAAACAGACAAACGCGTTTTGTTTATTCATCAACAAATTCAATTGCTTAAAAACAAGCTGGGTGATTTGGGAAGTGATTTAATGGCATGGTATGGAAATCCGATTGATGTTTGGAAACAAATATTAAACACCTACAACATTGGAGCTGTTTATACCAACCACGATTATGAGCCCTACGCCAAAGATCGTGATGAGGCCGTTGGAAAGTTGTTGCAAGAAAAAAACATCGCATTGAACACTTACAAAGACCAATGCATATTTGAATACAACGAAGTACTGAAAGACAATGGTGAACCTTACACCGTGTTCACCCCATACAGTAAAAAGTGGAAAGCCAAACTCAAGCCATATTACGTTAAACCTTATCCAAACGAAAAATATTTTAATGCATTTTTTCAAACCCCAACCACACCAATTATTTCATTAAACGAAATGGGGTTTGAGGAAAGCAAATTTACATTCCCTTCTACTGAAGTGGCACAAGGCATTATTCGTAATTATGATAAAACCCGCAACTTCCCCGCTATACTTGGCACTTCGCGGTTAGGTATTCATTTTAGATTTGGCACCATTAGCATTCGTGAAAAAGCACAAAAAGCTTTGCAGCTCAATGAAACCTATTTAAACGAGTTGATTTGGCGAGATTTTTATATGATGATATTGGCGCACTTTCCGCATGTAGCAAATGGAGCGTTTAGAAAAGAATATAATCGAATTGCTTGGAGAAATAACGAAGAAGAATTTAACGCTTGGTGTGAAGGAAAAACCGGCTACCCCATTGTTGATGCCGGCATGCGTGAATTAAACACCACCGGTTACATGCACAACCGGGTTCGTATGATTGTAGCCAGCTTTTTAACCAAACATTTATTAATTGATTGGCGTTGGGGCGAAGCCTATTTTGCAAAAAAACTATTAGACTTTGATTTGAGTGCAAATAATGGCGGATGGCAATGGGCCGCAGGCTGCGGTACCGATGCTGCTCCTTACTTCAGGGTATTTAATCCGGCATTACAAACCGAAAAGTTTGATAAAGAATTAAAATACATCAAACAATGGGTTCCGGAATTTGGTACTTCATCCTATCCGAAGCCAATTGTACCTCATGATATGGCTCGCAAACGCTGCTTAGAAACGTATAAAGTTGCATTATCAAAATAAAGCATTAAATTGAATACAATTTGATTAGTATGCTGCTATATACTTAGCTTTGCAACCACATGTTATTGTTTTCAATTCAATCATTAACGGGTAGCTTAACCTCTCCCATGGTGTTGGCCTTTTTATTAGGCATTATTGCTACATTAATAAAAAGCGACTTAAAATTTCCCGAGGGCATGTACCTTGGTCTTACCATTTTTTTATTGTTTGCCATTGGTTTAAAAGGTGGATACAAATTAAGCCATACGCACCTGAGCGATTTTTGGAAACCGGCACTGGGAGCGATTTTGGTGTGTGTGAGTTTTCCTTTATTAAGTTATTTTATCCTTAAAAGAATATTAGGCTTTGATGCCATTAATGCAGCCGCAATTGCTGCCCACGTTGGTTCCGTTTCGGTAGTTACTTTCAGTCAAACATTGGTAATGCTCGATAAAATGCAAATTACTTACGAAGGTTACATGCCGGCAATTTTAGCCATTATGGAAGTGCCCGGTATTTTAGTGGCGTTGTATTTGGCTCAACGTAACGCCTCATTACCCAAAGAAGAAAGAAATAGTGTATTGCATGAATTACTTACCAATAAAGGCATGGTTTTGCTTATTGGAGGTATACTGATTGGTTTGGCAACGGGCGATGACGGCTATCATCAGGTTGAGCCCTTGTATGATGGCATGTTTAAAGGTATTTTGTGTTTGTTTTTGCTTGAAGTAGGTTTGGTTACCGGAAGGCGTTTGTTTGATTTGAAAAAAGTTGGACCTAAGCTTCTGCTCTACGGTTTACTCATCCCAATTATTCATGCCGGAATTGGCATTATGGTGGCCCATGCAGCCGGATTAAGTATTGGAGGAGCCACCGCATTTGCAACTTTATGTGCAAGCGCTAGCTATATTGCTGCTCCTGCAGCTGTTCGTATTGCATTGCCTGAAGCAAATCCTACCTATTATTTAACTGTAGCTCTTGTGATTATTTTCCCGTTTAATTTAACAGTTGGCATTTCTTTGTATTATAAGCTGGCACAATATATTTACGCTATATGGTAACACTGGTTCCGCTAAAAATGGTTAGCATTATTGCTATTGATAGTTTACAACAACGCATTATTGGAGATATTAAAGCTTGCGGGTGTAGAGGCTACACAGTTGATGAGGTGGAAGGAGAAGGATTAAACAACAAACACTTTACTGATTGGGAGGGCCGAAATGTAAAAATAGATACTTTGGTTACCGAAGAAATTGCCATGAAAATTATGGAAATGCTAAGCGAAAAATATTTCGACAGGTATAGTATTATTGCTTATGTGAGTACCGTGGAGGTGCTGCGTAAAGAAAAATTCAGCTAATAAATTAGGATTCAAATTTCCATAAAAAAAGCGGGGCAATTGCTCCGCTTTTTCTATTTATTTAAAATGGCCACATGGCTCTTTGCCATGGTATTCTTGATAGCATCAACACAAAGGCAATGCTGAAAAACAACAATGCTTTTTTGTGCTTGGCCATATCATCCTTTTGTTTTTTGCTTAAGCTGCGACCAACTTGTATGAGCATAATGGCCACAATCATGGTAAGTGAATGTTCCACTACAATAAACCTGCTTTCTGCATTCTTCATTAATGCGCCCATACCGCCTTCCATGGCAGTTGAAACATATGGACTGATAAAATACAATATCAACCCTAATAACAATTGGGTATGCGATAACACCAGAAAAATAACTTGCGAACGGTTTTCATTGGCAGTAAAACTGCGCTTGTGAATTACGCCCAATGCTGCTTTGGTAATTGCATATAAACCTGCAAGCAACAAGGCCCAGCGTAAAATGTTGTGTAATGGAAGTAAATATTGGTACATAGCTTTATAAATTGATGATGCAAGTTAAAACTCTCCCCTCATTTTTTTAAAATTATTTCACAAAATTCTGTATCATTGAGTAACCATTTACTCCACTGTATGCAGCATTCTTTTTGGCACAAAGTTCCTGTTGTACGCATTTTGGCCGCTTTCGCATCCGGCATTGGCACCAATATGTTTTATCCATTTCATCACAGTATTTCTATTTCATTATTTGCCGTTTTTGGTATAGGATTTTTGGGGTTGCCTTATTTGCTTAAAGTTTATCACCAACGCTGGATAAGCGGATTTGCCGGTTTTATAGCATGCTTTTTTGCAGGAGTCATATTACATACATTTCAAAATCCGCTTAGGCACTCGCACCACTTTAGCTATAGCCAACCTGCTGCATTTATTATTGGTGTGGTGGATGAGCTGCCCACCGAAAAAGCAAAATCCATAAAAACGGTACTGCGCATTACAGGAACCATCAAACCCAATAAAAAAGCAATGGTCGCATCGGGCAAATTGTTATTGTATATTGATAAAAAAATAGCAACTCCCATTCGTTATGGAGAAGTGGTTATCATACCCGGTGAATTGGTGGCAGAAGTAAATCCACCTAAAAATCCGGGCGAGTTTGATTACAAAAGATATTTGGCATTTCATCATATTTATCATCAAGCATATGTTCATGCCCAACAACTTATTCGCACACAACAATATGCAGGTCGCGCTTGGATGAATTGGGTGTACAGCACACAAGATTATTTTAAACAGGTTTTGATTCAATATGTAAAAAGTAAAAATGAAATAGGGGTTGCCCAAGCCTTGTTGTATGGATTTGATGATGAAATTAACGAAGAAACCGTGAGCGCTTATGCCAACACCGGAACATTGCATGTGCTGGCTGTTTCGGGCATGCATGTTGGAATTATTTTTTACATTCTTGATATGCTGTTGATGTTCTTAAACAAACAGCCAAAGTTGTTGTTGGTTAAACGCATTTTTATTCTTTGTTTTTTGTGGGTATATTCTTTGTTGTGCGGATTTTCACCGAGCATATTACGTGCAACGGTGATGTTTTCTTTCATTATTGTTTCACAAATACTCAACCGAAGAAGTAACGTTTACAACACCCTTGCCGCATCATGTATTACTTTATTGATGTTTGATTGCAACATGTTAGCCAATGTAGGTTTTCAATTAAGCTACTTGGCCGTATTGGGAATTGTTTTTGTACAACCCCAAATTTATGCCTTGTACATACCCCATAATTGGTTGATTGATCAAGTGTGGAAAATCACTTCTGTTTCTATTGCAGCACAACTCACTACTTCGCCCATTGGCTTGTTGTATTTCCATCAATTTCCCAATTGTTTTTTGTTTTCAAACTTGTTAATCATTCCGCTTACTACCGTTATTTTGTATGCCTGTATTGTGTTATTGGTAATTAGTGCAATTACATTGCCCGCCACTTGGTTAGGCTTGGGTATTTATTACCTCATTTCGTTTACCAATATACTGGTGCAATGGGTTGAAAAAATTCCATACGCCTACATCAATGGGATACAAATTAGTATTGTGCAAAGCATTTTATTGTACATCGCACTCTTTGCTTTGTTGTTTTTTTGGATGCATCGATTGCTTAAACTCATCACTATAAGTTTATATGCAGGCATTGCATTTTTTATACTGCAAGGATACAGCTACACCCAACATCGTACGCAACAACAGCTGATTGTTTATGCCGTTTCAGGTAATAGCGCCATTCAACTCATCAGCCAACAAAAAAGTACATTATGGCTTACACCTGAATTAAAACAAAACAAGCAAAAGTTTAAATTTCATTTACAACAACATATTTGGCAAAGCGGAATCAAACAAATTGATACCATCAACATAAATGAAAATTGGCAATCGATTGCATGTAAGCAAAAACAAATTTTACTAACTGGAAAACACAAGGCACTCTCTTCTTCCTTTAAACCTGATGTGTTAGTGGTACAACACTACATCAGCTATATTTATTTACAACAATTGCAGCCTAAATTTATGGTAATAACTGGAACGCTTTCTCGCAAGGCACAAGCCCGAATGGAACAATATGCCGAGTCGCAAAAAATACCTTATCACAACGTACTAAAATCAGGCGCATTTCAACTATCATTGCAATAGTATGAATACCGCATTAGCTACTTACGAACTCAACAACAGGGTTGGATACATTACCTTAAATCGCCCGGAAAAAAGAAACGCATTAAGCTTTGAAATGGTGCGTGATATTAAGGCTTGTTTTTTACAAGCCGAACATGATGAGGCCTGTAAAGTAATTGTGATTAAAGGAAGTGGAGAGGCTTTTTGTGCCGGGGCTGATTTGGCTTATTTGCAACAATTACAAAACAACACCTTTGATGAAAACCTGACTGATTCAAGACATTTGATGGAGTTGTTTCAAATGATTTACCACAGCCAAAAAGTAGTGATTTCACAAGTGAACGGACCCGCATTGGCAGGTGGTTGCGGACTTGCAACTGTTTGTGATTTTTCATTTGCTACACCGCAAAGTACATTTGGTTATACTGAAGTAAAAATTGGTTTTGTGCCTGCCATTGTAATGGTGTTTTTGGTGAGAAAAACAGGTGAAAAAACTGCGCGAGAACTCATGCTTACCGGAGATGTTTTTTCGGCTGAAAAAGCCTTGCAATACCAACTCATTAATTACATTGTTGAACCGGAAAACCTGGAAACAACAGTGTTTGAATTTGCACAAAAGTTATGCAAACAAACCTCGGCACAATCATTAGGATTGGTAAAACAAATGCTGGCCAAAGTGCAAAGCATGAACGTGAACGAAGCTTTGGAATATGCAGCACAAACCAATGCGCATGCACGTGCCACTGATGATTGCAAAAAAGGAATAGCTGCGTTTTTAAATAAAGAAAAATTGAGTTGGTAACTAGCTTAACATGCCTGTGCTATTGTTTCCAATGGAATCTACCCAAGTGATAAAGTCTTCCATCTTTTTAATAACCCTTGCATTATCAGGAAGTTTTAACGATTGATCTAAAAACTGAATACCGGCTAACAGCAATTGTGAGTGTGGCCAATACCTGGTAATTTCATCAATATACTTTTGCTTATCAATGTTGATGTGAGCAGAGGTAAGTAAGGTTAAAATATAATCAGGATTTTGCGCCACAAAAGCACCTTTTAAATCCTCCAGCGGAACTTCTTGACCTAGGTATAAAACATCCTGCCCGCGACTGCGCAACACAAAATTAGCAAACAGCAACCCGATTGAATGTTGCTCACTTTCGGGTAAAAACAACAAAAAGCGCTTGCGGGTATCGGCATAGCGGCCCACATTCCCATCAATTGCCACATAAAGTTTTTGTTTGATGATGTTTGAAGCGAAATGCTCATGTGAAGGATGAATAGATCCTACTTGCCATAAAATTCCCACTTCAATCAAAAACGGAAACACAATTTTTACCATAGTGGTTTCCAATCCTTGTTGAATAATGTTTGTGGTAAGCGTTTTGTGAAAACCGTACTCATCAAACGATAGCATGCATGAAATTAAATTTTTTACATGCCCATCGTAATTCGTGTTTTGATGACCCGACAGTTGCAGGATGGTTTCGTTAATTAGATCTTTCGACATTTTGGCTATTTCCGATATTTTGTAGCCATGTCGGTTTAAAATACTGATGTTTAAAATAAATTTTAAATCATCATCATCGTAATAACGAATATTAGAATCTGTGCGCTTTGGCGCAATAATTCCGTAACGTTGCTCCCAAATCCGGAGCGTGTGGCTCTTAATTCCTGAAACTGCTTCAATATCTTTTATGGAAAAAATGCCCAATGTTCAGTACCTCCTTTTGTATAATTATTGTTTAATAGACAAACATAAAAAGTTAAACAAATGTTTTATAT
>JBKDBG010000004.1:0-36894 GCA_046314755.1 Bacteroidota bacterium | reverse complement strand
GTATTAGGTTTCTTTTACACGCTATTTCAATAATAAACTAAGAAAATGTCACAGGATCAATATAAATGGTATGTAGTACGAGCGGTTACCGGACAAGAAAAGAAGGTAAAAGCCCAATTAGAGTCGGAACTTGAACGTGCCGGCCTACTAAAGCATGTGCCTCAGATCCTAATACCAACCGAAAAGGTGTATCAAATAAAAAATGGCAAAAAAACAGTTAAAGAAAAAAGTTATTTGCCGGGATATATACTAATTCAAGCTGAACTTGTTGGGGAAACTTCGCATATTATCGATTCTGTGAATGGTGTAGTTGGTTTCTTGGGTGGAAAATCAACCCCAACTCCATTACGCCCGTCTGAAGTAAACAGGATTTTAGGAAATGCCGATGAAGCTGCAGAGCAAGGTGAAGTTTTGGTTGAACCATATATTATAAATGAAACTGTAAAGGTAATTGATGGTCCATTTAGTGGTTTTAGCGGAGTGATTGAAGAAGTGATGGAAGATAGAAAAAAATTAAAGGTGATGGTGAAGATTTTTGGAAGAAGTACGCCTTTAGAGTTGAATTACGTACAAGTAGAAAAAGAAAGTTAAGTTTAATTCAGGTGTTCGCACCAAAATAAAGAAGCTATATGGCTAAAGAGTTAACAGGTTTTATTAAATTACAAGTAAAAGGTGGTGCAGCCAATCCGGCTCCTCCGATTGGTCCAGCCTTAGGTTCTAAGGGTATCAATATCATGGATTTTTGCAAACAATTTAATGCAAGAACCCAAGATAAAGCTGGCAAAGTTTTACCAGTAGTAATTTCGGTTTACAGCGACAAATCGTTTGATTTTATTATCAAAACGCCTCCTGTAGCATCGCAATTATTAGAAGCTTCTAAAATCCAAAAAGGATCAGCTGAGTCGAATCGTAAAAAAGTGGGTACCGTAAGCTGGGATCAAGTAAGAAAGATTGCCGAGGACAAAATTCAAGATATGAATTGTTTTAAAGTAGAATCAGCCATGAAGATGATTGCCGGTTCTGCCCGTTCTATGGGAATTACCATTACAGGTGAAATGCCTGCTGAATTGAATAAATAAAATAATTACAATAATGGCGAGGATTAGCAAGAAAAGAAAACAAGCGTTAGCTAAAATCGAGCCTAATAAGCAATACTCATTATCAGACGCATCAAAGTTGGTTAAAGAAATTACTACCACAAAATTTGATGCTTCAGTTGATATTGATGTTCGTTTAGGCGTTGACCCGAAAAAAGCTAACCAAATGGTTCGTGGAGTAGTAACTTTACCACATGGAACCGGTAAAACCGTTCGTGTATTGGCATTAGTAACTCCTGAGAAGGAGGCTGAAGCTAAGGAAGCTGGTGCCGATTTTGTTGGTTTGGATGAATATATCCAAAAAATCGAACAAGGTTGGGTTGATATCGATATTATCGTTACACAACCAAACGTAATGGCTAAGTTGGGCCGTTTAGGTAAAGTATTGGGTCCACGTAACTTAATGCCAAATCCTAAATCTGGAACAGTTACCACAGAGATTGGTAAAACAGTTAGGGAGGTAAAAGCCGGTAAAATCGACTTTAAGGTAGATAAAGAAGGAATTATTCATACTTCAATTGGAAAATCTAGTTTTGCTCCCGAGAAACTTGCTGAAAATGCGGTGGAGTTAATCCAGACTTTAGCTAAAATGAAGCCTTCATCTGCAAAAGGAACATATTTCCGCAGTGTAAGTATATCATCAACAATGAGCCCTGGTTTAGCAGTTGATGTAAAATCAATTCCAGGTATTTAATAACGATTGGCTATGAACAGAGAACAGAAGGCAGAAATCGTAAGTAATTTGACTCAGAAGCTGAGCGAATACAACTTCATCTACATTACTGATGTGAGCACATTGGATGCCCAGAAAACCAACCAATTGCGCAGAGAATTTTTTAAAGACGGCATCGATATGCAGGTGGCTAAAAATACCTTAATTGAAATTGCTTTTGAAAATTCAGATAAGAATTTTGGTGCTTTGGTTGACACATTAAAAGGTAACACGGCATTATTATTCTCTCAGGATAGTAAAACTCCCGCTAAAATTATCAAAGCATTCCGTAAGGATAAAGAAAAACCATCTTTAAAAGGTGCGTATATCGACTCTGATATTTTTATCGGTGATGACCAACTTGATGCATTAATTAAGTTGAAATCTAAGAATGAATTAATTGGTGAAGTAATCGGATTGTTACAATCACCTGCTCAAAATGTTGTTTCGGCATTACAAAGCAGTGGTGGTAAACTAGCCGGTATTGTAAAAACTTTATCAGAACGTCCAGAATAAAAAAAATTAAATTAATCAATAATTAGTAACAATTAAATTCAAAGAACAATGGCAGATTTAAAAGCGTTTGCTGAACAGTTAGTTAACTTGTCAGTAAAAGAAGTAAACGAGTTAGCTCAGATCTTGAAAGACGAATACGGCATTGAGCCAGCTGCTGCTGCAGTTGCAGTTGCTGCTCCGGCTGCTGCCGCAGGTGCCGGTGAAGCTGCTGCTGAAAAATCTACTTTCACAGTAGTATTAAAATCAGCAGGTCAAGCTAAACTTAATGTTGTAAAAGTGGTAAAAGACTTAACAGGTTTAGGCTTGAAAGAAGCTAAAGAACTAGTTGACGGTGCTCCAAAACCAGTAAAAGAGAACGTTGACAAAGCTGAAGCTGAAGGCTTGAAAGCTAAGCTTGAAGAAGCTGGTGCTGAAGTTGAATTGAAGTAATTCTACTTCTCACTTTTTGGGAATTTGGCCCCGGTGAAAACCGTGGGTCAATTTCTTGTTTATAAACATTGCTATTTTTTGTCAAAGTTTTGTAAAATTTTAACCTAAAATCAATTGGCTAATAAAATTAATCATACAGGAGAAAGAATTAATTTCTCGACTGTTAAAAAGGTTATCGATTATCCGGATTTCCTTGACGTACAAATTGAATCGTTTAAGGAATTTTTTCAACTCGATACCACATCGGAAAGCAGAGCCAATGAAGGCCTGTACAAAGTTTTTCAAGAAAACTTTCCAATTACCGATACCCGAAATATTTTCGTACTTGAGTTTTTGGATTACTTCGTTGATCCTCCTCGTTATTCAATTGATGAATGTATTGAGCGTGGTTTAACATACAGTGTTCCTTTAAAAGCCAAATTACGTTTATCATGTAACGACCCTGAGCACGAAGATTTCCAAACCATCGTTCAGGATGTTTACTTGGGAACCATTCCGTACATGACTCCAAGCGGAACTTTTGTTATTAATGGAGCTGAACGTGTTATCGTTTCACAATTACATAGATCACCGGGTGTATTCTTTGGTCAAACCTACCATACTAACGGTACAAAGCTATATTCAGCTCGTGTTATTCCTTTTAAAGGAAGCTGGATTGAGTTTGCAACTGACGTAAATAACGTAATGTATGCTTACATCGATCGTAAGAAAAAGTTCCCGGTTACTACATTGTTACGTGCCATTGGATTTGAAAGCGACAAGGATATCTTAAATCTTTTTGATCTTGCCGAAGAAATTAAGGTAAGTAAATCAGGATTGAAGAAAGTTGTTGGTCGTAAGTTGGCTGCTAGGGTTTTAAAAACTTGGGTAGAAGACTTCGTTGATGAGGATACCGGAGAGGTGGTTTCTATTGAACGTAATGAGGTGATTATTGAGCGTGATACTGTTATTGAAGAAGAGCATATTGATTTAATCATTGAGGCGGATGTTAAAGCAATTTTATTGCACAAAAACGAATCAAGCCACAATGATTTTGCTATCATTTTAAATACATTACAAAAAGATACAGCCAATAGTGGTAAAGAGGCTCATGAGCACATTTATCGCCAATTGAGAAATGCAGATCCACCTGATGAGGAAACAGCTCGAGGTGTGATTGATAAATTATTCTTCTCTGACAAACGTTATGATTTAGGGGAAGTTGGTCGTTACCGAATTAACCGTAAATTAGAGAGAACCACATCTTCAGATGTTCGTGTTTTAACTAAAGACGATATTGTAGCGATTATTAAATATTTAATTGAGTTATCAAATTCTCGTGCAGATGTGGACGATATTGATCACTTAAGTAACAGGCGTGTAAGAACTGTTGGGGAACAACTTTATTCGCAATTCGGTGTTGGTTTGGCTCGTATGGCCCGTACCATCCGTGAGCGTATGAATATTCGCGATAACGAGGTGTTTACTCCAGCCGACTTAATTAATGCTAAAACATTATCATCGGTAATTAACTCGTTTTTTGGAACCAATCAGTTATCGCAGTTTATGGATCAAACCAATCCATTAGCAGAGATTACTCATAAACGAAGAATGAGTGCCCTAGGTCCCGGTGGTTTATCGAGAGATAGAGCAGGTTTTGAAGTTCGTGACGTACACTACACGCACTACGGCCGTTTATGTACAATTGAAACACCGGAAGGTCCAAATATCGGGTTGATTTCATCGCTTTGTGTTCATGCTAAAATTAACAGCATGGGCTTTATTGAAACACCTTATTTAAAGGTAACGAATGGGAAAGTTGCAATTACAGAGCCGGTAACCTATTTAAGTGCCGAAGATGAAGAAGGTAAAACAATTGCCCAATCAAATGCTACTTACGATGAGAAAGGTAGTTTTTTATCGAACAAAGTAAAAGCTCGTTTTGAAGGTGACTTCCCAATGGTGGAGCCGGAGCGAATTGAGTTCATGGATATTGCTCCTAACCAAATCGTATCCATTGCTGCTTCTATGATTCCATTCCTTGAGCATAATGATGCGAACCGTGCGTTGATGGGTTCAAACATGCAACGTCAAGCAGTTCCATTATTACGTCCTGAGGCACCTGTTGTGGGTACCGGTTTGGAAGCTAAGGTTGCCCGCGATTCAAGAACATTAGTAGTAGCAGAAGGAACTGGTGTGGTTGATTATGTTGATGCGACTAAGATTGTTATTCGCTACGAACAAACCGAAACCGATAAATTAATCAACTTTGGAACGGATAGCAAAACTTACAACCTTATTAAATTCCGCAGAACCAACCAAAATACCTGTATTAACTTAAAGCCAATTGTGCGTAAAGGAGATAAGGTAGAAAAAGGTCAGGTATTGTGCGAAGGTTATGCTACTCAACAAGGTGAATTAGCACTAGGTCGTAACTTAAAGGTTGCATTCATGCCTTGGCAAGGATTTAACTTTGAGGATGCGATTGTAATTTCTGAAAAAGTAGTTAAGGAAGATATCTTTACTTCAGTACACGTTACGGAATATGAACTTGAAGTTCGTGATACCAAACGTGGAGAGGAAGAATTAACCAACGATATACCTAACGTAAGTGAAGATGCAACTCGTAACTTGGATGAGAATGGATTAATTAGAGTAGGTTGTGAGGTTAATGAAGGTGATATTCTAATTGGTAAAATTACACCAAAAGGAGAAACTGAGCCTTCACCTGAAGAGAAATTATTACGTGCAATCTTTGGTGACAAAGCAGGTGATGTTAAAGATGCATCATTAAAAGCATCTCCGTCAACCAATGGTGTTGTTATTGATAAGAAGTTATTTGCGCGTACTAAAAAAGATAAAACAGCTAAAACTGACGATAAAGCTAAAATTGCTAAACTACAAGAAGAGCATGAGAAAAATCTTGTGGCAATAAAAGCGATGTTGATTGAGAAGTTGTTTGCCATGTTGCAAGGAAAAACTTCACAAGGTGTATTTAATGTATACGGTGAAGAATTGATTGCAAAAGGAACAAAATTCAGTGTTAAAAATCTGAATGATATTGATTACACTCACATCAATGCGAATAACTGGACTACCGATGCAGATAAAAATGAGTTGGTACGCATCATTTTGTCGAACTACAAAAACAGAATGAACCAGGAAATTGCCGATTTCAAACGCAAAGAATTTGCATTGTTAGTAGGTGATGAATTACCAACCGGTATCTTAAAACTAGCTAAGGTTTACATTGCACAAAAACGTAAATTAAAAGTGGGTGATAAAATGGCCGGTAGACACGGTAACAAAGGTATTGTTGCACGTATTGAAAGAGAAGAAAACCTTCCATTTATGGAAGACGGAACTCCGGTTGATATCGTGTTAAATCCTTTAGGTGTGCCATCGCGTATGAATTTGGGGCAGATTTATGAAACCGTTTTAGGTTGGGCAGGAAAAGAATTAGGGTTGAAATTTGCAACTCCAATTTTTGACGGTGCAACTGAGGAACAAGTTTTAGATTACTGTAAACAAGCAGGAATTCCTGAATTTGGCTTAACCCAATTGTGCGATGGATTATCGGGTGAAAAATTCCATCAACCGGTTACTGTTGGTGTAATTTACATGTTAAAACTCGGACACATGGTTGATGATAAGATGCATGCTCGTTCAATCGGACCATACTCATTAATTACACAACAACCATTGGGTGGTAAAGCTCAATTTGGTGGTCAGCGTTTTGGTGAGATGGAGGTTTGGGCCTTGGAGGCCTTTGGTGCTGCCAACATCCTACAAGAAATCCTTACTGTTAAGTCGGATGATATTGTAGGCCGTGCAAAAACTTACGAAGCCATTGTAAAAGGTGATAACTTGCCACAACCGGGCATCCCTGAGTCATTTAATGTATTAATGCACGAATTAAGAGGTTTAGGCCTTGATGTTACACTTGAATAATTAGCGACAATATCCTTATGTCAAAAAAAGATATCAAAGTAAAAAGCAATTTCACCAAAATTAGAATTGGTCTTGCATCGCCTGAATCAATTTTACAAAAATCGCATGGTGAAGTTACCAAGCCAGAAACCATTAACTACCGTAGCTTTAAGCCGGAAATGGGAGGTTTGTTTTGCGAGAGAATTTTTGGTCCAATAAAAGACTACGAATGCCATTGCGGTAAGTACAAGCGTATCCGCTACAAGGGTATTGTGTGCGATCGTTGCGGTGTTGAAGTTACAGAGAAGAAAGTAAGACGCGAACGTATCGGCCACATTAACTTGGTTGTTCCGGTTGCTCACATCTGGTACTTCCGTTCGTTACCAAATAAAATCGGCTATTTGTTAGGTGTTCCTACCAAAAAGCTTGATATGGTAATTTATTATGAGCGTTACATTGTATGCCAGCCTGGTATTAAAGCCACTGATGGCGTGCAAATGCACGACTTATTAACTGAGGAAGAATATTTAGATATTCTTGATTCATTGCCAAAGGACAATCAACATCTTGATGACTTAGATCCAAATAAATTCGTTGCCAAAATGGGTGGCGAAGCGTTGTGGTTCTTATTATCTCGAATTGATTTAGATACTTTGAGCTATGACTTACGCAGCAAAGCCAGCAATGAGACTTCACAACAACGTAAGCAAGAAGCCTTAAAGCGCTTAAAAGTGGTTGAAGGTTTCCGTTCAGCTCAAGAAAATGGGGAAAATCGTCCGGAGTGGATGGTAGTGAAAATATTACCAGTTATTCCACCGGAGTTACGCCCACTTGTGCCGTTGGAAGGCGGAAGGTTCGCAACCTCAGATTTAAATGATTTGTACCGTAGGGTAATCATCCGTAACAATCGTTTGAAACGCTTAATGGAGATTAAAGCTCCTGAAGTAATCTTACGTAACGAAAAACGTATGTTACAAGAAGCGGTTGATTCATTGTTTGATAACACCAGACGTGTAAGTGCCGTGAAAACGGAAGGTAATCGTCCTTTAAAATCTTTAAGTGATATGCTTAAAGGTAAACAAGGTCGTTTCCGTCAAAACTTACTTGGAAAACGTGTTGACTATTCAGGTCGTTCGGTTATTGTGGTTGGTCCAAACTTAAAATTACATGAGTGTGGTCTTCCTAAAAACATGGCTGCCGAATTATTTAAGCCGTTTATTATCCGTAAATTATTAGAACGTGGTATTGTAAAAACGGTAAAATCGGCAAAGAAGCTTGTTGATAGAAAAGAACCGGTAATTTGGGATATTCTTGAAAACATTTTAAAGGGTCATCCGGTATTACTAAACCGTGCCCCTACACTTCATAGGTTAGGTATTCAATCATTCCAACCAAAGTTGGTTGAAGGTAAGGCGATTCAGCTACATCCATTGGTTTGTACTGGCTTTAACGCTGACTTTGACGGTGACCAAATGGCGGTTCACGTGCCGCTAGGCCACGCTGCTATTTTGGAAGCTCAAGTTTTAATGTTGTCATCGCACAACATTTTAAACCCGGCAAACGGTGCTCCAATTGCAGTTCCTTCGCAGGACATGGTGCTTGGTTTGTATTACATTACCAAAGGACGTAAGTCAATTCCTGAAAACCCTGTTAAAGGTGAAGATTTAACTTTTTACAGTGCAGAAGAGGCTATGATTGCTTTTAACGAGCGTAAAGTTGACTTGCATGCACACGTAAAATGCCGTGTTTTTGTAAAAGAAAACGGAGAGTTAGTTTACAAACTTATTGAAACTACTATGGGCCGCATTTTATTCAATAATGTGGTGCCTAAAGATTATGGTTACATCAATGATTTGTTAACTAAGAAAAACCTTCGTGATATTATCGGTGGTATCATTAAAGATTGCGGAATGGATGCTTGTGCCAAGTTCCTTGATGATATAAAAGAATTGGGTTATCACTATGCCTTTAGAGGTGGTTTGTCATTTAACCTGAAATATGTAACGGTTCCGAAAGAGAAGGAGGAGTTTGTTCAGCAAGCTATGGAAGAAGTTGATGAAATTTGGAATAACTATAACAACGGTTTTATTACCAATAACGAGCGTTACAATCAGGTAATTGATATCTGGACACGTATTAACTCACGTTTGGCCGATACTGTATTGAAACAATTGAAGGAAGATCGCCAAGGATTCAACCCAATTTACATGATGTTGGATTCAGGTGCTCGTGGTTCTAAGGAGCAAATCCGTCAGTTAGGTGGTATGAGGGGATTGATGGCTAAGCCTCAGAAAAATCTTTCGGGTGGTACCGGAGAGATTATTGAGAACCCAATCTTATCAAACTTTAAAGAAGGTTTATCCGTAATCGAATACTTCATTTCAACCCACGGTGCCCGTAAAGGTTTGGCCGATACTGCGTTAAAAACGGCTGATGCCGGTTACTTAACCCGTAGGTTACATGACGTATCGCAAGATGTAGTTGTGAACGAACCTGATTGCGGCACATTACGCGGTATTGTAATGAGTGCATTAAAGGATAATGAAGAAGTAGTAGAAACTTTATTTGAGCGTATCTTAGGTCGTGCAAGTTTACATGATGTGATTGATCCGCTAACAGGTGAAACATATTGCTATTCAGGTGATGAAATCACGGAAGAAATCGCTTCTAAAATTGATGCTTCACCAATAGAGCATGTTGAAATTAGATCTGTATTAACTTGTGAAAGTAAATATGGAGTTTGTGCAAAATGCTATGGACGTAACCTTGCTACAGGCCGTTTGGCTCAAAGAGGTGATGCTGTTGGTGTAATTGCAGCCCAATCAATTGGTGAGCCGGGTACTCAGTTAACACTTCGTACATTCCACGTAGGTGGTACGGCTTCAAATATTGCTACGGAAAGTGAAATGACAGCGAAGTTTGGTGGTGTTCTTGAATTTGAAGAAATTAGAACCACTACCATGGAAACCGAAGAGGGTAAGGTTGAAGTTATTATTGGTCGTCAAGGTGAAATCCGTATTTTGGATGAGAAAACCCGCAACCCAATCATTACTTTAAATATACCTTACGGTGCTCACTTGTTTGTGAAGAACGGACAAAAAGTAGAAAAAGGAGAAAGAATCTGTACTTGGGATCCTTACAATGCGGTAATCATCACAGAAACTCCGGGTAAGTTAAAGTTTGAAAACATTATTGAAAATGTAACTTACAAAGAAGAAAGTGACGAGCAAACAGGCCACAAAGAGAAGGTAATTATTGAATCGAAAGATAAAACTAAGATTCCTTCTATTTTGGTAACCGACAAGAAAGGTGAAGTATTGAGAGAATATAACATTCCTGTGGGTGCACACATTGTGGTTGAAGAAGGTCATAATATTAACGCAGGTCACATCCTTGTTAAGATACCACGTATAGTTGGTAAAACACGTGATATTACCGGTGGTTTACCTCGTGTAACTGAATTATTCGAAGCACGTAATCCAAGTAACCCTGCTGTGGTAACTGAGATTGACGGTGTGGTGAGTTTTGGCGGTATTAAGCGTGGTAACCGTGAGGTTATTATTACTTCAAAAGATGGTGAACAGAAAAAGTACATGGTTTCATTATCGAAACATATCCTTGTTCAGGAAAATGATTTCGTAAAAGCAGGTACTCCATTGTCAGATGGTTCGATCAGTCCGCAAGATATCTTACGTATTGAAGGTCCATTGGCTGTTCAACGTTATATCTTAAATGGAATTCAAGAGGTTTACCGCTTACAAGGTGTAAAAATCAACGACAAACATATTGAAACAATTGTTCGTCAGATGATGCAAAAGGCCGAGGTGATTGATGCCGGTGATACCTTATTCCTAGAAGGAGAAAATGTAGATCGTTGGACATTTAAAGAAACCAATGATTGGATTTTTGACAAGAAGGTGGTAGTTGATCCGGGTGATTCAAACAACTTAAAAGCAGGCCAAATTGTAAGCGTACGTAAATTACGTGATGAAAACTCAATGTTAAAACGTAAGGCGTTAAAACCTGTTGAAGCGAGAGATGCAGTTCCGGCAACAGCGGCTCAAATCATCCAAGGTATTACCCGTGCATCATTGGGTACACACAGTTGGTTAAGTGCTGCTTCATTCCAGGAAACTACTAAAGTATTAAATGAAGCCGCTATCTCAGGTAAAGTAGATCACATGTTAGGTTTGAAAGAAAACATTATTGTGGGTCACCTTATCCCTGCAGGTACAGGTTCGAGAGAATACGAAAAACTAATCGTGGGTTCAAAAGAAGAATACGAAATGTTAATGGCTTCTAAGAACTAATTTTATTTGATAGATTCAGTAAGGCAGTCGGTGTAAATTGACTGCCTTATTTATTTACGTACATTTTTTAATGATTGCATTATGGAAAATCAACAAAACGAAAACCAACTTAATATTGAGTTAAGTGAAGAAATTGCAGAAGGTATATACAGTAATTTGGCCATTATTACACATTCCAATGCGGAGTTTGTGGTAGATTTTATCAGGGTAATGCCTGGCGTACCAAAAGCTAAGGTGAAATCACGTATTGTACTTACCCCTCAACATGCCAAAAGATTATTGATGGCTTTGGGTGATAATATTATGAAATATGAGGAGCATAACGGAACCATTGATATTAACGAAGTTCCTCCGTTTCCTATGAATTTTGGCGGACCAACCGCTCAAGCCTAAAATTTTTAAAGCCGGTTATATCCGGCTTTTTTTATACCTAATGTATACACCATTTTTCCCCAGCATTTTAAATATTCATCCCACAATGTATATTTGCCCAAATCTAAGGCACCTTGAACAAGTCAATTAATAAATTCCCCGCCCTGCTGGTGCTAGCCGATGGCACAGTATTTAAAGGCACTTCTATTGGAAAAATCGGTACCACAACCGGTGAAATTTGTTTCAATACCGGAATGACCGGCTATCAGGAAGTTTTTACAGACCCGTCTTATTACGGGCAAATTCTCGTAGAAACGAATGTACATATCGGTAATTACGGTATTCACCCCGAAGAGGTTGAATCAAACGAAATTAAAATTGCGGGTTTGGTATGTAAGCAATTTAACATTCCATTTTCACGCAAGCTCGCTGATAGTAGCGTGCAAGAGTATTTTGCGTTGAACAACATTGTAGGTATTACCGATATTGACACCAGAGAAGTGGTAAGGCATGTGAGAAACAAAGGCGCCATGAACGCGGTTATTTCATCTGAAAATAAAACAGTGGAAGAATTATTGGAGGTGCTCAAGAAGGTTCCTTCTATGGAAGGTCTTGAATTATCATCCAAAGTATCTACTGCCGAAACTTATTTTATGGGCAGTGAAGAGGCAGCAAAACGTGTTGCGGTGCTTGATTTTGGTGTGAAGAAAAATATCTTAAGAAGTTTGGTGGAGAGAGATTGTTATTTGGGTGTGTTTAACGGTAAAGCAAGTATTGATGAACTGCTAAAATTTAATCCTGATGGCATTATGTTGAGCAACGGCCCCGGAGATCCGGCAACCATGGATTATGCAGTGGAAACCGTAAAACAAATTTTAAACAAAGGCATTCCAACTTTTGGAATTTGTTTAGGCCATCAAATTCTTGCAGAGGCCAATGGTATTTCAACTTTTAAAATGCACAATGGCCACAGAGGGTTAAACCATCCGGTTAAGAATTTACTCACCGGGCTATGCGAAATTACTTCACAAAACCATGGCTTTAGTGTAAAGGCAGAAGACGTTGAAAAGGCCGCAAATGTAGAAGTAACCCATATTAATTTAAATGACGGTACAATAGAAGGCATAAGGCTTACCGATAAAAAAGCATTTTCGGTACAATACCATCCGGAGGCTGCTCCGGGGCCGCATGACAGCCGTTATTTATTCGATGATTTTATACAATTAATGAACAGTTAAACATAAATTTATGAGCGCAATTATTGATGTACATGCACGTCAGATTTTAGATTCACGAGGAAATCCTACAGTTGAAGTAGAGGTTGTAACTGAAGATGGAGCCATGGGTAGAGCAGCTGTTCCCAGCGGAGCAAGCACAGGTATTCATGAGGCGGCAGAGTTAAGAGATGGAGACAAAAATATTTACATGGGAAAAGGCGTTTTAAACGCAGTTAAAAATGTAAATGAAACCATAGCTGATGGATTAATTGGTTTAGATGCGTTTGAGCAAAATGCAATTGATCGATTAATGATAGAATTAGATGGCACATCAAACAAATCAAAGTTGGGTGCAAATGCCATTTTAGCCGTTTCAATGGCATGTGCCAAGGCAGCAGCTATAGAAGCGAATATGCCTTTGTATCGTTACATTGGAGGTGTTAATGCGAACACCTTGCCAATACCATTAATGAATATTTTAAACGGTGGTGCACATGCGGATAACGCAATCGATTTTCAAGAGTTTATGATTATGCCTGTTAAAGCAGAATCATTTAGTCAGGCGTTGAGAATGGGTACTGAAGTGTTTCATCATTTAAAAGCCGTTTTAAAGAAAAAAGGGTATTCAACCAATGTAGGTGATGAAGGAGGTTTTGCGCCAAATATTCAATCAAACGAAGAGGCTATTGAAACCGTGTTAAAGGCTATTGAAGAGGCAGGTTACAAACCGGGAGTGGATATGTACATCGCAATGGATGCCGCTACAAGTGAGTTGTATAACGAAAAAACAGGATTATATACGTTTAAAAAATCTGACAAACGTGAGTTGGATTCTGCAGGCATGGTTGCCTATTGGACAGAATGGGTTAATAAATATCCGATTTTATCTATTGAAGATGGTTGCGCTGAAGATGATTGGAAAGGTTGGGCAGGATTAACCCAAGCCATTGGTAATAAAGTACAATTGGTAGGTGATGATTTGTTTGTAACCAACAGCAAAAGGTTACAACAAGGAATTGACCAAGGTGTTGCTAACTCAATTTTAGTGAAAGTAAACCAAATTGGTTCACTCACCGAAACCATTGAAGCTGTTCAGTTAGCTACGAAAAACAGTTACACCAACATTATGAGTCATAGAAGTGGTGAAACTGAAGATACAACCATAGCAGATTTGGCGGTAGCGCTAAACAGCGGTCAAATTAAAACCGGTTCGGCCAGCAGAACGGATAGAATTGCTAAATACAACCAATTGATACGTATTGAGGAAGAATTAGGTTCAAATGCTTATTATCCGGGTACAAGTTTCAAATTTATTCCATCTAAGTAATTTGATGATACATTTAAAAGGCTCGGCCACCGAAGGTGGCCGAGCCTTTTTTTATACAGCAACAGCAAATTGTGCATTACTCCATTTGTTTGCTTTGGCTTTTGTGTTTTATTTTGAATAAATGAACTGGAAACAAATCATCACCAATAAATATATCCTGGCATCGGTTGCCTTGATTGCATTGTTGTTTCTTTCCGATCGAAATTCCATTATTGATCAATACAAACTTCGTAAGCAATACAACAAAGCGAAGGCTGAGCATAAATATTACGAAGACAAAATACTGGAGGCCAAACAACAAAAAGACGAGTTGTTTACCAATGATAAAAACTTAGAGAAATTTGGTCGTGAAAAATACCTAATGAAACGTGAGGATGAGGATGTGTTTGTTTTTGTTAGAAAAGATTCCGTTCTCACCAACAAAGAGTAGGTTTTACTGTTCGGTCTTTCTTCGGTGCATTTCCACAATTTTCTCGCCTGAAGAACTGTGTGTGCTCGGCTTATATCCTTTCAAACCTAAATAAAGCCATCCTGCAATAAACGATACCCCTCCAAATGGGGCCACAGCACCAAACCATTCTAATCTTTCATTGGCCCACATAATACTTGTTGAAAGTAAATATAAACTACCGCTGAATAGAATTATACCAATGAGGAATAAAGCAAAAACGCCTTTCAATACATCTTCTCTGATACGTCTTGCTCCAATACCCAAAATTAACAAGCCCATACTATGGTAAATTTGGTAGCGTACTGCTACTTCATAAACATTTAAATCATATTCTTGAACAGCGCCTTTCATAGCGTGTGAACCTAGGGCACCGGTTATTACTCCTACAGCCAATAAAATACTTCCTGCTTGAAATAGCTGTTTTTGTAGTGTATTGTTTGTCATAAGTTAACAAAATAGTTGTGTACAATTGGTTATTAGAGCCCGCAAATTCAATCTAAATTTGAGATACAATTAAACTGTATGAATAGATCGCTTTTACTAGGCTTGATAGCAACAATACTTATTTTTTCCGGTATTGCCATCTATTTTTATTTCACAAATATTAAACAAAAATATATTTCACCGGCTGAGGCTGTTCCTAATGATGCATATTTTATTTTCCAAACCGGAGATTTTGTAGCCACTTGGAATGAGTTAAATGAAACCTCATTTTGGAAGGATGTTAAGACCAATGAACTTGTTGGTAAACTCTCAAATGGCGTACAACAAACCATTGAATTATTGGCTTACGAAGATTTGTTTCAAACCTTTTTTAATGAAAGTGAAGTAGCCGTTTCATTACATACGATAAATAATCAATTGGGGTTACTTTATATTGTTAGAGTTGATGAAGAAACGGATTATTTCACAGTTGCTACTGAACTTTCAAAAAAACTTAATGCAAAAGTGGTTGCTCGCAAATTTGAGCGCATTCCGGTATATGATGTTGTTGGTGAGAAATCGGAAGTACTGTATTCATTATCAGGAAAAGATGGTTTATTAATGGTTTCAACTTATGGAACTTTGGTTGAAGAATCTATTCGGAAATTAAAATACCAATTGCCGAATCCAACCAGAGGATTTGAACAAGTAAAAATTTTAGCAGAAGCCAATGCTGATGCAAATTTGTATGTGAACTATCAAAAAGTAACGAATATTTGGCCTTTATTTTTAAAGCCGGAGTATACACAAATTTTTGAAGGTATAGGTTCATTTGCGAATTGGAGTATGCTTGATTTGGGTTTTAATAAAGATGAAATATCATTGTCAGGCGTAACCGTTACAGATGACTCTACATACCAATTCCTGGATTTATTCAAAAATCAAACACCTAAAACGCTAAGCTTATTCAACAAAATGCCTAAGTCAACCTCATTTGTATTTCAAATGGGTTTTTCTGATTATCCTTCATTTCATAGTGAACTTAAAGAATATTTGCAGGCAAGAGCCAAGTTAAACGGTTATCAAAATTATGCTGATAGTATTGGTAACCGTTATCAAATAGATTTAAAGGAAGGTTTTTTGCCATTAATTGATGGGGAAGCGGCATTGATGATGATTGAACCGCTGAACAGTTCATATGAACAAAACTTGGCAGCATTTATTCGTTTCAAAAATCCTGACGGAATGCAAACCTTACTTAAAAGTTTTGTACGTACCATGGATATAAAAGGTGAGGCAGATTCAGTTACCATTTTTCATCAAGAATTGGAAATAGAAAGAGTTAAGCTTGGTAATTTTTTAAAGCTTTATTACGGTGAAATTATGGAGTCAATTGTATCTCCATATTTAGTAAGACTTGATGATGTTTTTGTATTTGCCAATGATATAAATACCCTCAAAAAAATAATTGATGATTACAAATCAAATAACACTCTTGAAAATGATGAAACTTTTAGCAAGTTTCAACCCAAGCTCACTTCAAATTGTAACATCAGTATTTATATCAATCCTGCCAAAAACTTTTTGTTGCCAACCAACTTTGTAACCGATAGTTTTTTTAGCACACTTAATATTCACCAAAATTACTTTAGAAGGTTTGAAGGGTTAAGTATTCAATATGCCAATACAGCCAATAAAGTTTTTGTAACACAGGTTAATTATCTATACAAGCCTACCAATGCCAATGAAACACAATTGTTGTGGAATTATAAATTAGATACCACTTTGGCTACACAGCCTTATGTGGTATTTCATGTTGGATTGAAGCAAAACATCATCTTCGCCCAAGATGTTAAAAACACGTTGTACTGCATAAATCAATCAGGCGGATTAATTTGGAAAAGCAGGTTGAACGCAAGGTTAGTAGGCAGTGTGAAAATGCTTGACCCCCTACAAAACGGAAAAATTTGCTACTTTTTCAGCACTGAAAAACAAGCCAACTTAATTGATGAAAACGGTGTGAGTCTTTATAATTATCCGATAAATTATCCTGGTAAAGCCATAGCAGATCCATTCATTACCGATCAATACGGAGACAGTAACTATGTTGTTTTTGTTTCGCTTGAAAATGCAAGAATTATGGCTTATCAATTAAACGGAAAGCCGCTTACCGGTTGGATGCCTAAACATTTAACTGCTAAACCGGAAGGTGCTGTGGCTGCTTTTAAGTACCATGAAAAAGTGGGTTATTATGTGGTTACATCCCAACATAAATTGGTGTTAATGGATGCCGCAGGTAAAACGCTCCACCAGTCTGTTAACGGTATTACGTGGGCCACATTTAAATCCTTTAATGCTTCAAGTCAATGCCAGTTTACAGCAGTGGATACTGCAGGAAAACTTTGCGAAATTTATTTTGACACCTTATTCAAAAGTTTCACACTTACGCCAAATGCTAAATCAATTCCGTATTGGAAATATGAGGCCGGATTCGGAATTAATGAGCCATTTGCTATGAATTTATTTAAAGGAAGTATGGGCTACGGAGTTTACAATCCACAGTTTGATGTTGTATTCCAACATAATCTCACCGATACTTTCAACCGAGAATTCGCTTTTAACCAAACCATAAACGGGAAAGTAATGGTAATGGAATGGAATGCAGGAACAGGCGCATGCAAATGGTTAGACGCCAAAGGCAGTAATATATTGGATAAAGAAATAATTTCAGCCGCGCCTTTTTATGCAGGTAAATTGTTTTTAGATCAACGCAACTATCTTATTGGTGGAGATAAAAACAACAACATTTTTGTTTATCGATTACGATAATAGCTAAAAACGCGTATCTTCGGTTCGAGGATACTATCCCTGTATTATGAAAAAAAGTACAATACTCATTGCATTTGCATTATTATTTGGGTCTTGTGTAAAAGATACCATTGACGATTTATCGAAAATAAAAGGTGTGACAGCCGAATCAAATTGGATGCTACCGGTAGTAGATGCAGAGGCCGGTTTGGAAAAATTTATTGGTGGTGTTGATGATAAGGTAGAAATCGTGGCCGATGATCAAGGTAAGCTAACCCTAATTTTTGCTGGAAGAGACAGCCTTGGTGAAAAACAACTGGTGAGTATTGATCCTTTGAGCGTAAATCAAACATTAAGTTTGCCGGCTCCCGCTATTCCTGTTTTTGAGGCTGTTGGAGTTTTTAATGAAAGCATCAATGACAGAGTTTCTCTCAATCTCGGATCAGGCATCAATGTTGATAACCTTCAAATTAAAAAAGGAAAAATTGCCGTAAACATTACTAATTCTTTTCAGCACAATACATTTATCAAAATTAGTTATCCTGCTATTACTAAAGGAGGTATGCCTTTGGTAGATAGTTTCGAATTTAATTATACAGGTACACCGCATAATCCAATAACCAGAACCACCTCATTGGATGGATATGAAATTGATGCCAACTCCGATATTAATAATCCGGGGACCATACCTTATGTTGTAGAGTTTAGGTTGCAAAAGGTAACCGGAAGCATAACCACCCCGGCAGACGCTATCGTGTTCAATCAAAATTTAACTATTGAAGAGTATGCTAAAGCCGAAGGTTATTTTGGTCCGATTGAATTGTTGACGCTAAAAGAAGCTTCGCGTTTAGGTGTATTTGATAAAAAAATTGACGGGAATGTGTTTATTAACGATCCAAGGCTAAGAATTAAAGTATACAACACGATTGGTATGCCCATTCAAGGCAAGATTTCAAAAATGGTAATTGTTGCCGGATTGGGGGATACTGTTCCGGTTGATATCAATCCGTTTAGAGATACTTTTAGTATTAACTACACTACCATTCAAGGACAAGAGGCAATAACCGAATATGTGATAGATAGGAATAATTCAAATTTAGATGAGGTAATCAGCTCGGCACCTCAATATTTTATTTATGAAATTACCTTCACAGCAAATGCAGACAATGTACCTAGAACAAATGTAATATATGATAAAAGTACGATTAAAGTAGATGCATCCTTTGAAATACCTGCTGATTTAAGAATCGTGTCATATGGGGTTGAATCGCAGCAATCGTTTAGTTTAAAAAATGATTTGAACCAATTAGATTCCGATGGGGTATTTATTGAATATGCCGAGGCCTTATCCGAAATCACCAACCAAATGCCATTGGGTGCATTTGTTCAGGTATATTTTAAAGACACCATTACCAATACAGTATTAGATAGTTTGTATGAAAGTCAATTTGTTGTTCCCGCCTCGCAGGTAAATGCAAGCGGAAGGGTAATTGCTCCTTCTGTTCGGCAATCAACCACATTTATTGATAAAGCCAAATATGATCGAATAACCTCTGCAAATGCCTACTCATTTTTCGTGCGTTTTCGAACTTCCGAGTTTAACTCCACACAGCCATTTGTTGTATTTTATAAGCAGGATAAACTGCGATTTAAAATGGGGTTGAAAACTAAAGTTAAATATCAAACACCATAAAATAGGGAGGGTATGAAAATGAGATTAGCATTACTATTTTGTTTAGGTGTTTTGAGTCGTACTTTATTTGCTCAAATTGAGCCTACTGTTCCTGCATTCAAAAGTTTGCATCAATCAACTTACTTTAATCCTGCATTTACTACTGAGCATAAATTTTCCATGGGTTTTCCCGGTTTAGCAGGCATTAACCTTGATATGCGTTTAAATGGAATTAATGCCAAAAATGTAACTCAAAGTGTTGATACAGCCGGTTTGTTAAACTTAAATCAACTACAAAACAGAATGGGTTCTGAAGGCATAGGCATTGGACTTAACACACAGATAGAACTTTTTCACCTGCGTTTTAAAATTAAGGATTTTACGTTTGGCCTCCATGCTGCTACACGTGTTACCTCTCAAATTAATATTGCAAAAGATTTTTTAGGATTCGCCATTAATGGTAATGCTTTTTTTGCAGGCAGAACAGCCGATTTTTCATCTACTGCCATCAATGCAATTGCTTTTAATGAATATGGCTTAGGGGTGAATAAGAGCTTTGGGAAATTAACATTAGGTGCGAGATTCAAATTACTGCAAGGCATGTATGTGGCATCAACCGAACAGCAGTCATTGTCGTTTGTTGTTCCTACTAATTCCGTAGGCGAAATCGCAGTGAGGTTAAGAGGTAAAATTCGTACATCAGGAATTAAACTGTTAACCGATAGTATCAATGGAGAAATTGCAAGTGAAGGGGAAAAAGAGATGACGGAAAATGCATACGCCTCTTTCGCAAATGTTGGTTATGCATTTGATTTTGGCGGTACCTATATGTTGAATAAAAAACTTACGGTTGGTGCGGCCATACTCGATTTAGGCGGTATTAATTGGAACAATCAAACCTATACTTATACATTAAAAGATGTGGTTGTAGGTTACGGTGGTTTCAATTATGAACAATTAAATGATGGCGAGGCCATGAGTAATTATCAAGATAGTTTAGCGCAGCTTTTTAAGGCTAATGTTTCAGATGAATCATTCAGAACCACATTGCCATTGCGATACAACGCTACATTGAATTATGCTATTAACGATAACAACCAATTGTTATTGATTTATCAAGGCTTTAACTATGCAAAAACAAATGTGAATGCCGTAACCTTTGGATTTACCAAAAAGTTTTTTCGCTTTTTGGATGTGAATGTAAACTATACCATTAACGATACTTATGCCAATTCATTGGGTTTAGGTTGGGTGATGAAAATGGGTCCGTTACAATGGTATTTTATTCAAGATAATTTCTCTAGTTTAATCGATCCTGCAGGAGCACAACGTATTGGATTGAGAACAGGTTTTAACTTGGTATTTGGTCGCGTGAAATCAAAAAGTAAATAGGACTCCTACTTACAATCTTATATATTTGTCGGCATCGTTAATAACATGAAAAAAATTCTTGTAGCCAATCGAGGTGAAATTGCCTTGCGTGTAATGCGCACCGCCAAAGAAATGGGCATAAAAACAGTAGCCGTATTTAGTGAAGCCGATAGAAATGCTTTACATGTAAGGTATGCTGATGAGGCTGTGTGTATTGGTCCGGCACCTTCTTCACAATCCTATTTACAAATGGATACCATTATTAACTATGCCTTAAAATTGGGTGTTGATGGTATACATCCCGGTTATGGATTTTTAAGCGAGAATGCTGTTTTTGCTGATAAGGTGAAATCAGCCGGAATAACATTTATTGGGCCATCGGGCGATGCCATGCGCACCATGGGAAGTAAAATTGGGGCAAAACAAGCTGTAGAAAAGTTTAACGTTCCAATGGTACCCGGCACAAAAGAAGCGTTAACCAATATTGAAGAAGGAAAAAAGATTGCTGAAAAAATAGGCTTCCCGGTGTTGATCAAAGCATCGGCCGGTGGCGGAGGAAAAGGAATGCGTGTGGTGAATCAAAGCAGTGAATTTGAAGAACAAATAAGGTTGGCTCAAAGTGAAGCCATGTCGGCCTTTGGCGATAGTGCAGTTTTTATTGAAAAGTATGTAGGCTCGCCACGCCATATTGAAATCCAAATTTTAGGCGATAACTACGGTAATATTGTGTATTTGTTTGAACGCGAATGCAGCGTACAAAGACGTCATCAAAAATTAGTAGAAGAGGCACCATCAAGCTGTTTAACGCCCGAAATTCGCAAAGCGATGGGGGAGGCAGCCGTTAATGTGGCCAAGGCGTGTAATTATACCGGTGCAGGAACGGTTGAGTTTTTAGTAGATGAATCGCTTAATTTTTATTTCCTGGAAATGAATACGAGGTTGCAAGTAGAGCATCCGGTTACCGAACAAATTGTTGGACTTGATTTGGTAAAGGAGCAAATTAGAGTTGCTCGAGGCGAAAAACTTGGATATAACCAAGAAGATTTAACCATAAAAGGTCATGCCATTGAACTTAGGGTGTGCGCAGAAGATCCAATGAATAATTTTTTGCCGGATATTGGTAAATTAAACACCTATAAAGTACCGCAAGGTTATGGTGTAAGGGTGGATGATTGTTTTGAAGAAGGAATGGAAATTCCGATTCATTATGATAACATGATTGCAAAGTTAATTACGTTTGGCAACACCCGTGAAGATGCCATCAACCGCATGATTCGTGCGATAAAAGACTATCACATTACCGGTATTGAAACCACACTTGCTTTTGGCAGTTTTGTAATGCAACATGAGGCCTTTGTTAGTGGTAATTTCGATACAAAGTTTATTGAGAAACACTTTAAATCGGAGTATCTTAATTCATCTCAAGACGATGCTAAAATTGCAGCTATTAGTGCCGGAATGATTCAAATAGCTTCAAAAGATAGTTCTTCTAATGAGCAACAAATCGCTAATCAGATTGGAAGCAATTGGATGAACAAGCGTAAAACTTACTAATATTGCTTTTGATGTTTTATATAATTCTTGTTGTGTAATCCCACAAAATTAGTTACTCATTTTTCCGTTTTAACTTAAAAAAAGGCTGTCTCAATTTAGTTTTTGAGTCAGCCTTTTTGTTTTAGAAACATAATGCAGCTGAATTATTTGGCTCTAAATATGAACGCTGAAATCCATAAAAACCCTTATTTCTCAACTCCCAATTTGGGTTTAAAATATATTCATGTATTAATTTTATCCACGCTTTCCAAAATAATAGACACTCGCTTTTTATTTTTAGTGTGCTGATTTTCACAATTTTGTATCGATTTTAGAATATTAATTTGTTATTAATGTTTTTTTATAAAAATTAACACTTCGTAGAATTAGCTAAAAAAATTAAAAATGAGCAATCGCCACTTCTAATAATTGTATTTAAAAGATTATCATCTTTCCATCCCTTTTGAGTGGTAATCTGCATTATTAATTCTGTCAATTTCTCCATTAATTTTTCGCTGATTCCTATCTGAAATATTTTCAGATAGTATGGATGAACAATATTAATTTTTTTATAATATGGAAAGCAATGTAACGCTTAAATCCATTTGGATGAGCCATTTTATTGGCAAACAAATGTTTGGTTCAATTTGTAAGGCATTATTACTTAATGCAAATCAATTGAGAAAATTTGTAGGTTTTTTCTTATTGGGTATTTACATACTCACAGCCCAAACTTCCAATGCTCAAACCGCATTTGCAACAGTTGGAACATCTACTGGAACAATAGGGGCAACAACAGCCCCAAATCCTTTTGGGAATAATTTTACTACCTCAAGGGGGCAATACCTAGTAACTGCCGCTGAGTTAAATGCTTCCGGTGTATTTGGTCCAACCACATTACATTCTATTGGTATTAATATTACATCAATACCATCCGGTACCTTAACTTGTGGTGGAGGACAAATAACAGCGTCAACGCAACACAATAATTTTACGGTTAAAATTAAAACAACTGCTGCAACCTCATTTGCTTCTACTAGTTTTGATAATGCGAGTTTAACTACAGTAAGGGCTTCTTCCACTTACAATGTTGTTTTGGGTTGGAATACCTTTACTTTTCCTACCCCTTTCAGTTGGGATGGTACATCAAGTATATTAGTGGATATCTGCCATGACAATGCGAATGGCGCAACCCCGGTTACTTGTTATTCTAATGTGGGATCAGGTACTGTGGATCGTTTAATAACAACCAATCCTACTTCTTTGCATGCTTGGATTGATAATGCAGCTGCTTCTTACTGTGGCCAAGCAACAGGAAACCTCTCTACAACCAGGCCGATATTTAGGGTTGAATATACACCCCCTCCAATGGTGTTTGTATCATCTACCACCACCCACCCGAATTTATTGCCATTATTGCCGGGTTCAACAAACCAACAGATAGCAAGAGTTGAGTTTGTAACATCAGGTACTGCATCTCCATTCAATTTAACCCAATTAAGTTTTAATACGAACGGAACTTCAAACACCGCAGGGATATCAAATGCAAAAGTGTATTACACAGGAACCAGCACAACCTTTTCAACGGCTACTCAATTTGGTTCAACGGTAAACACTCCAAATGGAGGTTTTAGCGTAAATGGCTCACAGGAATTGGTTAACGGAACCAATTATTTTTGGCTGGTATATGATATTACTTCTTCTGCACAAACCGGAAGTGTATTTGATGCAGAAGGTAATTCAATTACCTACAACAGTTCAACTATTACACCTACTATTCAAGCTCCTGCCGGAAACCGCACAATCAAATCTCCGTTAAATGGAGTTTATGCTGTTGGTGTTGGTGGTGATTATGCCACCTTAACTGAGGCAGTTCAAGATTTAAATGGAGTAGGTGTGTCGGGCCCGGTTACCTTAAGCCTAACTGATGCAGTTTATAATACCGCCAAAGGAGAAGTTTTTCCAATTACGATTGGTAACCCTAGTGGTGTATCGGCTTCTAATAATGTAGTTATTAAACCCGCTGACGGAGTACAATCTATTATTACAGATAATATTGCTACCGCATTAATTATTTTAGATGGCTCTGGAAATATTACGATTGATGGAAGAAGGAATAATTTAGACACCATGCATTTTTTAACTATTGAAAATAGGCTGGCTGCTAATAATGCAACCTGTATTCAATTAATTAATGATGCCTCAAATAATACCATCAGAAACACCATCATCAGAAGTGCCAATAATAACACCAATACATTTACTCAACCGGTATTTGGCGCTGTGTATATTGGAAGAACCAATAAGGCTATTCCATTTGGTAATGACAATAACAACATTGTAAGAAATGTATTTTCAAGAACATCTACCGGAGCCTACACCATAGGTGTTGTTTCTGATGGCCAGTCGTTGGTGGCACAAAATAACAACAATAATATTGATTCAAATTGGTTTAATGGGGCAACATTAACTGCTGTTTTGGTTACCGGAAATAATAGCGGAAATGGAAGTAACTGGAATATTAGAAACAATAGTTTTTATGATACAGCAACTACCTCCACTACCAATACCTTAACAGCAATTGATTTCATTCCTGGAGTTGCATCCAATTCAATCAATAATGAAATTTCGTCCAATTCTATTGGTGGTACATCTCCATATTTGGGTGGTACTGCTGCAGGCTTACCTAAGTGGACATTTAATACATCCGCAACAGGTGGATTTAATGGTATTTCAGTATCAGCTGGTGTTGGCGCAACCTTTGGTGTTCGAATTGAAAAGAACAGGATTGCGAACATGCAATTACAAAACACCGCAAGTCTTTACACTTTTATTGGAATTCGAATCAATCAAGGAACTGCACTCATTGGAGGTGCCGGTAATGGAAATTATATTGGACATCCAACTGAGAACGGCAATATTAATGTGAGTTCGGCCTCAACAACCACAGGTATATTCTCCTCTACCACTAATGATGTTACCATCAGTAATAATATTATAAGTGGTTTAAATGCCTCAGGTGTAGGAACCAGTGTTAGCTTGAGAGGCATATTAGTACAAAACGGAAGCTCTAATACACTGCTTGTTGATAATAATCTTATTAGGAATTTTGTAACTGCTTCAACCACCACCGGTACAACAATATCAAGTGCCATAGTTGGAATTGGTATATCATCCTCTAGTGCAAATCAAACCATATCTAACAATACCATTGGTGGATTAAATATTGCCGATGCATTAATTGCAAATGGTTTAACAAATGCCAGAGCTGTGGGTATTACTGCGACCAGCGGAGTGAACACTATTTCGAATAATACTGTTGCCAATATTTGGAACAGATCAAACCAAACAGGAACCATAACAAGTGCTGCAATTATTGGGATAGGTCATACATCATTCTCAAATGGCTCCTTGATTACAGGTAACACGGTAATGGGGCTAGATGCAAATGCCGCAGCAGGTACAAGTATAATCGGTATATTATCGAGTTCAGGAGCTTTAACCATTAGTAATAATACACTTTATGATTTCAGGTCTAACAGTACATCTACATCGACCGGTACTTCAGCTGCACTTAATGGTATCAATATCTCAACAAACAATGCACATACTGTAACCGGGAATACCATTTATAATTTATGGGCTTATAATGCTGCAGGACACCAAACTAATGGTATTGTAACACTCTCTGCCAATAATATTTCAAATAACACCATCCGAAATTTCAGGTCGAGTGGAACAGCTGCATTTAACGGTAATATCATTGGTATAAACTGTCAGGCCTCGGGTGCCAATCAAATTATAGAAGGCAATAGCATTCATTCTTTAATTTCGTTGAGTAGTGCCTTGGGTTCGCATACAATAACAGGTATTGCATATAGCGGTTCAGTTGCATCCAGTGGCAATAATTCAAGAGTTTCAAGAAATACCATTCATAGTTTTGGTATTAACAATACTTCAACAACTGCTGCTGTATTAAATGGTATCATTATCAATTCCGGAAGTGTAATGTTATCGAACAACGCAATTCGATTGGGAAGAGACACAACAGGAACAACCATAACCAGAGCAGCTGCCATTAGAGGAATTATTTCAGTTACAGCCGGTACCATTATTCATCGTATTTACCATAATAATATTTATATTGAAGCAGCGCCATCAGCAGGAGCTTCTATTACAAGTGCCATTGAAATACCAAATTCATACACGGCTCCGGGTTTGCTTGATATCAGGAATAATGTCATTGTAAATAATACAGCTACTGCTTTTGGCAGTCATTATAATTTAAGGCTACCAATCATAACAACGAATATCACAGCTGATAATAATATTTATTTTAATCAACCCGGTACAAACAGGTTTATCGGACAACGCGGAGTAACCAATTACACTACTTTGGCCAACCATAAATCAGGTTTTTTACTTGATGCGGTTTCGGGTTATGGTGACCCACAATTTGTGAACGCCACCGGTAACTCCTTAAATGTTAACCTTAGACTTTCCGGTTCAAACCCAGCGGAAGCATCAGGGGACGCCTCCGTTATTACATTTGTGAGTGATGATATTGATGGGAATGTGAGATCGTCTAACACTCCTGTAGATATTGGAGCTTCTTCTTCAACCGGCACCATATCAAATGATATTATTGCTCCGTCCGTTGTTTATACTGCTTTAACCAATACACCAATAACATCTAATATTACACTTAATGCCACTATTGTTGATAATGTTGGCGTAAAAGTTTTGGTTGATAATGCAAGAATATATTTTAGAAAAAATGCAGGATCATGGTTTTCTACTGAAGGGGTTCTTACTAGTGGAACCTACAGTAATGGCAATTGGCAATTTACCATTGATGCAAGTTTGATTGGTACTCCTGTTACTGGAGATACCATTAGATATTATATCATAGCTCAAGACAGCGCAGTAAACATAAACTCTAATGTAATGTATGCTGTGGCAACTAATGTAAATAATGTTACTACTCATCCTGCCACACCATTATTTTACAGAATAACAGATCCGATTTTAACAAGTTTAACGGTTCCGGGAGTTCCACCTAATGGTTATCCAACCCTTACCGGAACAGGTGGTTTATTCGAGGCAATTAATAACTCTATGTTACAAGGGAATACCGTTGTTCAATTAACAGGCAATGTAACAGAACCCGGACTTGTTCAATTAAATCAATGGTTAGAAACAGGAGGCTCAGGTTATACTTTAACCATTAGACCTCAAACAACAACCCAAGTGGTGTTATCCAGTATAGTTGCAAATAATAATGGGGTGATTAGGATAGGAGCAGAACGAGTTAGAATTTTAGGTTATCCAAGTACAATTACCAACCCAACTTCAGCTGATACCGCATTAGTGATAAGATCTACAAATACTTTTACCCCGGCATTGGGTTTAATAGATAGGGCGAGTAATGATAGTTTTGTTAATGTGATTTTTGAGTCACGTGTTACAAGCACTTTATCAGGTGTGTTTTTTATAAGTAATGCTACAACCTTAACAGGAATTAATAATATTGATATTAGAGGATGTCATCTCAGACAAGATTTAACGGCCTCAACTTCATATCCAAGTAATTGTTTTTATGCTTCAGGAACGTCACCCAGATTAAATACAGGAATAAGAATTATTGGAAGTTCCATTTATAATTTTGGGTCAACCGGTATTAACGTTGCATCTGGTAATGGCAACAGTTGGGTGATTAATGATAACCATTTCTTTAGGAATGCGACACCAAACTTTACGAATACAACAGCTGCAATTGCTTTTTCTCCGGGAACTACATCAGACGGTAATACCATCAACGGAAATTACTTTGGAGGATCACGTGCATTTGCGTTGGGCAACCCATATACATCAACTGCCGGGGGATTTACAGCAATTAATGTTTCAACAGGAGTTGCAGCAGGAACGATTATTAATAATAATAAGATAAATAATATTACTCTAACAGGAGCTACCGGTGTGTTTAACGGGATTTCAGTTTCGGGTACCTCTGCCAATTATGTGGTTAATGGAAATAGGATTGGTTCAGCCTCAAGTATTCCTAATAGTGTATTGGTTAATTCAAATACTCGTTCCATTATGTTTAACTCAACAACCAGTGGTAACATCACCTTGAGCAATGACACCTGTATTAATATTATTAATTCAGGATTAGGTACGAGTGTGTCATTGGCTGGTATTACAGTATCTTCAGGTTCAGGAAATACAACAATAATTGAAAATAACTTTATTGAGGGATTGAAATTAACTGGAACATCTGTTGGTACCAGTGCACTTGCTTTTGCATCAGTGGTTGGTATTCAATTAACAAGTTCAAGTACTAACCAGTCCATAACAGGAAATACAATTAGGTCATTGTTTTCGGGTGCAAGTGTAAATAATCAAATGCTAGGAATTTATAATAGTTCTGGTTTAACTACTATTAATAATAACAGCGTTACCGGAATAAGGTCGGCTTCCACCTCAATTAGCACAACTACAAATGCATCGATTATTGGAATATTAAATGGTTCAACTGCAACAGGTAGTTCAGTAACTTCAGGTAATACGGTTGATAGTTTAGCATTGATACAAGTTACCCCTGCAGGGTCACAAATGATAGGGATACTTCACTCTTCAATAAGTTCACCATCCATTATTAATAATACTGTTAGTCGTTTATCTTCATCAACCAGTTCAACTTCTATTGGTGTTTTATCCGGAATGATAGGTGTTGCTTACAATAGTACGGGAGCAAACGCCAATGTTAGCCAAAATAAAATTCATTCATTTTACCATACCAATAGTGCAACATCAACTTCATTAATTGGATTGTTTTATTCGGGTAGTACATTATTAACCGGCAACACCTCAATAATCAACGCCAATTTTATACATAGCTTCAAAAGTGATGCGAATGCTGCATCTCCAATGTTTACAGGTATACAAAATGCAGGAGGTATTGCTTCTTATACCAATAATATGGTAAGATTAGGTATGGATGAAAATGGAGGTAACTTTACCATTCCAACTACCATTAGAGGGATATTCCAAACAACCAGCTTATCTAATAATTATTACCATAACACAATTTTGCTTGCCGGTGATCCGGCAATAGGAGGAAGTGGAACTCCTAATACGAGCGGTTTTGAGGCGCAGGTACAAATTGCATCCGGATCAATTCTCGACTTTAGAAATAACATCATTGTTAATAAGGTGAATAATTCAGGAAGTTCAGGGAAAAATTGGTGTGTTAAATATGCCGACTCTTTAAGAATTAATTCAAACTATAATTTATACCTCTTTGACGGATCAGGTGGTTTATTGGCAGGAACAAATTTGATGGATTACCCAACTTTAAATGATGCCAATGGCTGGAAAGAAATGATGGGTCTTGATTTAACATCAGGATTTGGAGATCCTGGTTTTGTTACAGCTGCATTTGGTGATGCTTCAGTTGCTATATTAAACTTACAAAATTCCAATGCTGCTGAAAAAAGTGGTGATCCGACTTTAACCGCTGTTACAACAGATTACTATGGTAATTTAAGATCAGGTTTAACACCGGCAGATATTGGTGCCCATGCTGGAAACTTTAATATTAACCCTGATTTAACTCCTCCTGTAATTACCTTCACACCGCTATCAAATACCGGTACGTTAACAGGTAGTAGAACTTTAACAGGTGTAGTAATTACCGATAACAATGGAATACCAACAGCAGGTGTTAATCGCCCTAAAATTTACTATTCTAAGGATGGTTCAACATGGTATAATTCGTCTGCAACATCAGTATCAGGGGCGGCTACAAATGCAACTGCAGATTTTGTAATTGATTATACTCCAATGTTACCGCTTACCTTAAATGATACCATACGATACTATGTATTGGTTCAGGATAATGCCGGTAATGTAATGTCTAATGCTGCCTATGCAATTGCTTCGGGAGTGAATAGTGTTACCAATCACCCAATCAATCCAAATCGCTACACGTTTTTACCGGTTATACCGGCTAATACTGTGTTTGAGGTTGGAGCGGGAAAAACCTATACTTCATTAACCGGTAACGGAGGATTTTTTGAGTTCATCAATTCAAGAACTTTAGGTGGTAACATTTTTGTGGATGTAACTTCCAATTTAACAGAAACAGGAGTTCATGCCTTAAATCCACTGGCTGAAGATGGAGCAGGCGGATTCTCTTTATTCATTTCTCCTGAATCTGGCGTAAGCTCAGTATTGAATATTGCAGGTTCATCTTCAAATGCACTCATACGTATAAATGGGGCTAATAGGGTTAAGTTTACGGGTATTCCTAGGGGAAGTAGCGGAAATCAGAAATTTTTAAGAGTAAGAAACAATGGAAATGCTGCCGCAATTGAAATTCAAAATGGAGCTAATGGATGTAAACTAAGTAATTTGATTTGTGAGGCGGGCCCGACCGCATTTACTACAGGTGTAGTAGCCTTAATTACAAACTCCGGAACAATTCCTTGTAGTAACGATACCATAACGAATTGTAACATCACAAATAATACAGCCTTGACATTTCCTGCCGGTATTCCTTCTTTTGGCTTTTACTCAAATGGATTGGCAGGAATAAAGAACAACGGGATTGTTATTTCAAATAATGAAATCAGTAACTTCAGCAATTCAGGTATTGTATTAGATAACAACAATGGGAATAACTGGACGATGAGCAATAATAGTTTATTCAACAGCTTGCCAATTTCCATAACAACTAATCAATACATTGCATTTAATATTATTCCGGGAGTAAACGGAAGTGGTTATCTAATCTCGAATAACTTTATTGGAGGTTCTGCGCCACTATGTGGTGGTTCTCCTTGGTCGCATACGGGTAATACCAGTTTCACCGGAATTCGATCGGTAACAGGTACAGGTGCTAATACGATTATTAGCAACAACACTATTCAAAACATAAACTTTACCGTAACTTCAACCAATCAATTTCTTGGGATAAGTGCAACAGGTGGTAATACAATTATTGGTGGAACAACAGCCGAGGGCAACCTGATAGGAAGTAACACCAACCCATCAAGCATAATTTATACCTCTTACACAGGTAATTTTGGTATTAATTATTCGGGTAGTAATAATATTACGGTTAACGGAAACACCATAAGTGGACTATTAATTGGTTCAGCCGGACAAGGCAGCGGTTTTACAGGCATAAACGTAAGTAACGGTACAGTATTAGGTATTTCTAATAATACAATTGGTAGTACTACATTAGCTAATAGCATTACCAACCTTGGGAATACTACCTTAATAGGAATAGCCGCAGGCCCTGCAATCAATTTGTCACCTTCCTACACTGTAAACAACAATATTGTTTCAAATTTATTTGGCCAAGGATCACAATCTTCGGTTTCTGTATATGGTATTCAAGTGTCGAATACTGCAACAGCCAATGTGTTGAATAACCAAATTAATAATCTAACATCAAATACTTCGAATAACAATACAGTATCTACCAACGGTATAATTGGAATACGGGCAACTATGTCAACCAATGCAATTTGCAATATTCAAAACAATGTGATTTATGCATTAAGAGCCTTAAATACCGGAAATGTAAATACCAATGTAACAGGAATTTTGGTGTCTACAGGTCAAACCCCATTAGTAAGTTCTAATAGGATTTATGATTTAACCAATGCTTCAACAAGTACCTCAACGAATCCGACACCTTCGGTTTCCGGAATTACTTTGGGTCAATTTATTAATGTAAAAGCAGATTTAATAAACAACCAAATTACCTTAGGCAGTGGCTCTAATAATACACAATACAGCGGTATTTGGTTGCAACTAAGTACTACCTCTGTAACACTCAATGCGCTTCATAATTCTATATTGATTAATGGCACGGCTATTGGCAATCAAAATACATATGCCTTTTTACGTGGTAATAACACCGGCTTTGAGCAAAACACATTTTTCAATTTAAAGAATAATATACTTGTAAACATAAGAACAGGTGGTACGGGTAGACATTTTGCTATTTCAAATCAAACCACATCGCCAACTGCCACAACATGGTTGGCCAACTCAAGTGATTATAACTTAATGGTTACCTCAAATGCCAATAACGTTGGAGAGTGGGGATTAACAGCCATGAATATTGGTGCATGGAGAACCGCATCAAATAGTGATTTCTTTAGTTATTACCTTCCTTCAGGTATTGGGGCCGGACAACTTAATGTGGCCAACATGTTTGTTAATCCAACTTTGGGTGACTTAGGTTTGATAACTTCGAACCCTGAGGTATGGTATGTTTACGGCAAGGCTATTGCAGGTTCGGCCTCTTTAAATATTAATACGGATTATTACGCAACAACAAGAGGAACTACTTTAGGATTTGCTAATACTATTGGTGCAATGCAATTAAATGCATTACCATCATCAGCTCCAATTCCTGCTGTTGCATCTGCTACTCCGGCAAGTAATACTTCAGTAGTATATACTTTTGCCTCAAGAAATGTTGCAACAATAAATTGGGGCAGTTCAGCACCTACAACAGCAACCTTATTAAATTATAGCGGTGTTAATCCAATTGGAACCGCACCTGCAGGAAATAATTTAAATCAATATTTAAGAGTAAATGTGAGCGGAGGAACTGCACCGTATAATTTTGGGGTGACTTTTAATTATGATCCAGCATTAATAGGAAGTGTAACATCACCTGCCAATTTAAAAATATCTCAAGACAATGGCGGAACTGTAAGTGCACCAACATGGTCTACCTCTTTAACGAATACAGTTAATACATCAACGCGTACAATAACATCAACCGGGTTGTCGTCAACCATCGGTTTTAATGCCATACACCTAACAGGAACAGAAAATGCGGCTCCTCCTTCAATAACAGCATTCACGCCAAGCGCGAGAGAAGTGGGAGGTGCTGTTACCATAAGGGGTTCGTTATTTACAGGAGCAACAGAAATTGCATTTAATGGTGTGAATCAACCTGTGTTTACAGTGGTGAATGATACATCAATAACTACAACCGTTCCTACGGGTGCAACAACCGGAACAGTAACTGTAACCAATACCTATGGAACAGGAACAAGTCCGATTAATTTTACAGTCATCCCTGTGCCTACTGTATCAACTTTATCTTCATCTAGCGGTACAGTTGGAAGTGCTGTAACCATTACAGGAACCGGATTTACATGGGCCACAGGAGTAACATTTGGCGGTGTAAATGCAATATTTAATGTGGTGAACAATACCACAATTACTTGTACGGTGCCAAGCGGAGCAGTTACCGGAACAGTTTCGGTAATTAATCCTGCAGGTTCGGCCGTAAGTTCAACGAACTACACCGTAATCGGAGTACCTGTGATTACATCATTCACGCCTTCTACGGCTCCAGCAGGTTCAACGGTAACAATCAACGGAAGTAATTTCCAATCAATTACTGGAGTTACTTTTAATGGTGTTGCTGCATCCTATGTGGTAAATAGTTCAACGCAAATTGTTGCAACAGTACCTAATACAGCTACTACCGGATTAATTGCAATAACCAATGGGTCAGGAACAGGTAGCAGTGCAGGTAATTTTGTTGTCCAGCCTCTACCTACCATCACAGGATTTACGCCTTCATCAGGAAGTGCAGGTACCTCTGTTGTGATAAACGGTACTAATTTTATAGGTGTAGATTCGATAAGATTTGGAACAACTAAAGTTACAACATTTACAGTTAACAGTACGAGCCAAATCACCGCGATAGTTCCAAATGGTTCATCCACCGGACTAATTCAGGTATATACAACTTCAGGTTCAACAACAAGTGCTAGTAGTTTTACTATTATTCCTGATTTAATTGTGTCTACTGTAACATCGGTATCAGGTACCTATGCAAACATTGTGGTTACCTCAACGGGCGATGCAACCTTAAGTGGAAGTTTAATTGCATTAGGTAACGTTACCGTTCAAAGTGGTGGTAAATTAAGAATGGGCAATCAAATATTATCCGGTAATGGTAACTTTACTTTGGAAGCCAATAGCCAACTATATATTGGTTCGGCTCAAGGTCTTAGTGCAACAGGCGGTTTAACAGGTAATATCCAAATAAATGGAACGCGCAGTTATAATAATGCTGCCACCTATATTTATAATGGAACTGTTGGTCAGATAACCGGCCTTGGTTTACCAACTAATATTGATACATTAATCATATCTAATAATACAGGCGTTTCTCTATCACAATCAACCACCATTGCTAGGAATGTTTCACTTGGTAATGGAAATTTAAATTTGGGAAATAGCAATTTAACCTTAGCTGTTAATGCAACAATTACCAACGCATCTATTTCAGGTTATATTGGAACAGTTGAGAATTCAGTAAGTGGGGGAAGTTTGAGGAGAACAATTTCAACTGCATCAGGTATTGTACATTTTCCGGTAGGAAGCGCTTCAAGTAATTTTACATATACTCCTGCCTGGTTAACTTTAAATACAGGTACAACTGATGTGTTTTCAATTCGAGTATTTAGAGGTTTATTGCGTAACGGTACCAATGGAAACAATGCAACTTCTAATGCATTAAATAGGAGTTGGGTTGTAGCAGAGGATATTTCAGGAGGTTCTAACTTAACTGTTGAATTCCAGTGGCAAGACTCCATGGAGTTAGCATCCTTGAATAGGGGGTTATTAGGGATTGTTACCAATAATGGAATTGGTTGGAATGTGCCTTCGTTTGCATCATTCTCAGCTGCTACAGGAACTAATCCTTATAGTTTGAGTAGAAGTGGTGTAAGTTCTTTAGGTGTATTCAGTATAATTGATTCAAATGCGATTATCAATCCGCTCATTACCGGTAATTCAATCACAGGAATACAAACTGTATGTAGTGGTTCATTAGCGAACCCTATAACTGGGTCATCTCCTGCAGGTGGCAGTGGCTCTAATTACAGTTACTTATGGATAAGTTCAACTACAAGTGCAACTGCAGGCTTTGATGTGGCGGGTGGAGTAAATAATTTGATTAATTATACCCCACAAGGTGTTACTCAAAATACTTGGTTTAGAAGGGTAGTAAGAAATGCCGGTACTATTAATGATACGAGTACCTCGGTCTTAATTACTGTGAATAATCCGATAACTTCAAATTCGATAACATCAGGAAATCAAAACATTTGCAGTGGAACCATACCTGCAACGATGACCGGTTCAACACCATCAGGTGGTAATGGTTCAACTTATACTTATTCATGGATAAGCAGTAATTCTGGAGCTTTCGTTGGTTATACTGCAATTCCTGCTAGTAATCTTCAAAATTATAACTCTAGTTCTTTAACCTCTAATTCATGGTTTAGGCGAATAGTAACTTCAGGAGTTTGTGCTGCTGATACTAGTGCACCTATTGCAATTACTGTTATTCCTGCAATTGCAGGTAACACCATTGGCAGTGATCAATCAATATTGATTAATTTCCCTGCTAACTCCTTAACGGGATCATTACCTACGGGTGGTATTGGAACTTATTCGTACTCATGGTTGATTAGCACCATTAGTGCAACTCAAGGTTTTACGGCAATACCTTCTACCGATTCATTAAACCATACTCCTTCCGGAGTGGTAAGTCAAAATACATGGTATAGAAGGGTTGTAAATTCAGGAAGTTGTTCTGATACTTCTGCCGTAGTTTCCATAAGTGTGAATACAAGTATTGCAGGTAATACTATTTCAAGTTCACAAACTATTTGTACCGGCACAGCCCCTGCAACATTAACAGGTGGAACTGTAATGGGTGGTAACGGAACGTTCACTTATTTATGGATTTCATCAACTACCGGTCCAAATTCAGGTTTGGTAGCGGCATCAGGTACAAATAATAATCCAACTTATACTCCTCCTTCATTAACTGTGAATACCTGGTACAGGCGTTATGTAGTTTCGGGTACGGATGTTGATACATCGGCAGCCATTCTAATTACAATTAATGCTGTTGTTGCCAATAATACGATTACCAATTCAGCACAAACAATTTGTTCCGGTAATAGTCCAACCCAAATAACCGGTACTTTACCAACAGGTGGTAATGGAACTAATTATTCTTATTTGTGGTTGAGTAGTACTTCAAGCGGCACTGCAGGATTTTCACCGGCAGGTGGAGCAAATACCAATCAGAACTATTCTTCAGGTACCCTTACTCAAACTACTTGGTTTAGAAGAAGAGTTGTTTCTGGAGCTTGTCAAGCAGATACGGCTGTTGCATATGTTGTTACAGTAAACCAACCTATCTCGAATAACACGATTACTTCCAGCGGACAAATTATTTGTTCCGGTGCTAACTCCGGCTTAATTACTGCCACCGCTGCATCAGGTGGTAATGGCAGTACTTATAGCTACTCTTGGTTGGCAAGTACGGTTAGTGCAACTTCAGGATTTGGTGTTGTTGGTGGAAATATACAGAACTATACATCCGGTGCAATTACCCAAAACACCTGGTTCAGAAGAAGAACGGTTTCCGGACTATGTTCAGCTGATACTTCAGCAGCTATTTTATTCACAGTTAATCAGCCTATCGCCAACAATGTAATTAATACTGCGCCTCAAACCGTATGTTTCGGCCAAGCACCTGCTGTATTTAATGCTTCAATACCTACCGGAGGAAATGGGTCATCTTACACATATACTTGGTTAGTAAGTAATACAAGTGCGGTTAGTGGTTTTACTCCTATAGCCTCTAGTAATTTAAAGGATTATACTTCACCTGCAGT
>JBKDBG010000003.1:0-3719 GCA_046314755.1 Bacteroidota bacterium | reverse complement strand
TTGAATAGAAGCACAATCCTTAAAGCAATCATTCGAAGTGAAGGTGATTTCCATTGCTTAGATTAAAGCCGCTTCGAGTGGCCTGATGGCAACATAAGGTTGTATCGAGAAGTGGAGGTGAGAAAGAAATATTACTTTTTTAAATCCCCTTCTCGATACGATTGCGCCATTCGCAGCCCTTGCCACAATCACTCGAAGTGGCTGTGGTTTCAAGTTGCACCAAATGGAATATCATTTATTTTGGTTGTAGTTTATTACCCTTTGTCTTCTTCTTCTTTTAACTTCATAATTTGATCCAATGCATCGGGAACTACATCACTGCAAATGGTAATAAAGGAACCTGATGCAGCATTTTTTATGGCAAATTCAATGGCATCGGCCTCGCGTTTAAACACCGTTATTTTTTTGTTGGCATCTACTTCTTTTATGCCTTGGGTAATTAAGTTTATGATTTCCTCTTCGGTTCGGCCGCGTAGGTTTTTATCTTGACGAATAATAATTTCATCAAACATTTTAGCGGCTTGTTTGCCTAATGCAATGGTGTCTTCATCTCGCCTATCGCCTACACCGGCTACCACCCCAATATGTTTGGCTTTTATTTTACCCAACATTTCACCTATGGCTTGGAAACCCGCAGTGTTGTGGGCATAATCAACCATTACTTCAAAGTTTTTAAAGCGGAAAATATTCATGCGCCCGGGTGTTTGTGCCGGACCGGGAATAAAAGTTTGCAAGGCCACACGCATATCTTCTACCTTAAAATTGCGAATAAATCCTGCCAATAAAGTAGGTAGAATATTGGCAATGTTATACGTGGCTCTTCCGCCATAAGTAAGCGGAATGTTGATGGCTTTTTCCACCCTTATTTTCCATGTGCCTTTGCAAATGGTTACATAACCATTTTCATACACCGCAGCTAAACCTCCTTTAGTAATATGCTCTTTAATTACAGGGTTATTTTCATCTAAACTGAAGTAGGCAATTTTACATTGCAAATCTTTGGCCATGCCCAAAGTGTGTTTGTTATCGGCATTTAAAATGGTGTAACCGCTTGGCATTACGCTGCCGGGTACTACTGCTTTTACACGTGCCAATTGCTCAATGGTATCAATATCTTGTAAACCCAAATGATCTTCGGCAATATTGGTTACAATGGCAATATCGCATCGGTGAAATCCTAACCCTGAACGTAAAATACCACCACGTGCAGTTTCTAACACGGCAAAATCAACGGTTGGATCTTTTAATACAAACTCTGCACTAATGGGTCCGGTGCAATCTCCACGCATCATCAATTGATTTTGAATATACACACCATCTGTGGTGGTATAGCCAACTTTGTATCCCATGGTTTTTACCATGTGTGCCATTAAACGTGTGGTGGTTGTTTTTCCGTTTGTTCCGGTTACTGCAATAATGGGAATACGCGCGGTGCTTCCGGGCGGGTACAACATATCAATAACGGGTTCGGCCACATTGCGTGGTATACCTTCAGCCGGATCAATGTGCATGCGGAAACCCGGAGCTGCATTTACTTCTAAAATGGCTCCACCTGTTTGTGCCAATGGCTCGGTTAAGTTTTCGGCCATAATATCAATACCGCAAATATCTAAACCAATAATGCGTGCTATGCGCTCACACATAAAAATATTATCCGGATGCACCATTTCGGTTACATCGGTTGCGGTGCCGCCTGTGCTTAAGTTAGCCGTTGGTTTTAAAAATAATTCTTCGCCTGCGGGCAATACACTTTCTAAGGTTAATCCTTTTTTATTGAGGATGTCTAATGTAAAATCATCAACCTTAATTTGGGTCAACGTTTTTTCATGTCCATAACCTCTGCGTGGGTCTTCGTTGGTTTTATCAATCAACTGCTGAATGGTTAATTTTCCATCGCCTTTAACTGCAGCCGGTTTGCGTATGGCAGCGGCCACAAATTTGTAGTTAATCACCAACACACGGTGATCTTGTCCGGTAATAAATTTTTCTACAATTACTCCGCGTGAATATTTTTTAGCAGCTTCTAAACCACGCACCGCATCTTCCCAATTTAAAATATTAGTGGTGGCTCCTTTTCCATGATTGCCATCAACAGGTTTGGTAACGATAGGATATTTTATTCTGTCAATGGCTTCTTTCAATCCTTCTTCACCATATACAATTCTGCCACGTGGCACGGGTATTTCGGCAGCCTCTAATAAATTTTTTGTTTCTTCTTTATCACATGCAATATCCACTGCAATGCTGCCTGTGGTACTGGCAATGGTGGCTCTAATTCTGCGTTGATTCACACCATAACCTAATTGCACCAATGAGTGACGGTTTAAACGGATATAAGGAATACCGCGAGCTATGGCTTCATCAACAATACAACCGGTGCTTGGCCCCAAGCGTTCATCTTCACGAATTTCGCGCAAGGTTTGAATATCTTCGGCCAAATCATACGGAGTGCCTGCAATTAATGCTTCGGCAATTTTTACCGATGCTTTAGCGGCATACACACCGGCTTTTTCTTCCATGTAACTAAACACTACATTATACACGCCATCTTTACCGGTGCTGCGAGTGCGGCCAAAACCACATTCCATTCCGGCTAAGGTTTGTAATTCTAATGCAATGTGTTCAATTACGTGGCCCATCCAAGTTCCTTCTTTTACCCGTTGAAAAAAACCACCGGGCGCACCAATAGAACAACGATGTGAGTACATGGTAGGAAATAATGCGGCCAACCTATCGCCAAAACCATCAATTTTATTGGTAGGAAATTGTTCCATCTCTTCCAAATCGAGGCGCATTTGTATGAGTTTATGCCTGCGAATGCTCCAGTAATTGGGGCCGCGCATAATTTTTATATCGAGTATTTTCATGTTAGAATTTACTTAGGGTTGTAATTGCAGTTTAACTAATTTTATTCATAAAACCATCCTTATGAGTTAATTCCTTTGGGATGAAATAAAAAAGCACATAATTATTGCGTAGCTTGACCATGGGTTTATATTTGCGCCCTTTATTATTAAGCCAATGTTGCTATTACCAAAAGGAAAACTTATTTCAGTAGGGGGGGCAGAAGACAAAGGAACCGATTTGGAACCCGGATTTATTCAACGTAACAGATTAAACTTTTTTGAGCTCGGTATTTTAAAACGAATTGTGAATGAAGTGGGCGGTACGCAAAAACGTATTGAAGTCATCACAACTGCATCGTCAATACCGGTTGAAGTAGGCGAAAATTATTTGGATGCATTTGGCAAAATTGGATGCACCAATATTGGGATTATTGACATTAGAAAACGCGAGGATGTATTTGAAGAAGAATTTATTGAGCGTGTAAAAAAAGCCGATGGCATTATGTTTAGCGGAGGAGACCAATTGCGCTTAAGCAGCATATTTGGTGGCAGTGAAATTTACAATATACTGCACGATCGCTACATGAGTGAAGAAGGTTTTGTAATTGCAGGAACCAGTGCCGGAGCCATGGCCATGAGTAATACCATGATATACCAAGGTAAAAGTGAATTGGCTCATTTAAAAGGTGAAGTAAAAATTACCACCGGCTTGGCTTTTATTGGCAATGTAATTATTGATTCGCATTTTGATAAACGCGGCAGATTTAACCGATTGGCACAAGCTGTTGCAAGCAACCCACAATGTACAGGCATTGGATTGGGTGAAGATACAGGCGTAATTGTTTCAGGTGGAAATCATTTAGAAGTAGTGGG
>JBKDBG010000002.1:0-82898 GCA_046314755.1 Bacteroidota bacterium | reverse complement strand
CTTTAATGGGCGAACAGCCCAACCCTTGGGACCTTCTCCAGCCCCAGGATGTGACGAGCCGACATCGAGGTGCCAAACCTCCCCGTCGATATGAGCTCTTGGGGGAGATCAGCCTGTTATCCCCGGCGTACCTTTTATCCTATGAGCGATGGCCCTTCCATACAGAACCACCGGATCACTATACTCTACTTTCGTACCTGCTCGGCTTGTCGGCCTCACAGTCAAGCCTGCTTATGCTATTGCACTCTACGTACGGTTACCAAGCGTACTGAGCAGACCTTTAGAAGCCTCCGATACTTTTTTGGAGGCGACCACCCCAGTCAAACTACCCACCATGCAATGTCCCCCGCTATGCAGGGTTAGACTCCAAGCAAACAAAGGGCGGTATTTCAAGGTTGACTCCACGATGCCTAGCGACACCGCTTCAAAGTCTCCCGCCTATCCTACACATTATTTACCCAAAGTCAATGCAAAGCTATAGTAAAGGTGCACGGGGTCTTTCCGTCCCGATGCGATTAACCGGCGTCTTCACCGATACCACAATTTCACCGAGCTCACGGTTGAGACAGTGCCCAGATCGTTACACCATTCGTGCAGGTCGGAACTTACCCGACAAGGAATTTCGCTACCTTAGGACCGTTATAGTTACGGCCGCCGTTTACTGGGGCTTCGATTCAATGCTTCGCTTGCGCTAACATCCCCTCTTAACCTTCCAGCACCGGGCAGGTGTCAGGCCATATACGTTATCTTTCGATTTTGCATAGCCATGTGTTTTTGTTAAACAGTCGCCTGGGCCATTTCTCTGCGGCCCCATTGCTGGGGCACCCTTTTTTCCGAAGTTACAGGGTTAATTTGCCGAGTTCCTTAACCGTGAATCACTCGAGCACCTCAGGATTCTCTCCTAGACTACCTGTGTCGGTTTGAGGTACGGGCTTGTGTAGATTAATGCTAGCGGGTTTTCTTGGCAGTTGGATTAGGACCACTATCCCATTGTCCGAAGACGCTGAGTACTATCACCTTCGACATTCATTGCGGATTTGCCTACAACAAATATATCTACAAGCTTTAACGAACTATTCCGTCAGTTCGCGGGTCTTTCACTCCTGCGTCACCACTTCGCTCTACAAAAGGTTCAGGAATATTAACCTGATATCCATCGGATTCGCTATTCCGCTTATCCTTAGGCCCCGACTAACCCTGATCCGATTAACGTTGATCAGGAAACCTTAGTCTATCGGTGGGCGGGTTTCTCACCCGCCTTATCGTTACTTATGCCTACATTGGCTTTTCTAATCGCTCCAGCAAACCTCACAGTTCACCTTCTGCGCTATTAGAATGCTCCCCTACCACTTACATCTCTTGATGTAAATCCATAGCTTCGGTACTGAGTTTGATGCCCGTTTATCATCCGCGCCCGATCGCTCGACTAGTGAGCTGTTACGCACTCTTTAAATGAATGGCTGCTTCCAAGCAAACATCCTAGCTGTCTATGCGATTGAACCTCGTTTGTTCAACTTAACTCAGATTTGGAGACCTTAGCTGATGGTCTGGGTTCTTTCCCTCTCGCCCTCGGACCTTAGCACCCAAGGGCTCACTCCCGAGAAACATGTCTATAGTATTCGGAGTTCATCTGAGCTCGGTAGGATTTGACTCCCCCTCACCCAATTGGTAGCTCTACCTCTATGACACTTTTACTCGAGGCTGTTCCAAAAAACATTTCGGGGAGTACGAGCTATCTCCCAGTTTGATTAGCCTTTCACCCCTACCCACAAGTCATCCGAGAACTTTTCAACGTTCACCAGTTCGGACCTCCAGTACCTGTTACGGCACCTTCATCCTGCTCATGGGTAGATCACTCAGGTTTCGCGTCTAGCCCTACTAACTATGCGCCCTATTCAGACTCGCTTTCGCTTCGGCTGCTCCGCTGAACGGATTAACCTCGCTAGTAAGGACTAACTCGTAGGCTCATTATGCAAAAGGCACGCAGTCACCCCGAAGGGCTCCTACCGCTTGTAAGCGTATGGTTTCAGGGTCTTTTAACTTCTTTGTTCAAGATTCTTTTCACCTTTCCTTCACAGTACTGGTTCACTATCGGTCTCTCAGTAGTATTTAGCCTTACCAGATGGTGCTGGCAGTTTCACGCAAGGCGTCTCCGACCCCGCGCTACTCAGGATACTGCTAGGTAGTGCATCTTTACCTTTACGGGGCTATCACCCTCTGCGGCTTACCTTTCCAGGTAATTCAAGTTTGTCTACACAGTCCACATTGCAGTCCTACAACCCCAATTATGCCGAAACATGATTGGTTTGGGCTGTTCCCGTTTCGCTCGCCACTACTCAGGGAATCACTTTTGTTTTCTTTTCCTCCGCTTACTTAGATGTTTCAGTTCAGCGGGTTGGCCTTAGGTCATCTTATAGATGACGGGTTTCCCCATTCGGATATCTACGGATCAATACTCCTCAGCAGTTCCCCGTAGCTTTTCGCAGCTTGGCACGTCCTTCTTAGCCTCTGAGAGCCTAGGCATCCCCCATACGCCCTTAGTAACTTAACCTTTTAAATCCTTTCGATTTTTAAGTGTTTTCTTCCATTATGTCAAAGAACTTTACCCGCTTTTCGCAGGTTGGTGGAGAATATCGGATTCGAACCGATGACCCCTAGCTTGCAAAGCTAGTGCTCTAGCCAACTGAGCTAATTCCCCAATAGCTTGCCTTTGTAGTCCCGCCCAGACTTGAACTGGGGACCTCTACATTATCAGTGTAGCGCTCTAACCACCTGAGCTACGAGACTATTTATATCTAATCATCGAAAAACTCAAATGGCCGTAGCCGCTGTTTTTCGCTATTGGCTTGCCTCGGTCTTGTAAAGAACTTACTTCTCGAAGTAATGTTGAAATAGCAGACTCAATTCCTCAAGTCTCTAGAAAGGAGGTGGTCCAACCACACCTTCCGGTACGGTTACCTTGTTACGACTTAGCCCCAGTCATCGGTTTTGCCCTAGGTCGCTCCTTGCGGTTACGAACTTTAGGCACTCCCAACTCCCATGGCTTGACGGGCGGTGTGTACAAGGCCCGGGAACGTATTCACCGGATCATTGCTGATATCCGATTACTAGCGAATCCAACTTCATGAGGTCGAGTTGCAGACCTCAATCCGAACTGAGATTGGCTTTTTGAGATTAGCTTCACATTGCTGTGTCGCAACTCTTTGTACCAACCATTGTAGCACGTGTGTAGCCCCGGACGTAAGGGCCATGATGACTTGACGTCATCCCCACCTTCCTCACTGTTTACACAGGCAGTCTCTTTAGAGTCCCCAGCTTAACCTGATGGCAACTAAAGATAGGGGTTGCGCTCGTTGCGGGACTTAACCCAACACCTCACGGCACGAGCTGACGACAGCCATGCAGCACCTAGTTTCGTGCCCCTTGCGGGGATAACTCCTTTCAGAGTTAGTCACTAACTTTCAAGCCCGGGTAAGGTTCCTCGCGTATCATCGAATTAAACCACATGCTCCTCCGCTTGTGCGGGCCCCCGTCAATTCCTTTGAGTTTCAACCTTGCGGCAGTACTCCCCAGCTGGCATACTTAATGCTTTCGCTTAGGTCCTGACAGTATAACGACAAAACCGAGTATGCAACGTTTACAGCGTGGACTACCAGGGTATCTAATCCTGTTTGATCCCCACGCTTTCGTGCCTCAGCGTCAGTTACGGTTTAGTAGCCTGCCTTCGCAATTGGTGTTCTGTAACATATCTAAGCATTTCACCGCTACATGTTACATTCCAGCTACCTCAACCGCACTCGAGAAAATCAGTTTCAATGGCAATTTGATAGTTAAGCTACCAGCTTTCACCACTGACTTAATTCCCCGCCTACGCACCCTTTAAACCCAGTAAATCCGGACAACGCTTGGATCCTTCGTATTACCGCGGCTGCTGGCACGAAGTTAGCCGATCCTTATTCTCATGGTACCATCAACACCTTACACGTAAGATGATTTTTTCCCATACAAAAGCAGTTTACGACCCATAGGGCCTTATTCCTGCACGCGGAATGGCTGGATCAGGGTTGCCCCCATTGTCCAATATTCCCTACTGCTGCCTCCCGTAGGAGTCTGGTCCGTGTCTCAGTACCAGTGTGGGGGGACATCCTCTCAGACCCCCTACTGATCGTTGGCTTGGTGAGCCATTACCTCACCAACTACCTAATCAGCCGCATGCCCATCCTTAATCACCGGAGTTTTAATATTAATTAGATGCCTAATCAATATGTTATGGGGTATTAATCTCTCTTTCGAGAGGCTATTCCCCGATTAAGGGCAGGTTGCATACGTGTTACGCACCCGTGCGCCACTCTCAAAGCTCTATTGCTAAAGCTTATCCCGTTCGACTTGCATGTATTATGCCTTCCGCTAGCGTTCATCCTGAGCCAGGATCAAACTCTTCGTAGTAAAAGTTTTTGATCTGTTGAATTTACTCAAGAAATTGCTAAAGTTTCTCAACTTTAGTGTCTGCTATTTCATTACTTCAAAGAACTTTATATCTAATAACCTCTTCAGGTTCGATATTGCTTTTTTAATTTTCCCCGTCTCTCTTTCGTTAACGGGGTTGCAAAGGTAAGTGTTTATTTTGTTTTGTCAAGTTTTTTGAAAAGTTTTTTTATTTTTTTTCCTAACACTTATCTCTCTACCCCCCTCTTTTCCCTTAACAATACTTTTACACTAACCTCCCCTTCGTTTTTGGGTTGGCAAAAGTAGACCCTTTTTCTTTCCCTCCAAACTTTGATACCTCTTTTTTTTGCATCACCCTGTTTTACAACTACATTTTTTTCACAATCATTTAAAAAGATTGAAAAGAAACATGAAGATACTGCAATAGTAATTGTTATTCATTTGAAGAAATTTATCTTGCAGGCAAAATTTTAAAACAATGACACAAAACTTATTTGAAAAACATAAGGCTATTTTAGATGATGCAATTAAAACTTTGGGTACGAGAGGTTACTATACTCCATATCCTGAAAACCCAAAAGCATACGCAGAAGACAGTGACCAAAAAGCAAAAGCCTATATAAGTAGTGTAATGAATAATAATTTTGATGAATTACATCAAGGAAAAGGAGAAAATTGGATTGGTGGAGAGATATCTCCGTTTTTGCAATTAGGAATTGGTGTAAAGTATCCAAGTTATAGTATATCTACTTATGTTCAAAATGGTTTGAATGCACAAAAGGTTTGGTCGAAAGCTAGTACAGAGGTTCGTGCAGGAATATTGATTGAAAGTTTGGATCGTATTAAAAATCGTTTTTTTGATATTGCATACGCAACGATGCACACTACAGGCCAGGGTTACATGATGGCATTTCAGGCATCTGGGCCACATAGCAACGACAGAGCATTGGAAGCCATTGCAACAGGGTATGCAGAACTCAATAGGATACCTCATAAAGCACAATGGGTAAAGCCAATGGGTAAATTTGATTTGACCTTATCAAAAACTTGGAAGGCACAACCTAAAGGATTAGGCTTAGTGATTGGATGCAGTACATTTCCTGTTTGGAATACCTTTCCGGGATTGTATGCTAACCTTATTACCGGCAATGCAACTATTGTTAAACCACATCCGAAATCAATATTACCAATTGCCATAGCAGTTGCCGAAATACAAAAGGTTTTATTAGAACAAGGTTTTGACCCATGCACTGTTCAATTGGCTGCGGACGAAATTGATCAACCAATAACCAAAAAGTTGGCGGAATCAAATTCAATTAAACTGATTGATTACACTGGAGGAAGTGAATTTGGTGATTACATTGAAAAACTGCCAAAGACCGTATTCACAGAAAAGGCCGGAGTAAATAGTATTATTATTGATAGTGTAAAAGATATTAAGGCCGTGTTGGGTAATATTGCATTTAGCAGTTGTTTATACAGCGGCCAAATGTGTACAGCTCCTCAAAACATATTTGTTTCCAAGGAAGGGGTAAAAACCGATGAAGGAAATATTTCTTTTGATGAGTTTGTAGGTGCATTATGCCAGGCTATAACCGGGTTGGTTGATAATCCTAAAGCCGGAGCCCCAACATTAGGCGCTATTCAAAACGAGTTGACCTACAATAGGGTAACCAATATTGGTACTTATGGGGGTGAACTTGCATTAGCATCAAAAAATATTGTTAACGAAGAGTTTAAAGACGCGAGAACCGCTACGCCTGCAGTAGTTGTAATGAATGAGGCTGATTATAATTTATTTAATCAGGAGTGTTTTGGACCTATTGTTTTTGTTATCAAAACAGAAAATACGGCACAATCAATAAGTTTGGCTAAAAAACTTGCAGAAGAAAAAGGTGCGATTACTTGCGGTGCTTACACTACTGATGCTGAAACCCAAGAATTGATTGCAGAAGAAATGAATAGTGTTTTCACTCCTGTTTCGTTTAATTTTACGGGTGCTGCATTTATTAACTCTCATGCAGCATTTAGTGATTTTCACGTAACCGGAGGAAATGCAGCAGGTAATGCGAGTTTAACAAGTACTGAGTTTATTGTTAAGAGATTTGTTTGGGTTGGTAACAGATATGCATAATCAAATTTGAATATACCTATAAAAAGCCTTCTTATTAGAAGGCTTTTTGTATTATTGATACTGATTAAATGATAAAATTTTTAAAAGAAAATCATTCTAACTTATTTGCTATCACTAATGTATTCATATTAGGAGGCATAATCGTTGCCGAAAAAGCACCTGCTATTTTAAGCATTGCAATGGGGTCTCAGTTATTATGCATTTTATTATTTACTCAACCCAAAAGCATTCTGCGGAATTTATTGTCTGATAAAGGGCTTTTTATATTTTGTTTTGGATACCTCTTTTTGTTGAGTAGTTTTTTCTACAGCAATAATTACAATTACCTCTTCGAAAGATTACAAATAAAAATTCCGCTGCTTATCGCACCAATTATTTGGGCAAGTGCTCCGGTTTTTGATTTAAAAAGAATCCGGTTAGTTGTATTTTCGTTTACCGGAATCATTTTTATTACTGCCTCCGGAATCATTTTAAATTATTTGATGCATTATGATGCCGTGAATCAAATGTATTTGGAATCGAAAATAATGCCCGGACCAATTAACCATATTCGATTTAGTTTACTTGTGGTGTTTGTCATTTACATGATATTCAACCACCTCAAATACAACTTGAATTTTAAAAACACTTTAGAAACAAAGTTGCTCGCCACGATAGGCATATTACTGGTTATTTTTCTTCATGTTTATTCAGTAAGAAGTGGACTTCTTGCTTTATACGGCATCATCGGCTTAACATTATTCAATCATTTAATCCACACTAAAAATTTTAAGCAAATAACCATTGCCGGTTTTTGTATCATACTTATTGGATTAATCAGTTTTGCAGTATCACCAACCATGCGGAATAAATTTGTAAATACTAAGCAGGACGTAAACGTTTACAAAAACAATCAAGACCCGAATTACAACTCGCTATCAACCCGTATGGTATCCTATAAAACAGGGCTTCAAATATTTCAATCAAATATATTATGGGGATGTGGTTTGGGTGATTTGAAAGATGAAAATGATGCCTTATTTAAATCACAGTATCCTACTATTGAAACTCCAATTATTCCGCATAACCAATTTTTATATTACTTAGCCGCAACCGGATTAGTAGGATTTCTGGTATTTTGCTTCACATTTATTTCTGTTCCATTGCTTGATCAATATTTTAGATACGAATACCTGCAAGTTGTTTATCTCACCTTAATTTTAGCTTTTCAATTTGAGGCCATGTTAGAAACACAAATTGGAGTGGCAGTAGCCATCACCTTGATTTTTACTTCAAGACACTTAGTAAAAAGCAAAAAGATTATTGTTTAGAATAAAGAATTTTAACTTGAATGGCTGCAGAACTTACCTCCAATTGTGATTGATTTTCTTTACCAATTGTGATTAGAATTGATGGGTATTTTTCAGCATCAAGTTTACCGGTTACACGCACAATACATTCTTTATTATTTGTTGTATTGATTACTCTGATTAATGTACCCAAAGGCAATGTTGGATGTAACACCTGAAACTCTTCTTCAAACACTGCCATTCCTGTTTGTACATAAATGCTATCTTGAGTTTTTCTAACGGTATTATTTGGATTCGGCCATGCAGATTCGGGTCCGTTTATTCTAAAATACGGTTTTGCCAGCGCAGATTCATCTACAATAAGTAACTGCCCATTTAACAACTTGCCATTTTTAAGGTTATTCCATTTAGTCAATTGCGCCTCAGTCAATCGGTATTTTTTGGCTAAACTTTTAATGTTATCACCTTGTTGAACCGTATGATAAATCGTTTTTGTAATTTCTTGAGACTGCGCATTGGCATGCGCTTCATCAACCTTATTGGTGTCTTTTTTTTCTGTATTGAGTAAAGGAATTTTTATCAAATCATCTTTCTTAATTTCAGATTGATTGATTTGATTTGTGGTAAGTATGTCATTAATCGTTACGCCAAATCGTTGAGCAATCAAGCGTAAGTCATCTTGTTTATCTATTTTATAAATAATAAAGCGCAGGCCTTTTATAGACTCAATACGCAATGAATCATCATTTGCCCAGAGCGGCAAAGCGAATAGAATAACATATGCAAGAATAAATAATCGCATTACTTTACGTGCTGGTGTATAATGGTGGAAAAGGCCATGGGTTTATCGTTAAATAAGGCTTTAGTTGCAGCCCAAGTTGATTTAAATAAATCGGACTGACGATAATTTTCTAAATCATCAGGATTTTGCCATAAACTATAAGTGTAAAACACATGGGCATGATTAGCGTCTTGTAGCAATTTTAACCCACAACATCCTGGGAAATTAGCTATTTGATGTTTGCTGTTTTCAAATATTTCCAAAAATGCATTTACGTTTTCAGGTTCAAATGATAGCCGAACTATTCTATTAATCATACCATTCAATTATTACGTTATCTCCTACCCTTAATCCTAAAAGGGCTTTGGTTGAACCCTTGTTAATGGCCAACTCTAAAAAATTATTTTCATTGAATACGGCAACCACATCACCTTCTTTAATTGCCGAATAATCTTGATGAATCATGCCTATTGATTCTCTTCGCCTGTAAAAAATACGGAATGATTTATCACCAATCAATTCATCAAAATCAGACTTGGTAAAATTCAGTACCACATTTTGATAGCCATCCACATGAACTACCGTGGCACGTACTTGTTTATCAACCATAGCCGGTTTAAGCGCTTCCACTTTTAGCATGGTGTTGTAAGCCTCTAAAAATGTTTCGACAGGTGATTGCTGAAGCAATTTTTGGGCTACTTCCGTAAAGATATTTTTTTCCGGATTAAGGGTATTGGCTTCAAACAATTGCGGTTGATACCTAAAAACATCGGTCCATTTATCCGATAACATGGAAAAAAAACCATTATCAGCACAAATTACCCATTGGTTATCCAAAGTCCCAACCAGCAAGTTTTTGTGAACATTTAAATTGGTATCAATGGCTACAATGTGAACCGTTCCGTTTTTACAATCAGGCATTACATTTTTAAGTAAATAGGAAGCCTGCAACAAGTCAAACGGGGGTAACTGATGTGAAATATCGATAACAGTGACTTGAGGCAATAAACCTGATAACTTGGCCTTTAATGAAGCCAAGTATGAAGTATTAGAACCATAATCACTTAATAAGGTTATCATTGACACTTTATAAAAATGAAATATTTTGGTGTAAAATTAAGCAGAATTAATGAGGCTGATACACTAAATTTCAAACATTGTAGCTTAATTGCAGTTAATAACATTAAAAGGTATACACAATTGATTCAAAAAGAAATTACCCTGGAAGGAATTGAACCTTCATACATATTGGGCGTGCACAACAAGAACCTCAAATTGTTTCAGCATCATTTCGCCAAGCTTAAAATAGTTTCGAGAGGGCACCATTTGTTTGTAAATGGCGACATTAGAGAGATTGAACAATTTGAAAATACTTTACATCAAATTTGTAAGGTAAGTGAACAAAGAGGTGCATTAAACGAGGATACCATTATGAATTTACTTGGCATGCAAAACAAACCACATACCGAAATCAGTGAACACATTGACAAAGATGAGGAAGTAATTTTGTATGGTAATGGAGGAAAAGTAATCAAAGCAAAAACTCCAAATCAAAAAAAGATGGTGGAGTTGATGAAAGAAAATGATATTCTTTTTGCCATTGGACCGGCCGGCACAGGTAAAACATACACCGCTGTAGCCATTGCTGTTAAAGCATTAAAAAACAAAGAGATCAAACGAATTATTTTAGCTCGCCCTGCAGTGGAGGCCGGAGAAAATCTCGGTTTTTTACCGGGTGATTTAAAAGAAAAAATCGACCCTTATTTACGTCCGCTTTATGATGCCTTGGATGACATGATTCCACCTGAAAAGCTCAAACAATATATTGAAACAAGGGTGATTGAAATTGCACCAATGGCATTTATGAGAGGAAGAACACTGGATAACGCCTATGTAATACTAGATGAAGCACAAAATGCCACTGATTTGCAGTTAAAAATGTTTTTAACGCGAATGGGCCCTAATGCGAAATTTATCGTTACCGGAGATTTATCACAAATTGATTTACCAAAGCGCAGTCAATCGGGTTTACTAAAAGCTGTAAAAATATTAGAAGGCATTAAAGGAATTCATTTTGCTTATTTAAGTTTTGAAGATGTGGTAAGACACCGATTAGTAAAAGACATTATTAAAGCTTACGATAGAGGAGAAAATAATGGCGATTCATAAATAGATGTTAAATTCGCAACCTCACAATTTTATGACTATGGAAAGTGCAATTATTTCAACCAATTACTTTTTTAAAAACCAAAAAGGCTTTTACCGAGGTAAGGTAAGAGATGTATATAACATCAATGATGATGTATTGGTGATGATTGCCTGCGATAGAATTAGCGCATTCGATGTTGTATTAAAAAGACCAATACCTTATAAAGGACAAGTATTAAACCAAATTGCTTCACATTTTTTGGATATGGCTTCCGAAGTGGTACCCAATTGGAAAATTGCGAGTCCTGATCCAAACGTTACCATTGGCCATGCGTGCAACCCGTTTAAAGTAGAAATGGTTATTCGCGGATATTTGGCCGGCCATGCTTGGAGAGAATATAAAGCAGGGAAAAGAAGTGTATGCGGAGTAGCTTTACCGGAAGGACTCAGAGAAAATGATAAACTCCCTGAACCCATCATTACACCAACCATTAAAGCAAGCCATGGCCATGATGAGGATATTAGCCGTGATGAAATATTAAAAACCGGATTGGTAAGTGAGGAAGATTATTTAATTTTAGAAGATTATACCCGAAAGTTATTTGCGTTAGGAACTGAGGCCGCAGCAAAACAAAATTTAATTTTGGTTGATACCAAGTATGAATTTGGGAAAAAAGACGGTAAAGTTTTTTTGATTGATGAAATTCACACGCCTGATTCATCAAGGTATTTTTATAAAGACACTTACGAAAAAATACAAGAGAAAGACCAACAACAACGCCAGCTATCGAAAGAGTTTGTACGTCAATGGCTAATTGAGCATGGATTTCAAGGACATGAAGGACAAATACAACCGGAAATGAGTGATGATTTTGTTGAAACTGTTACCAATAGGTATATTGAGTTATATGAACAAATAACCGGAATGAAATTTGACAAAGCTGATTACAATGATGTAGAGAAACGTATTGAGAAAAACGTAAATGAGTTTTTAAATACCTATTCGAAGTAATACATGTTTATTAAGCCGGAAATTAGCTCCCATCCTACTCATCAACCCTTGCATGATGCCTTGTTTAGCATCTTAATTCCCAGTTGGAATAATCTACCCTATCTTCAACTCTGCATTAATAGCTTACAAAAAAAAAGTACATACAAGCACCAAATTATTGTGCATGTAAACGAAGGAACTGATGGCACATTGGAATGGGTTCAATCAAACGGGTATGATTATACTTACAGTAAAACCAATGCAGGTGTTTGTTATGCAGTTAATGCAGCCGCTAAATTGGCACGAACCAACTACATTGTTTACTTTAATGATGATATGTATGCATGCCCAGAATGGGATTTAATATTATGGCAAGCCATACAACAAAACGGAACCAACCTATTTTATTACTCAGGCACAATGATTGAGTATGAAACAGGAACCAACAAAGCTGTTTTAGCCCCGTATAATTTTGGAACTCGCATTGAAGATTTTGAAGAACAAAAACTTTTACAATTTGTAGCACACCATACGCCAAAGGCTGATTGGAGCGGTGCTTGCTGGCCTCCAAGCATTGTACATATTGATTTGTGGAATAAAATTGGCGGATATAGCGAAGAATACAGTCCGGGCTTTTACAGCGACCCGGATTTTGCTATGAAATTATGGAATATTGGTGTACGCGATTTTAAAGGACTTGGTAAAAGTTTGGTTTATCATTTCAAATGTAAATCAACCGGAAGGGTTGAACGTAATGATGGCAGAACTACCTTTATGAAAAAATGGGGCTTTAGTGCATCGTATTTATATCAACATGTGCTTAAAGTTGGTGAGCCTATCACATCCATTAAACCGTTACGTTTTAAAAAGGGGCTTCCCTATTTCATCTCATCACTCAAAGCCAAACTTAAGTAATGGAAAGTATAAGTGCAGTTATCATTACATTTGATGAAGCCAAGCATATTGAGCGATGCATTAAATCGGTTTTACCGGTGGCTGATGAGGTTTTGATTTGTGATACCAACTCAACGGATGAAACGGTTAAAATCGCTACTGAATTAGGCGCAAAAGTTATTGTAAATCCTTTTATTGGTTTTGGTGCAACAAAAAACAAAGCCAATCAAAACGCTCAACACAATTGGATACTTTCTATTGATGCTGATGAAGTTTTATCGGAAGAGTTGATAAAAGAATTACATCAACTGAAAAATAATTTAGATAATAATGTAGTTTACGCATTTAAACGTTTAAATAATTATTGCGGCAAATGGATACGCTACGGAGGTTGGAATCCGGATATAAAACCCAGACTTTTTAATAAAGAACATGCACAATGGAATTTAGCAGAAGTACACGAAAGCTTGATTTATCCAAACAAAACAAGCACCCAACTGCTAAAGGGTGAATTGTATCATTACTCTTACCTAAGTATAGACCAACACCTGCAAAAAATTGAAAAATACAGTACAAGGGGGGCGCATGAGCTAATAAAAAGAAACAAAAAAACAACCTTCATCAAACGCTACCTAAGTCCATTGTTTCGTTTTGTTCGCGATTACTTTTTTAAACTTGGTTTTTTGGATGGTAAATATGGATTTATCATTGCTAAACTAACGGCAAAAGAAGTTTACCTCAAGTACAAAAAGTTAAATCAACTTCATCAATCCAAATAAAAAAGCAGCACTACATTAATAGCGCTGCTTTTAGTTTTATAGGTATGAAGTTTTAATTAACCACCCAGGTTTCTCTGCCTGCTAAGAGTTTATCTAAATCTCCTTTACCATAGTTTGTTTTTGCTTCTTCAATTTGCGCATTAAACAAATCATCAAAAGTAGCTTTGTTGTTATTTACATAAAACACACCAAACGGACGAGGGAAATGTCCTTCAACTGAAGCATCATCATAAAAGCGAGACAAGATAGTTGCTTTAACCAAATCGGTTTCATCATGTATCCATAAATCATTTGCAGAAACATCAGCAACATTTACAATTACAGGTTTAAAACCATCAAGCATTATTCCTTTTTCATTTTGCTCACCAAACAACAACGGTTTGCCATTTTCCATAAACAAGGTTTCTTGTTTTTTCGACCCCTTCTCGGTAAACACTTCAAAAGCACCGTCATTAAACACGTTGCAGTTTTGATAAATTTCTATCATAGAAGTGCCTTTATGTTCGTAACCGCGTTTGATAATGGCTTGTTGGTGTTTTGGATCTCTATCCATGGTGCGAGCAACAAATGTTGCATCAGCACCTAAGCACAATGCAATAGGATTAAACGGATAATCAACCGATCCCATTGGTGTAGATTTCGTTACCTTACCTTGCTCTGAAGTTGGTGAATATTGCCCTTTTGTTAAACCGTAAATTTGGTTGTTAAACAACAATACATTTAAGTCGGGGTTTCTGCGCAACATGTGTATGAAGTGATTTCCACCAATACTCATGCTATCCCCATCACCTGTAATTACCCAAACCGACAAATCAGGTCGGGTAGCTTTTAAGCCGGTTGCAATGGCAGTAGCTCTTCCGTGAATTGAATGCATACCAAATGTATCCATGTAATACGGAAAACGCGATGAGCAACCAATACCGGAAATAAATACAAACTCTTCCTTAGGGCGACCTAAATCAGGCAATACTGTTTGTACTTGTTTTAATATACTGTAATCACCACATCCCGGGCACCAGCGCACTTCTTGATCTGATGCAAAATCTTTTGATGTTAGTTTTTCTATTGCAGTCATTAGTTTTGAGTTTTAAGTGTTAAGTTTTAAGTTTTAAGATTGGCGATACACTTATTAGTTCGCTTGTTTATTGTTTCGCTGACTGGTTTTAACGATTGCTGTTAGCATTTTAATTAATTCTTCAACTTTAAATAGATAATCTTTATAATTAAATTCTACAATTTGGCTTTTGTCTAAAAGCATCAACCAATATCTCGCTTCTCTTGCTTCTTTTGATGCTATGGACATTTTATGAATAAAATCCGACTTTGAAAATGCAGCTCCAGCTTCATTAATATTTGCTCCAATGCTTGTAGAACTTCTTAACAATTGTTTGGAAATAACATACTCCTTTTCATTCAATAAAATTTTATACGGTTTAATCATTTCAAGTGAGAAGTTAAAACTCTTTTCCATTACAGTTTTATTTTGAGGTAACATAACTCAACACTGAACATTTAAAACTTAAAACTTTGATTTAATATATGCTACCACCTCACTAGCCATAAATGGTTGGCCTTGAATTTTGTTGTAAGCAATGGCATCAATAAAATATTTATCGCGGATAATTTTTACCAATTGGCCATTGTTTAATTCAGGAATCACCACCTTGTTAAATTTGCTCATTAACTCGCCTAAGTTTTTAGGGAAAGGATTTAAGTAACGTAAATGTGCATGCGAAACCTTATGTCCTTCGGCAATTAATTGTTGAGTAGCTGTTTTTAATGCACCATATGTTCCTCCCCAACCTAAAATCAACACATCACCTGAATCAGCGCCTGTATCAATGGTTTGATTTGGAATATAATTGGCCACAAGATCAACTTTTTCTTGACGAAGCTTTACCATCAATTCATGGTTATCAGGATCGTATGAAATATTACCGGTGATGTTTTGCTTTTCTAATCCACCAATACGATGTTCCAAACCTTTGGTTCCCGGAACTGCCCACGGACGAGAAAGTTTTTCATCACGGAAATATGGCATAAACTTATCATCACTTGCCGCGCGTTCTTTTGCAAATTCAACGTGAATATTTTGTAAGTCGGCCGATTGTGGAAACCTCCAAGGCTCAGAACCATTGGCAATGTAGCCATCACTTAAAAAGAACACCGGAATCATATGCTCAAGTGATATTCTGCAAGCTTCATAAGCCATGGTAAAACAATCAGCAGGTGATTGAGCGGCAACAATAACAACAGGGCATTCGCCATTCCTTCCATAAAACGATTGCAACAAATCAGCTTGTTCCGTTTTAGTTGGTAAACCGGTACTTGGACCCGCACGTTGAATATTTACCACAACCAATGGCAATTCAAGCATGGTAGCCAAACCGATGGCTTCGGTTTTTAAAGCAATACCCGGACCTGACGAACCCGTTACAGCCAAGTGGCCGCCAAATGCAGCACCAATAGCCGAACAAATACCTGCAATTTCATCTTCCGCTTGAAATGTTTTGATATCGAAATTTTTATATTTAGATAACTCATGCAATACATCTGATGCAGGGGTAATTGGATATGTTCCGTAAAAAAGCGGCAAACCTGATTTTACAGAAGCAGCAATTAACCCGTAAGCAGCGGCCTGATTACCCATTATACCGCGGTAAACACCGGCTTCCATTTTTGCAGGAGCAACCATGTATCGATTGGCAAACATTTCTGTTGTTTCACCATAACTCCAACCGGCCTGAAGCACTTTGATATTGGCATTTAAAACGGCTTCGTTCTTCTTAAATTTCGACTTGATAAACTCAAGCGTGTTATCCATTGGCCTATGATACATCCAGTACAATAAACCAAGCACAAACATATTTTTACAACGATCAATTTCTTTTGTTCCTAAACCACTATCAGCTAATGCAGCACGGGTAATTTTGGTAACATCAATCGTTTTTACATCATAATCCGCTAATGAACCATTTTCTAAAGGATTTTCTCCTTCAGGCACATTGGCTAAACGCATGTTTTTTGCATCAAAACCATCAGTATTTGCGATGATTACACCACCCTTTTTTAAATTACGGAGATTCGCTTTTAAGGCAGCCACATTCATCACAACCAATACATCACTCCTATCTCCCGGAGTATGAATTCTTGTTGAACCAAAATGGATTTGAAAACCGGAAACTCCTGCTAATGTGCCTTGCGGGGCACGAATTTCAGCAGGAAAATCAGGGAATGTAGCAAGGTCGTTACCTAGTAATGCCGTAGCATTAGTGAACTGGCTTCCCGTTAGCTGCATTCCATCACCGGAGTCCCCTGCAAATCTTATTACTACCGACTCTACAGTCGTTTCAATTGTATTCATTTAATCGAATTATAAAAGTGCCACGAAATTAACTATTCCTATTAATAAATAAAGCAAAGCCTTAAAAGGTTTTATTGATTATAATCAGGCCATTAAGTATTCTATAAAACATTGATAATGTATCATTAAAATAAACCTAAGCAGAAAAACCATGTATGATGCAATATTATGAGGTTAAAACAGGCCTTGTGCAGCAGATTTAATAGAATTCTTTTACTTTCGTCCAAATTAACCGAATAAAATGGGCATACGCATTTTTGTAACAGGAGGCACATTCGATAAGGAATACAACGAATTGAATGGGCAACTGTTTTTTAAAGACACACACATTCAAGAAATTTTAAAACTTGGAAGATGCAAGGTTGATGTGAGTATTCGTACCTTGATGTTGGTAGACAGTTTAGAGATGACCGATACGGATCGAAGCATTATTGTGGAAAGTTGTAAGCGTGCTGAAGAAGACAGAATAGTGATAACCCATGGAACGGACACCATGACCACCACAGCAAAAATTTTAGCGGAAGAAATAAAAGATAAAACCATTGTGCTAACCGGTGCCATGATTCCTTATAAATTCGGTTCGAGTGACGGTTTATTTAACTTAGGAAGTGCGTTGGCATTTGCACAAACTTTGCCTCATGGTGTTTATGTGGCTATGAACGGGCGCTATTTTAACTGGAATAACGTTAGAAAAAATAAACAAACCGGATTTTTTGAAGAAATTTGATTGAATAAATAATCAACCATACTTAATTCGTATTTAACACAAGCCGCAGCTTGTAGATATTATAAAATGAAAACAGCTTTAATAACCGGAATTACCGGACAAGATGGTGCTTACTTGGCAGAGTTTTTACTAAACAAAGGCTATATGGTGCATGGAATTAAACGCAGAAGTTCTTTGTTTAATACCGATCGTATTGATCATTTATACCAAGATCCGCATGAAAAAAATCTTAAGCTAAAATTGCATTATGGCGATTTAACGGATTCAACCAACCTTATTCGGATTATTCAAGAAACACAGCCTGATGAAATTTACAATTTGGCTGCCATGAGCCATGTGCACGTAAGTTTTGAAACACCTGAATATACTGCAAATGCTGATGGTATTGGTACGCTTCGTATTTTAGAGGCTTTGCGCATTTGTGGGTTAACCCATAAAACAAAAGTTTACCAAGCATCTACTTCAGAATTATACGGATTGGTGCAGGCTGTTCCGCAAAGTGAAACTACACCATTTTATCCTCGCTCACCATATGCAGTTGCAAAATTGTATGCATACTGGATCACGGTAAATTATCGTGAAGCTTACGGTATGTACGCTTGTAACGGTATTTTATTTAATCATGAAAGTCCGATACGAGGAGAAACTTTTGTGACACGAAAAATCACACGTGCTGCCGCAAAAATTGTGTTAGGTATGCAGGATAAATTATTCTTAGGTAATCTAAATGCTCAACGCGATTGGGGCCATGCCAAAGATTATGTTGAAGCCATGTATTTGATTCTGCAACAAGAAAAACCCGAAGATTATGTAATAGCCACCGGAGTTACTACTGCGGTAAGAGAATTTGTGCGCATGAGTTTTGAGGATGTAGGCATCACCCTAACTTTTAAAGGTGAGCAAGAAAAAGAAGTGGGTATTGTGGAAGCCATTGACCAAAAACGATTGGAAGAACTTGACATTACCTCATGTAATTTATCGGTGGGACAGGAAGTGGTTGCTGTTGACCCAAGATACTACAGGCCAACAGAGGTTGACTTATTGATTGGAGACCCAACTAAGGCACAAACCCAATTAGGTTGGAAACCCAAATATGATTTGCCTGCATTGGTAAAAGATATGATGAAAGGTGATTTAAAACTGATGAAGAAGGAATTATTTTTAAAAGATTCAGGTTTTAAAACCATGAATTATTTTGAATAAGGTATAGGCAGGAATGGAAAAAAACGCGAAGATTTACATTGCAGGTCATAAAGGTATGGTTGGTTCTGCCATGCACAGAAAACTGATTGCAGAAGGTTATGAAAATATTGTTGTAAGAACCAGTGCCGAATTAGACTTAACCAACCAACAAGCGGTTGCCAATTTTTTTGATGAACAAAAACCGGAATACGTTTTTTTAGCTGCGGCCAAAGTTGGAGGCATTGTGGCGAACAACACCTATCGCGCTGATTTTATTTATCAAAACTTGATGATTGAATCAAACATTATTCATCAAGCCTATGTGCATCACGTGAAGAAATTAATGTTCTTCGGTTCATCATGCATTTACCCAAAACTTGCACCACAACCACTAAAAGAAGATTACTTGCTTACCGGAGAGTTAGAATACACCAATGAGCCTTATGCCATTGCAAAAATTGCAGGAATAAAATTGTGTGAGAGTTACCGCGACCAATATGGTTGTAACTTTATTTCGGTGATGCCAACTAATTTATATGGTTATGGAGATAATTACCACCCCGAACATTCGCATGTTATGCCCGCTTTAATTAGAAGAATGCATGAAGCCAAAATAAATCACGCTCCATTTATTGAGGCTTGGGGAACCGGAAGTCCGCTAAGGGAGTTTTTATTTGTGGATGACCTTGCTGATGCTTGTTACTTACTTATGCAAGAATACCACGAAAAGCAATTTGTGAATGTTGGTTATGGAGAAGATGTAAGTATCAAAGAGTTGATTTATTTGATCAAAGAAGTGGTTGGATATGATGGTGAAATAAGGTTTGATTTATCAAAACCGGACGGCACGCCAAGAAAATTAATGGATGCCGAGAAACTCAGAAAAATGGAATGGAAACCTAAAGTTGATTTAAAAACAGGAATTGGCTTGGCTTACCATGATTTTCTAAAGGGAAGCTTTCGTTCGGTTTGACAAATAACAAACGTCTGTTTTTTATAACCGCTATTTATTTAGTTTTTCCTGTCAAAACAATTCTTTTTTTTCATATTCCGATTTGTGTATTAAATTTTGTAATACAAAAAAACGGGGAACATTATGAAATCAGGTAAAGGCTTAATTATTGGAATCGTAATTGGTTGGATTGCCATTATGGTTTTAGTTGGTTATAAAATGATGTCAGACCAACAACAAGCAAACTCATCAACCCAAACTAATTCTACTTCGCAACAACCTTAAATTACGCGTCTTCAAGAGACGCAAAGTTTTTGGCGAACTGTATAACTCTGTCATCAATTTTGATGTCAGAGTTTTTTATTGCCTCACGTAAAACAATTCCTTCTAAGGTTCGGCATCTGCTTAATGCTACATAAAGTTGTCCGTGTGCAAATGTACCACCGCCCAATTCAATAATTACTTTATCAAAAGTTAAACCTTGGCTTTTATGAATGGTAATAGCCCAAGCTAATTTTATGGGAAATTGTTTAAAGGTGCCGATCACATCACTTTTTACTTTACGATTTATGTTATCCCAATAGTATCTTTTGTTTTCCCAAAGTTCACGCAACACTTCTACTTCTTCACCATTATTCAACTCAACGGTTATACTATCCTCCTCCAGTTTTTTGATTTTCCCAACAGTACCATTTACCCATTTATTTTCTGCACTATTTTTTATAAAAATTATTTGTGCATCTTGTTTTAGCACCAAAGTTTTTTCGGTTGGTAATTGGTTTAAATTAAACTCACCACTTACTGCACCTTGGTAAATTTTTTCCTCTCCCGGAAGTTTATTTAATTCCCCTTCATTAATACCACTTGCCGTATGATTTCTTGTGGTAAGCGTAATGAATAAATCTTGAGCTGTTGGTTCAAAATATCGGTCAACCCTGCGGTTCAAGTGTAATAAATCCTCTTCATTTACTTGTTTCAACCTAATTTTATCGAGCAGTGCTATAAAATGAGCATCGTTTTGTCGGTATATTTTTCGTAACTCAATACTATGCAATTGAATGTTACGAAACACGCGGGCATCGAAGAAGTAATGACTGTTATAATATTGTTCGAATAAATATCGCTCCACTTCATTTTGCTGAACAACCGGTTCAAGCTGAAACAAATCGCCAAAAAATACCACTTGTTTGCCGCCAAAGGGTTTATCAGGGTATCCGGTATTTAATCTCAAACATTGATCTATGGCATCAATAATATCAGCCCTAAGCATCGATACCTCATCAATAATAAACACATCCGTTTTCTGAATAATTTTGAACTTCTCCGAATTTCGAGGGAAACGTTGTATTTCATCATCATCGGGTGCAATAGGCCTAAATGGCAAACGAAAAAAAGAATGAATGGTTACACCTCCAACGTTTATTGCCGCAATACCTGTTGGGGCTAAAACTACAGCTTGCTTTTTACTGTTGGATACAAAATATCGCAACAGGGTTGATTTACCTGTGCCGGCTTTTCCGGTGATAAACAAACACTCATCGGTATATTCCATCGCCTCAAACGCTAAACGTGAGTAAGCATTTGAATTATCGAATAATGATTGATCAATATTTTTTGACGGATCATGCATATGCCATACGAAAATCAACTTTAGAATAGAATCATCCCAAAATAATTATAAACAAAAAGGCCAACCCTTGATGGATTGGCCTTTATATGTATTGATTTGATTTTAGTATCTGTAAAGCTCAGCTTTAAACGGCCCTTCAGCTGTTACGCCAATGTACTCAGCCTGATCAGGACGAAGTTTCGTTAATTTAGCACCGATATGATCTAAGTGTAACGCAGCTACCTTTTCATCTAAGTGTTTTGGTAATACGTAAACTTTGTTTTCATATTTATCGCTGTGGTTCCACAATTCGATTTGAGCTAAGGTTTGGTTTGAGAATGAATTACTCATTACAAACGATGGATGACCCATTGCACAACCTAAGTTTACTAAACGACCTTCAGCCAATACGATAATTTCCTTGCCATCAACATTATATACATCAACTTGTGGTTTGATGGTGTATTTGCTTGAACCGTGGTTTTTGTTTAACCAGGCCATATCGATTTCGTTATCGAAGTGACCTATGTTACATACGATTGATTTATCGCGCATTGCTTTGAAGTGCTCACCCGCAACAATGTTAATATTACCTGTGGCTGTTACAAAAATATTAGCGCGTGAACAAGCATCTTCCATAGTTACTACTTCAAATCCGTCCATAGCTGCTTGTAATGCACAAATTGGATCAATTTCAGTAACCAATACACGAGCACCTGCACCACGTAACGATTCCGCAGAACCTTTACCCACATCTCCATAACCTGCAACTACAGCCACTTTACCTGCCATCATAATATCAGTAGCTCTACGGATAGCATCTACTAATGATTCTTTACAACCGTATTTGTTATCAAATTTTGATTTGGTTACAGAGTCGTTTACGTTAATTGCAGGAACCAATAAAGTTCCTTTTTTCATACGCTCGTATAAGCGATGAACACCTGTTGTAGTTTCTTCTGATAAACCTTTGATATCTTTTGCTAATTCAGGATAACGATCAAATACCATATTGGTTAAATCACCACCATCATCTAAAATCATATTTAAGGCTTTACCACCTTCAAATGCAAACAAGGTTTGTTCAATACACCAATCAAACTCTTCTTCGTTTTGGCCTTTCCAGGCATAAACCGGAATACCGGCAGCAGCAATAGCGGCCGCAGCGTGGTCTTGGGTTGAGAAAATATTACATGAGCTCCAGGTTACTTCTGCACCTAAGGCTTTTAATGTTTCAATCAAAACAGCAGTTTGAATAGTCATGTGCAAGCAACCTGCAATGCGAGCACCTTTTAATGGTTGTTGAGCACCATATTCTTTGCGGATAGTCATTAAACCCGGCATTTCTGCTTCGGCTAATTTAATTTCTTTGCGTCCCCATTCTGCTAGGGAAATGTCTTTTACTTTGTACGGTAAGCGTGTTGTTGACTCTGACATAATTCTTTAAAAGTTAAAGGTTTGCGAAGGTAAGGTTTATAGTTGTATAATGAAAATTTATTTTACACTCTAATGTAAAGCCCTACCTTTGCCTGTGAACTGACAATTTGCTATATAAACATTGTTGGTGCCACATTTGTTATTTAATAAACATAAAAATTTATAAAAATTTATGCCATACCCGGAAATGCTCGTTGCGCCAATGCGCCAACAACTAGAACAAGCAGGATTTAAAAGCCTTATGACTTCAGCCGATGTTGAAGCTGAAATGACAAATAAAGAAGGTACAAAATTATTGGTATTTAACTCGGTTTGCGGATGTGCAGCCGGAACTTGCCGCCCTGGTGTTTTAAAAGCACTTGAAAAATCAGCCAAAAAGCCAAGTGCTTTATTAACTGTATTTGCTGGACAGGAAGTTGAAGCCGTTAGCAAAGCAAGAGAGTTTACCGCTCCATTCCCACCTTCATCACCAAGTATTGCTTTATTTAAAAATGGCGAGTTGGTTCATTTTATAGAACGACACATGATTGAAGGCAGAAGTGCTGACATGATTGCTGCACATTTAGAAGCTACTTTCAATGAATATTGTTAAGATTTAAATCAGGTTAAAAAAAGCCTCTTCAAAGCAACGAAGAGGCTTTTTTGTTGTTCTATATGTTAAATTAGATTAGAATTATACCATCAATGTTCAAGCTACTAGGAGTTGTATTTGCCGTAATGTGTATGATGAGTTTTACTCAAGCACAAAATCTGGTTCCCAACCCGAGTTTTGAAACTTTTTTGAACTGTCCTGCTCAGCGTAATGATGGTATTTTGCCCAACAACTGGACTCAGCCAACCACCGGAACCTCCGATTACTTTAACAGTTGTGTTACGGGCAATGGCAATAACTTACCCGATGTTCCTAACAACTTTGTAGGCACTCAAAATGCAAGAACCGGCAATGCTTATATGGGTGTTTATGTGAATTTAGAATTAATCGGGCAGTTTGCAGGTTACAGAGAATACATGCAAGTACAATTGCTTAATCCGTTAATTGCAGGGTTTACGTACAAGTTTGAAATGTATGTGAGCCTGGCTGATGAAAGTGAATTTGCTTCTAATAAATTGGGGGTTTATATCTCGAGTCAAAAGATAAGTTCAACAAGTAATGGAGTTTTAAATTTCACCCCACAAATTGTAACCCCAAATTACATCACCAATAAAACCGCCTGGACAAAAGTTTCGGGAACGTACTTGGCAACCGGTGGTGAGCAATACATAACCATTGGGTGTTTTAATGCAAATAATAATGGTTCATTACAAGCTGTAACCGGTGGAAATGGCGGAGGATGGAATGTAATGAGTTATTACTACATAGATGATTTAACCTTAGAACCTGATTGCAGCATGTATGAAAACTTACCCAACATTGTTACAGAAGTTTGCACAACGCCAACAGGGTTAACCAACTTAAGACCATCTATACTCAATGCAAGTTCATATTTATGGAACACCGGATTAACCAACAATAATATTCAAGTAAATACAAGCGGCACATACTCCGTGAGAATGCTGGTTGGACCATGTTTTGTGTACGATACGATTATACTTACCAGAAATTTAATTCCAACCATTGATTTGGGTAAAGACACTGCTGTATGCACCAATGAACACAGCAATGTTTTGCTCATTCCAACCTATTCATCTGCTGCGAAGTTTTTATGGAATACAGGTGATACCACAGCAAACCTGTTGGTGAACACCTCAGGCAAATACAAATTAACCATTACAGAAAACAACTGTAGCAGTGCTGATTCGGTAAATGTAAATTTTATTAATCCGCCTGATTTTAGTTTAGGGGCTGATACCACGTTGTGTTTTAACAGCTCAATTGAATTGAGCGCAAATGTTGCAAGCGCCACTTATTTATGGAACACCGGAAGCACCAATAACCGATTAAACGTTTCACAATTAGGAACCTACAGTTTACGTGTTACAGCAAATGGTTGTTCATCTACAGATTCCATTCGTATTCAATTCAAAAATAATCCCAATTTAAATTTAGGTATTGATACGGCTATTTGCCCTTATCAAATCAATGTGCTTGATGCGTCTGCTGCCAATGCAAGTGCGTATGTGTGGCATAATGGTTCAACCCAACCTACTTTTAGCCATACCGGTGGAGGATTATTTTGGGTAAGAATTACCAAAGAAAATTGCAATTACACCGACACCATTATTGTTTCGAATAAAGAATTACCTATTGTTGATTTAGGCCCTGATATTAGGTTTTGTAAAGAGAATAATTTTAGCATCAACATTACATTAACCAATGCGAATACCTATTTATGGATTGATGGAAGCTCAGGCTCTCCATTCACGGCAAACAAAGTTGGAAAATATTGGTTGCGAGTAACCGGTGGTAATGGTTGTTATGCGGCAGACACTTTATTGGCCGATACGTTTACAAGTCCGCAAATGTGGTTAGGTAATGATACCAGTTTTTGCGAGAACACATCCATTCAACTTCAACCCAATACATCCTTTAATAGTTACAGTTGGCAAGATGGTTCAACCCAACCAACCTACTTATGTATAACTCCCGGCAAATATATTTTAACCATTACCGATAATAACAATTGCAAAGCAGTTGACACCATCGTGGTGAATCAATTGCCTAAGCCTACCCTGTTTTTACCGGATGAAGTAGGTATCTGCAGGAACGACACTACACTTATTGCGCGTGGAAACTTTATTTCTTTGTTATGGGACAATGGTTCAACAACACCGGAATATATCATTAGCCGAGAAGGCAGATACAGCATTAGCGTTACCGGTGAGAATGGTTGTGTAAACAGTAAAAACATAGTTGTGGTTTCTAACTGTCCGGCCAGTATTTATGTGCCGAGTGCTTTTAGTCCAAACTCAGATGGATACAATGATGATTTTTTTGCAGCGGCAAATGATATTGTATCCTTCCGATTAGAAATTTATAACCGTTGGGGAAGTTTGGTTTTTGAAACCACCAACACCAAAGATAAATGGGATGGCACCGTTAATGGTGAGTTTGCACCGAATGATGTGTATGTTTGGGTCATTCAATACACCGGTGCTGATAAAGTTTCAGGTAAGTTAAACGGACAAGTTACCTTATTGCGATAAAATTATTTTTGCTTGCTGCTGATAAGCATACTAAAAAAGCCAAACGCACCTAAGGCTAGGATGAGTAAATACCAATATTTTTCTTTCATGTAAAAATCAAAACCTAGCCACACCAATATTCCGCAAAAAATGGCTGCTCGAAATATTTTACCTTGATTAAGCCCTAATTTAAGTTTGGGTAGAATAACATACATAAAAACTACTACCAAACTCACTACAACCAATAAGATGATATTTTGCTTACTCATGGCTTAACATTTAATAACTTACACAACTTAACAAACAACTCGGTATTTTCATACACACCTGCAAACTCTTGCGCACCGGCACCATAGGCAAACACAGGCACCATTACACCCGTATGATCCGGGGTTGAAAATTTTGGTCGGAATGATAATTTATTATCAGTAGCATTTAAAGTTAATCCACCCGTTTCATGGTCGGCTGTTACCAACACAAGTACGTCTTTATCTTTGGCTGCAATATCTAAGGCCACATTAATGGCTTCATTAAAATCATGCAACTCGGCTTGCATATAACTAAAATCATTATCATGCCCTCCCCAATCAATTTGGCTTCCTTCCACCATTAAAAAGTAACCGTTTTTGTTTGAAGATAAATTTTCAACCGCTTGTTGAGTGGCTTTGCTTAAATAATTACCACGACCCTGCTCCATGGTTTTTAAACCATCGGGGGCAAGCGTATAAATGTATTTATTCGACTGAACAGGTTTTAAAACGGTATCGTTCAACAATAAAAATCCTTTGTTAATTAATTCAACCGATAGTTGCCTGCCATCATTACGATCATAAATAAATTTACTGCCACCACCAATGGCTATATCACAGTTTTGATTTAACAAAAATGTTGAAATGCTATCATACATTTTTCGGCTTGGCACATGCGCATAAAAACTAGCCGGTGTTGCGTGTTGAATGCTGGAAGTAACCACCACTCCCGTTGCCATATTTTTCTTTTTTGCCAACTCAAATAAAGTAGGTTTACTTAAGGTATCGGCATTTACACCAATGGCTCCGTTGTAAGTTTTTTCACCAATGGTAAATGCGGTTGCCCCTGCTCCACTATCTGTAATATAATTTTTGGCTGATGATGTTTTACTTAAACCAATCACCGGAAAACGTTCAAATGCATTGATGCCTTTATAATTACTCATAGCACCGCTGATTTGTGTTAATCCCATGCCATCACCAATTAAAAAAATTACTTTTTTAGGTTGCTGCGCAAAAGCACTTGTGCCGAGTAAAACCAATTGCAAGAAAATGTGCAATGAAGCCTGTACTTTAATTTTCATGTTGCAAATTAAACCAATTCAAAAAATTTACCGGGCAATTGTCTGATAATTCCTCTAAACTCCAAATCAAGAAGCGTTAATGATAGGTTTCCACTATCCATTTGAAGTGCAAAAGCAATATCATCAATTCCTGCTTTGGTTTTATTGCGAATAAATTGAACAATTTGTGATTCAGTTGGCGTTAAATCCAGCGGCAATTGTTGTTGTTTGTTGGTGATGGATGTTTGAACACTTTGTTCCCAACCCATTAGTGATAAAATATCTTCAGGAACAGTAAGTATAGTTGCCTTGTTGAGTTTAATTAAAGCGTTGCAGCCAAATGAATATTCATCACTGGTTCTGCCTGGCACGGCCATTATTTCTTTGTTGTATGAATTGGCAATTTCGGCCGTAATCATGGCACCACCTTTTACACCGGTTTCCACCACAACCAACACATCACATAAACCGGCAACAATTCGATTTCGTTTCGGAAAATTTTCACGATCGGGTTGAGTGCCGCTGATAAACTCAGTTAACAACCCTCCATTGGGTAACATGTTTTTTGCAATGGTTTTATGTTGATGCGGATAAATACGATCTAACCCATGCGCCATAACGCCCACTGTTTGTAAATTGTGTTTTACGGCATATCGATGTGCGGCAACATCAATACCTAATGCAAGGCCACTTAATATAAGTGCACCGGTAGGCTTGAGCACATCAATTATTTGTTCGGTGAGTGCTTTGCCGTATTCACTTGCTTTGCGAGTACCTACAATGGCCACAATTTTTTCAGCCTCTAAATTCAAGTTTCCTAAACCGTACAACATGATTGGCGCATCTGCAAAATGTTTTAATCGAGTTGGGTATGATTTATCTAAATAAAACATGGTTTGTATGCCATGTTTTTCAATAAAGGAGAGTTCGGCTTCGGCTTGTTTAAAGTTTTTGTAATCAGTAATACTTTGGGCCAATTTTTCGCCAATACCCGGTATTTGAAGCAAGCGAGATTTTTTTTGTTTAAATACTTCTTCCACTCCACCGCAATAACTAACTAAGTTGCGGGCAAGCACATCACCAATTCCCGGAATTAAGGTTAAGGCAATTTGGTATACAGTATGATTCATGGTTTACTCGTTTTATTTAAATGGTATTACAATATAATTTGCCTTGAAAGGATATCAAAATATTTTTAAGAAGGTTGGCATTACTGCATAAAAAAAGCGCCCCGACAAGTCGGGGCGCTTTGTAAACCGGATTGGTTGAACATTATTTTTTAACTGAATCTACAATGGCCTTGAAAGTTTCAGGGTGATTCATTGCAAGATCGGCTAATACTTTACGATTTAAACCTAAATTCTTTTTAGTAGCCATACCCATAAATTGTGAGTATGACAAACCTTCTTGACGCACACCTGCATTAATACGGGTAATCCATAAGCTGCGGAAGTTACGTTTTTTGGTTTTTCTATCACGATAAGCGAAAGCCAATGCACGATCAATCGTGTGTTTGGCAACGGTTAATACGTTTTTACGTTTTCCCCAGTAGCCTTTGGCTAATTTGAGGAGTTTTTTTCTACGTCTACGAGACGCTACTGAATTTACTGAACGTGGCATAATTTTTACTTTTTTGAACCTAAGCGGTTGATGTTATTCAACTCTTTGGTGCTTTTGTTCGGGTTAAATTTAAAACCTAGGTAATTCTAAGGCTTACCTAAACAGCCTGTTTTGTTTGCTATTATTTACCAATAGCAAGTAAGTTTTTAACCAAACCCATATCAGCATCACTCACAACAACCATTTTGGTTAAAGCGCGTTTTTGCTTAGTGGTTTTTTTAGTTAAAATGTGATTTTTAAATGCTTGCGCACGTTTAATTTTACCACTAGGAGTAACTTTAAAACGCTTTTTTGCAGCACTGTTTGTTTTCATTTTAGGCATAATCTGTCCCTTCTTTGTTTTATTCCGGTTTACTTTTTTTTATTTTCCTGATTTACCTTTTGGAGCTACCAACAAAAACATTTTTTTGCCTTCCAACTTAGGTAACTGCTCAACCTTACCAATTTCTGATAAACGCTGTGCAAATTGTAACAACAACACTTCTCCTCTTTCTTTATAAACAATGGCACGACCTTTAAAAAACACAAAAGCCCTTACCTTGTTTCCTTCGTTTAAGAACTTTTCGGCATGTTTTAATTTAAATTCAAAATCATGCTCATCCGTATTCGGACCGAAACGTATTTCTTTCACTTCCTGTTTGGTTGCGTTCGCTTTCATTTCTTTACGCTTCTTTTTTTGTTCGTAAAGAAACTTTTTATAATCAACGATACGACAAACCGGAGGATCGGAATTTGGTGAAATTTCAACCAAATCTAGCTCTTGTTCCTCAGCCAATCGTAATGCCTCTTTTAGCGACACTACTCCCGGTGTAATGTTTTCACCTACTAAACGAACTTCCTGTGCAACGATGTAACCGTTGATTTTGTGTTCAGCTTCTACTTGTCTGCGGCCTCTGAATCTGTTTCCGTCATGCCTTGGTCCATTGTAAGGACCACTTGAATTGTTTGGTGTTGCCAATGTTTATTATTAAATTTTACTTTGTTCTTTGTAGTAGGCTACAAAATCGGCAAGTTTCATCTTACCTAATTCTTCGCCACCGTGCTTTCTTACCGATACTGTTTCTTCTGCCATTTCTTGTTCTCCAACCACCAGCATAAAAGGTATTTTCTTTAATTCCGCATCACGTATTTTTCTGCCAACCTTTTCATTACGGTCGTCAAGCGGCCCGCGAATATCTGCTTTATTTAGCACATTCACAACTTTTTGCGCATACTCATGATATTTTTCGCTTACGGGCAAAATACTTACAGGTTCAGGGTGCAACCAAAGCGGGAAATTACCGGCACAATGCTCAATTAACACGGCCACAAAACGCTCCAACGAGCCAAATGGCGCACGGTGTATCATTACAGGCCTATGCTTTTGGTTATCGCTTCCGGTGTATTCCAATTCAAACCGTTCAGGCAAGTTGTAATCAACTTGAATGGTTCCCAACTGCCATTTACGGCCAATGGCATCTTTCACCATAAAATCCAACTTCGGACCGTAAAACGCTGCTTCACCATATTCAATCACGGTTTTTAATCCTTTTTCGGCAGCCGATTCAATAATGGCTTGTTCTGCTAAATTCCAATTCTCTTCTGAACCAATGTATTTGGCTCTATTTTCTTTATCACGCAAAGAAATTTGTGCGGTATAATCTTTAAAATCAAGGGCATTAAATACATAAAGCACCAGGTCAATTACCTTACAAAATTCTTCTTTTACTTGATCGGGTCTGCAAAATAAATGCGCATCATCTTGCGTAAATCCTCTTACCCTGGTTAAGCCATGCAACTCACCGGCCTGCTCATAACGATAAACCGTTCCAAACTCTGCAAAACGCACCGGTAAATCTTTGTAAGAGCGAGGCTGCGCTTTATAAATTTCGCAATGGTGCGGACAATTCATTGGTTTTAAGAAAAACTCTTCCCCTTCTCTTGGTGTAGAAATCGGTTGGAATGAATCGGCACCGTATTTTTCATAATGCCCCGAAGTGATGTATAAGTTTTTGTTACCAATATGCGGTGTAACTACAGGCATATACCCTGCATCTACCTGTGCCCTTTGCAAAAATTGAATCAACCGTTCTCTTAACATGGCCCCTTTTGGTAACCACAATGGAAGCCCCATGCCTACTTTCTCAGAAAAAGTAAACAACTCTAACTCTTTTCCAATTTTGCGGTGATCACGTTTTTTTGCTTCTTCCAACAACACCAAATATTCATCTAACTCCGATTTTTTAGGGAAAGTGATGCCATAAATACGGGTAAGCATTTTATTTTTTTCATCACCCCTCCAATATGCACCGGCCACATTCAGTAATTTAACGGCTTTGATAAAACCGGTATTCGGGATATGCGGCCCACGGCATAAATCGGTAAAATTACCTTGTTGGTAAAACGTTATTGAACCGTCTTCTAAACCATCAATTAATTCCAATTTATATTCATCACCTTTTTCTGTGAAATAGTCAACGGCATCTTGCTTACTGATTTCTTTGCGTTGGTATAAATTGCCTTGTTTGGCCAATTCAACCATTTTTTCTTCAACCTTTTTTAAATCATCAATTGAAAAATCTTTGCCGCCAAAATCAACATCATAATAAAACCCATTTTCAATGGCGGGGCCAATACCGAACTTTACACCCGGATACAATGCCTCAAGCGCTTCAGCCAATAAGTGAGCTGAAGAATGCCACATGGTTTGTTTTCCATCCGTATCATTCCACGTGAGCAAAACCAACGAAACATCTGTGGTTATTGGGCGGGTTGCATCCCAAACTTCTCCATTTACTTTGGCTGCAAGTACATTTCTTGCCAACCCTTCGCTAATTGACTTAGCAATTTCTAAAGCGGTAATCCCCGATTCATACGAACGAACCGAGCCGTCAGGTAAAGTAATATTAATATTGCTCATATAAGTGCTGCAAGGTAAAATGCAGATTGTAAAAAAAGAAAAAGAATTATCAGATTATGGCAAATGCTTATTTTAAGGCTGCCAAAGCCGGTTTAGCCAATGGATGTTCAGGGTTAATTTCAAGTGCATATTCGTAATTCAATTTAGCATCTTCCTTCTTCTTCAACACTTCATAACATAATCCTCGCATGTAGTATGCATCAGCAAAATCAGGCGCTAAACGAACCACCGTATTAAAATTACTCAAAGCATCATTTACCCTGTTTATTTCCATGTTTATTAACCCGGCATTGTAATAGGCTTGGTAAAATTTACCATCAGCTTTTAAAGCCTGCTCGTACATTACAATGGCTTTTTTGTACTGTTTTTTCTTTTGTAAAAACACACCGGCACCGTATGGAGGCTCAGGACTTTTGGGTTGTAAACGTGCTGCAGCAATGTAATAATCAAGTGCAGATTTATTTTCCAACACCGAGAATAAATTGGCCAATTGCATCACCGCCTCATAATGTTGTGCATCATATTCATAGGCTTTTTGAAAAGCTGCAATGGCCGCATTGGTATCGCCAACCTCTTTATAATTCATGCCTCGGTAAAACAAGGCTTCAGTGTTTTGTTTATCATTTGCCAACACTGCATTTAACACATCAAACGATTTTTTGTGCTCTTTCACCAAATAATACAACTCGGCTAATTTTAATTGAGCCTCGGTAAAATCAGGGCGAAGGGTGATGGCTTTTTCATAGGATTTTGAAGCTTCAATGGTTTTATTCATGGCATACAAAATTCTCCCTCTAAAAAAATGATAAAGCGGATTTTCAGCGCTTAACCCAATGGCTTGATCAATATCTGCCAAGGCCATATCTAATTTTGATTCATCAAAATAAATAACGGCACGTTTGTAATAAAGCTCTGCATTGGTTGGCGCTTTTTCTATTTCGGCACTTATTTGAGCCACCGATGCTGATGGAGCAGCCTCAGTTTGTTCATCTGCTTTACTTGCGGTATTGTTATTTTGGCCGCAACCCCACAACTGTAGCGCAATTGCCGTGATAAAAATCAGTTTTTTCATTTATTATTTAAAATACTTTTGTTTGATGCGATTCAATTATATTAGTCACAAAAAAACTAAAATTAATTGCATTGACTAAAAAATAAATTTGCCTACATATGCCTTTTTATCATAAACAAGGGAAAATCCCTGCCAAACGTCATACTCAATTTAGAAAACCCGATGGCTCGCTTTATGCCGAGGAGCTAATTAGCACCGAAGGTTTTAGCAGTATTTACAGTTTGGTTTACCACTGTCATCCACCAACTTTAGTAAAAGAAATTGGAGAACCGTATGATGTTGCGCCAAAAGCCGCACTTAAAAAAAATCTGCAAAACCGCAGCTTTCTTACGTTTAAAACAACACCTGTTGATGATTATTTAAAAAGCAGGGTGTATACACTTTTTAATAGCGATGTGTATATATCAAGCGCTGCTCCTAAAAAAAGCACCACCGATTACTTTTTTAAAAATGCCGATGCCGATGAAGTAATTTTTATTCATGAAGGAAGCGGAAAATTAGTAACCTTATACGGAGAAATTGAATTTGAATACGGTGATTATTTGGTGATACCAAGAGGCATTATTTATCAAATACATTTTAATGATGAAAATAACCGTTTGTTCATCACGGAAAGTTTCTCGCCTATTCGTCCGCCTAAACGTTATTTAAACAGTTACGGTCAATTTTTAGAACACTCGCCCTATTGCGAACGTGACCTTAAACTGCCGGTGCTAAAAGAAACACATGATGCGCATGGTGAATTTAAAGTAATGATTAAAAAGCAGGATATGATTTATCCTTATGTGTATGCCACGCATCCTTTTGATGCTATTGGTTGGGATGGATATCAATACCCATATGGATTTAGCATACACAACTACGAGCCAATAACCGGCCGTGTGCACATGCCGCCTCCCATACACCAAACTTTTGAAGGGCATAATTTTGTGATTTGTTCATTTGTGCCGCGTTTGTATGATTATCATCCGCAATCCATACCTGCACCATACAACCACAGCAATGTTGATAGTGATGAGGTATTGTATTATGTTGATGGTGATTTTATGAGCCGCAAACACGTAGAGCGTGGCATGATTAGTTTGCACCCGAAAGGCATACCACACGGACCACATCCGGGTACAGTTGAAAAATCAATAGGGCAAAAAGAAACCAAAGAACTTGCCGTAATGATTGATCCGTTTTATCCTTTACAAATTACACAAGAAGCAATGAATATGGAAGACCCGCACTATTACAAATCGTGGGTTGAATAACAAAGAAAACTACAATAATGGAAACACTTGATATCACAAAAAAAGAAACAATGCAAGATTTTCTTCCACTAAACGGAACCGATTTTATTGAGCTTTGGGTGGGTAATGCCAAGCAAGCTGCTCACTATTATAAAACTGCTTTTGGTTTTCAAAGTTTGGCTTATGCCGGACCTGAAACCGGATTAAAAGACAGGGCTTCGTATGTGCTCATTCAAAATAAAATGCGCTTAATTCTTACCTCACCTTTACGCAGTGATAGCCCAATTGCCGAGCATCACCGTAAGCATGGTGATGGTGTGAAATATCTTGCCTTATGGGTTGATGATGCGTATGATGCTTATGAAAAAACAACATCAAGAGGCGGTGTAGGTACTGTTGAACCCAAAACACTTACCGATAAAGATGGTGAAGTAAAAATAAGCGGTATTAAAACGTATGGCGAAGTAGAACACTTGTTTATTGAACGCAAAAACTACAACGGTGTTTTTATGCCGGGCTTTGTAGCGTGGAAAAGTGAATACAATCCGGAGCCTGCCGGTTTGTTGTATGTTGACCATTGCGTGGGTAATGTAGGTTGGAATCAAATGAATCCTTGGGTAAAATTTTATGAGGATGTAATGGGCTTTAAAAATATTCTTTCGTTTGATGATAATGACATTAGCACAGAATATTCAGCCTTAATGAGTAAGGTAATGAGCAACGGAAACGGTTATGTAAAATTCCCGATTAATGAGCCGGCCGAAGGAAAGAAAAAATCGCAAGTAGAAGAATATTTAGATTTTTACGAAGGTGAAGGCGTGCAGCATATTGCCATTGCCACCAAAGATATTGTTGCCACGGTTAAAACTTTAAAAGCTCGTGGGGTAGAGTTTTTACAAGTGCCAAAAAGTTATTATGATGATTTGTTGGATCGTGTTGGACCAATTGAGGAAGACTTGGGTCCATTAAAAGAATTAGGTATTTTGGTTGACCGTGATGATGAAGGTTATTTATTGCAATTGTTTACCAAGCCTGTTGAAGACAGACCAACCATGTTCTTTGAAATTATTCAACGTAAAGGGGCCAAAAGTTTTGGCAAAGGAAATTTTAAAGCTTTGTTTGAAGCCTTAGAACGTGAGCAAGACCGCAGAGGAAACTTATAATTAAAACTTTCAATACACTCCCAAAAAAGACGCGAACACCATTCGCGTCTTTTTTACGTTTATATGATTAATTATGACCGGAAAAAACATTAAAAAACTGAGAGAAAAAGTATTGCACTCCGAAAGGCGATTTTTGGAAGGACCACGATCACGTACCCGTGAATTTAAATTTGTGATTAAGGTGTTGTGGGAGTTTATCAAAGGCTTTCAAAAGTTACATTTTGTGGGGCCCTGCGTTACCATTTTTGGTAGTGCACGTTTTAAAGAAGATCATCCTTACTACCAAAAGGCGGTTGAAATGGGAGCAGCCATAAGCAAATTAGGGTTTACCATTATTACCGGTGGCGGACCAGGAATTATGGAAGCAGCCAACCGTGGAGCGTTTGAGGCCGGAGGAAAATCGGTGGGGTGTAATATTATTTTACCGCATGAACAAAAAGAAAATCCTTACGTACAAACTTCGGTGGAGTTTAAATACTTTTTTGTACGCAAAACTTTATTGGTAAAATACTCTTATGCCTTTGTAATTATGCCGGGCGGCTGGGGCACTATGGATGAAATGTTTGAAGCCTTAACCTTAATACAAACCGGAAAAATACAAGAGTTTCCTGTGGTATTGTTTGGCAAAGAATATTGGAAAAATTTAATTGAATTAACCGAAGATATGATTGCCAACCAAACTGTTTCTGCGGCAGAGATAAAAGAATACCTTTTAATAACCGACTCAGTTGATGAAGCCGTTGCACACATAAAAAAATATGGTATTGATAAGTTTGGGTTGAAAAAACCAAAACGCATGAAACCCAAAAAATGGTTGGGCGAATTTTTGGAATCCGCTTAGCAACTTTATATTAATCTATTAGGCTTCACTACACATTCGGTGAAGCCTTTTTTATTTCCATTTAGCAACAGCCTGGTTGCTTAGTTATAGTATACTATTAGTCGCGCTGATTTATTTGATTAAAAAATATAAATTGTATGAAATTAATTACCCATGAACCCAAACCTAAAACGCTACTTATTTTTAATTTTTGTTTCGTTATGGAGTATCTACTTTAGTGCATGTAAACCTGATGAACCTTGCGAAGGCTTAGATACAACTAATCAAAAAACATATTATTACTTTCCTGATAGTACAGCTTCACAAAACGGCATGTTGGCACACCCATTTGATACTTTAACGTTTGTGAGCGAAACATTTGATACTGCCATTTTTGTATTAACCAAAGTAAATAATTTTTTCGACCAAACATTTAAAAAAAAATATGGCAACCCGGGTTGCCCTGGTATGATTTACGATTATTATGAATATTTTGAGTTGGTGTATACTAAAATGAACCATAATCATACAAGACTTAGATTAAAGTTTCGGCTAACCCAAACAGAAATAGTTTCAACAGCATTACGATTGTACTATATAAACGATAATAATGAAACACAAATTGGAAGTCGACATTTAGTGATTGCAAAAAATGATGCCGACACAGTTATTCAATTAGGAAATAATTTAATAAATGCAGTGCAATATGGTGATGCTGAAACTGAAAGTGAATATGGATTTTATAACTTACAATTCGGCTTATTATTATTTAAGTATGATAACGTTATTTGGCGAAGAATTTTCGAATAAATATGCCCTTAGAAAAATAAATTTGATTAACAGCATTTATTTACTATCTTCATATAACCATTATTAATCATTATACCATGAGATTAACCCGCATTATAATATTGTTTAGTATACCATTTTTGTTCGCAAATTGTAGTGATGAGCCTAGTTGCCCGGATGCCAGTAAGGAATATTTATATAACATACAAGAAGTAAGAAACCGAATACCCTATTTAGGAAACGAAAAGCTTTCTTACAATACCAATAACAATGAAGCTTTAAACTTTGTTGGTTCGGGTATTAGGAAATATTTTAGCATTTCTAAAAAAAGAGACCCTAATCCAGATTGCAACGTTTATACAACTTTACATTATGAAGTTTTAGAATTTATCTATTACAACTTGTTAAATTCAGATTCATTATTTCTACAATTAGAGCGTAAAAATGGTACATGTACTTTTATAGGAAATGAAAGCATTTTTTATTTTGACGTATATGTTATCAAAGATCGAACTACTAAAAATGATTCTATACAAATAAACAATAAGTGGTTTTACAATCATTCAACATTAATCAATCAGCAATTTGATACATTGGTTATTAACAAGGAAAATGGAATTTTAAAAAGCGTTAACTATAGCACTGGTAAGCAACTCACTATTAAAAATTAATACTGCAACTATGAAATTATTAAATCAAACTTCAATAAAAAGATTTCTTTTATTTTTTGCCATCCAAATCCTCACTTATTCCACAGCATTTTCACAGCCAAAAGAAAGGCCTAAAAACAGATACAAAGAGCCTAATGGAACTTACGGAGCTCCGTACACTTTATTTGATATTTCTGAATATAACAATGATAAATCAACAGGTGTAAAGGAAAGAATAAAAAGTTTAGTGAAGTTAATTGAAACTGGAAGTGGTTATATTCATGATAATTATGAGTTTATTTATTGGAAGTATATCAACACCCCCAACCCAACCGCCTTTTCCAAGAAAGATAACGACTACGATCCATTAGCCGCTCACGCTAAAAACAAAGCGTTTATAGCTTTGGTTGGTGTTGATCCTGATGGTGTCCCCCTACCACCTGCAACAATGAACCGTTTAAAAGATGAAGCATACAGCGCATTGGAAAATATGAATACAGATGTGTTGAATTTTTATTATCTTCATAAAACAACTTAACTCACATACCATGAAAACTATACCCATTGTTTTACTATTTTTTATTTCATTCGTTTTTGCAAATTGTAGTGATGAGCCTAGTTGCCCCGAAGAGGGAACAAGTTACTACTATGTTAATGATTCAAGAAAATCGTTAATACCATATAAAGATATTGATTCAATTCGATTTACAGACAACAACAATATTTCAATCTCGTTTTTATCCAATGAGATAAAGCATAGATTTAGTGAAGTAAAGAAGCGCGACCCTAATCCTGATTGCAATGTTTACCAAACAGAAAAGTATGAGGTCTTACAATATGTTTTTTATAACTAAACTAAAAACGATTCTATATTTCTACAACTTGAATCAATGAATGGTTATTGCACCTTTATCGGTAATAAATCTACATTCTTCTTTACTCATTATGCATTCAAATCCCTCAATTCAAATTTTGATTCAATACTTCTTAGTAATAAGTGGTACTATAACCATTCAACTCTTATTAATCAACAACTGGATACTTTAATAATAAACAAGGATTATGGCATTTTAAAATGCGTTAACTACACCACAGGTAAATCTATTATAATCAATAAATAGCAATACAATGAAAACAACTTACCTAACCCACGCAAAGCCGCTATTAATGCTTTTAGCTTATGCATTTTTTATTCATTTAACCGCAAATGCCCAACCTATAGAACGGCCTAAAAACAGGTATAAAGAACCCAATGGAAGTTATGGCGCCCCATATACCATGTTCGAAATTTCTGAGTTTGCCATAAACAAAATTACAGGGACAAATAAACGAATAAACGAATTAATAGAGCAAATAAAACATCCTGATAAAGATAGTAATTATTATAAACTATATGAACATTATTCAACTCAACCCAACCCTACTGAATCAGTAAAACAAGAAGATAAAATATACGATCCATTAGCCGCTCACGCTAAAAACAAAGCGTTTATAGCTTTGGTTGGTGTTGATGGTTCCGGCAATCCTTTACCAGTTTCTGAAATTAACCGTTTAAAAGATGAAGCATACAGCGCATTGGAAAATATGAATACAGATGTGTTGAATTTAATACGACTACATTCATTTGGATTGGATGCGGGTCAACTTCTCTTATATCGTACCCGCGAGTTGGTGCAATATTTACAGGCGTATGATATGTTAAAAGCTGGCGGAAGAATTGCCAATTATGCAGAAGATAAAAGTGATTTGGAAAAAGGCGTTTATTACTATTATTTAAGTATCAATGGAGTAAACACCCCTGCCAAACTTATGTTGGTAAAATAAAAGCAAAAGAGGCTGTCGTTAATTCTCGACAGCCTCTTTTATCCTTATATTCAATTGTCAAATACTCAGTGTATTTTATTTATTTCCCCAGAAAAGCCAACCATTTTTATTTCATAATCGTTTGTTCCCTATCCGGCCCAACCGATATTACACTTAAAGGTAAACCTACCTGCGATTCAATGTAACTCATGTATGCCTTAAATGAAGCAGGCAAAGCATCATACGTTTTTATACCTGTTAAATCTTCACTCCAACCTGCAAAGTGTTTAAACAATGGTTTAATCGGGGCATCATTAAAGTTAAAAGGTATTTCGGTTACCGTAGTTCCGTCAATATCATACGCATCACAAACAGGCACTTGCTCAAAACCGCTTAATACATCACTTTTGGTACATATTAAATCAGTTACACCATTAAGCATAATGGAATATTTTAAGGTTGGCAAATCAAGCCATCCGGTTCTGCGTGGTCGGCCGGTAGTGGCACCAAACTCAAAACCTTGTTTGCGCAATTGTTCGCCAACCTCATCATGCAATTCAGTTGGAAACGGACCACTTCCTACCCTTGTGCAATAGGCTTTAAAAATACCATACACTTTATTAATTTTTTGAGGAGCCACTCCTAAACCACTGCACACACCACCTGTTATGGTGTTTGATGAAGTAACAAAAGGATAGGTACCAAAATCAATATCCAATAACGTTCCTTGCGCACCTTCTGCCAAAACCTTTTTTCCTTCACTCATCAATTGGTTTAAAAAATATTCCGAACTGATGATTTGAAATTGTTTTAAAAACTCAACCGCTTCAAAAAATGCAGGTTCATGTTCGGCAAGGTTGTAAGTAAAATTGAACCTATCTAACAATTGCTTGTGATTGGCTACAGCAGCCTCGTACTTTTGTTTAAAATTTGGTGTGATGATATCGCCCACTCGTAAACCGGTGCGACCAATTTTATCTTGATAAGTTGGACTAATGCCTCTTAAGGTTGAACCAATTTTGTGCTCGCCCTTGTGCGCTTCGCTGGCTGCATCAACCAAACGGTGCGTAGGTAAAATTAAATGTGCTTTTTGTGAGATGAATAAATTTTTTCGCGGATCAACTCCGGAAGCCATTACCTTTTCAATTTCTTTTTTTAAAGTAACCGGATCAATTACCACACCATTGCCAATAATGTTTATGGTATGCTGATGAAATATTCCGGATGGAATGGTGTTTAACACATGCTTTTGTCCGTTAAACTCAAGCGAGTGTCCGGCATTGGGGCCGCCTTGAAAACGGGCCACCACATCATATTGCGGGGTTAATACATCAACAATTTTCCCTTTTCCTTCATCGCCCCATTGGAGGCCTAATACAACGTCAATCATGTTTTTATTTTTTCATTATTCAAAAAAGCCTACACACTTTTTTTACAAGTGGTACACTTTCCGTCTTTTGTTTTTGGATTTCCAAATAAATGCAAAGAATGTTCGGTAACCGTAAAATCGAGCAATTCGCCCATCATACTTTTTATTTGCTGAATGCGCGGATCACAAAACTCCAATATTTTATTACAGTGGTTGCAAATCAAATGATCGTGCTGGCGGTAACCGTAAGCACCTTCATACAAAGCCAAATTTTTTCCGAACTGATGTTTGGTAACCAGGCCTGCTTCTAACAATAAATCAAGGGTATTATAAACAGTGGCACGGCTTACCCTGTAGTTTCTGTTTTTCATTTGAACGTACAAGGTTTCCACATCAAAGTGCTCTCTGTTACTGTAAATTTCATCTAAAATAGCAAAACGTTCAGGCGTTTTACGCTGTTGTTTTTGCTCTAAAAAAGAAACAAACAGTTTTTTTACTTCATCCTTAATCTGATCAGCGGTCTGACTTGATTGCATAATAATTCTTGCTTCGAGCATGCAAAATAAGCCTTGATTAACGAATTAAAAAAAAACGTGCATAAGATGGGAATAACTTCATGTCAATTTGCCGCCATTTCAAGCTTTCAAATTATAAAATATCTTCTCTGCTAACTTTAATTAACGGACTAGCCGCTTTTATTTTATTCATCAGCTCCTCCAATTGTTTGGTATCGTGTACTTCCAACTCAATGTTTCCTTCAAACATGCCGTTTTTTGAACCAATTTGAATAGCATGCATATTAATTTGAAGTTGCTTACTGATGATATCTGTAATAATACTTACGATACCCACACTATCAATACCTTGCACTTTTATTTGTGTGGTAAAAGCACGTGCCTTATCAAACACCTGGTTGGCCCATTTGGCTTTAATTACACGGTAGCCGTAGTTACTCATTAAACTAATGGCGTTACTGCAATTGGTACGGTGTATTTTAACCCCTTCACCAACCGTAATAAAACCAAAAATTTCATCACCCGGAATCGGGCTGCAGCACTTACTAAAGCTGTACGGCAAATCGGTATCATCGCCAATAATTACCCCATCTTTTGGAATAGCGGCTTGCTCTTTGTTATTGGCTTTAGCCTCTTTTAGTTGTTTAACCTCTTGCTGGTGTTCAAGCCTTTGTTTTTTGACTTGCTCCAATATTTCAGCAATATGTAATTTGGTTTTATCTAACTTCTCTTCGGCTAAGTTGGCGTATAAATCACTTACGGTTGGTAAGTGAAAATAGTAGATGATATCTTGTAAGGCCTCACTGGTAAAAGGAATTTTTTCTTGGGTAAACTTACGTTCCAATATTTCTTTTCCCATGGCTGAGGCACGCATTTTAACCTGTTTCTGCCAATCGCGTATTTTACTTTTGGCTTTAGCAGTAACCGCAAAATTGAGCCACTCTTCTTTGGGTGTTTGTTTGGTTGAGGTTAATATTTCAACCTGATCCCCATTAAGTAAAGTATGATTAAGCGGCACCAATTTATTGTTTACTTTTCCGCCTATGCAACGTTCGCCAATTTGGGTATGCAAATCGAATGCAAAATCGAGCACGGTAGCATTTAGAGGCAACTTGCGTAAATCACCTTTAGGAGTAAATACAAAAATTTCTTCTGCGAAGAAATTCATTTTAAAATCATCCAGAAAGTCGAGAGCATTTTGTTCCGGATTTTCCAAGATTTCACGCACACGTGCCAGCCATTCTTCCAATCCAATATCTTGTTTGGTATTGGCATCTTTATATTTCCAATGGGCAGCGTAACCTTTCTCGGCTATTTCATCCATTCTGCGGGTGCGTATTTGCACTTCAACCCACTTCCCTTTTTGCCCCATTACCGTGGTGTGCAAACTTTCGTAACCATTGGCTTTGGGCGTACTAATCCAATCTCTTAACCTATCTGGGTTTGGCCTGTAATGATTGGTAACGATAGAATAAACCCGCCAACAATCTGCCTTTTCATCTTCATACTCCGAATCAACAATAATTCTTATGGCAAACAAATCATACACTTCTTCAAAAGGTATGTTTTGTTTTTTCATTTTATTGAGGATGGAGTGAATGGATTTAGGACGACCCTTGATTTCATACTTGAACCCTTCTTGATCCAACTCTTCCACCAAAGGTTCAATAAATTGTTTGATGTATCGATTACGTTGGGCTTTAGTTTCTTGTAATTTATGTTTAACAAAATTGTACTTTTCCGGCTCCAAATATTTGGTGGCCAAATCTTCCAACTCCGTTTTTATGGCATATAAACCAAGCCTGTGAGCCAGCGGTGCATAAACATAATGTGTTTCAGAAGCAATTTTCAACTGCGATTTCGGACTCATTGAATCCAGCGTTCGCATATTGTGCAGCCTATCGGCCAGTTTAATTAAAATCACCCGAACATCATCACTCAGGGTAAGTAATAACTTTTTAAAATTTTCAGCTTGAATGGATTTATCTTGTTGTTCAAAAACACCTGAAATTTTTGTGAGTCCGTCAATAATTCGAGAAACTTTAGAACCAAAATTCAACTCAATCACATCCAAGGTAATGTTGGTATCTTCTACCACATCGTGCAACAAAGCACAAATGATAGAAGTTGCCCCCAAACCTATTTCCTCGCCACAAATTTGGGCTACAGCCAACGGATGTAAAATGTAAGGCTCCCCTGATTTTCTTCGCATGGTTTTATGGGCATCCAATGCCATTTCAAAAGCCTTACGAATTTGTTTTCGATCGTTGTTATCAAGATTACGTTTACACGCTTTAATAACATTACGGTATGCTTTAACTATTTCTTTATTTTCCTTGTCAGTGTCTATTACGTATTGCATATAAATATGTCGGGGAATAGGCGAAATTAGAGATTTAAATTGAGCTTTACAGCTAAAATAAACATGGTTACTTGTGAATAGCATGGTGTAAGAAGACAAAGGCTGTAAAAAAATTTGCAATCCAAATTTTAAAATTTACATTTGCAGTCCTTTTTAAGGCAAGTAAATTAGCAGAAAATAAAACCTTGGTTTTAAATTACTGATTGATAGAACAAAACATACTAAGTTCAATTACTTGCCACAAAAATGCGCATGTGGCGTAATTGTTCGTGAAACTGTTGTTGAAAGCAACTAGTTGAACAATCCCGCAGCGCGGGAGTAGCCGAAAGGTAACTCAGGGAATAAAAACAAACAAAGGCGCATGTGGCGTAATTGGTAGCCGTGCCAGACTTAGGATCTGGTGCCGAAAGGCGTGGGGGTTCGAGTCCCTCCATGCGCACAACAACATCAGCAAAAAAGACTGACCTTCAAATCAGTCTTTTTTTGCTTAATACACCATAACGAATATGAACGTTACATTTGATAAGAAAGACGCCTTGAATGGCACCATTTCAGTAAGCATCAGCAGCACAGATTACATGCCTGATTTGGAGAAAAAAATTAAAGAGTATCAAAAACGTGCCAATGTTCCGGGATTTAGATCAGGAATGGTGCCTCGCGGTATGATTGAAAAAATGTATGGTACAACGCTTTTACTTGAAGCCGTAAATACCACTGCAAGTCGTAGTTTATTCGACTACATTGATGAACAAAAATTAAACATACTTGGCCAGCCTGTGTTAACTGAGGACACCAAAATTGATGAATTAACAAAAGGTGCTGATTACACGTTTAAATTTGATGTAGGTTTGGCGCCAGAGTTTACCTTGAATGTATCGGATAAAGATGTTTTTACAAAATACAAAGTAGCAGTCAGCGAAAAAGAAATTGATGAAGAGATTGACCGCTTACAAAGACGTTCGGGCCAGTTGATTGAGGTTGAAACCGGAACAGAAAATGATATTGTTTATACTTCAATGGCCGAGTTGGATGAAGAAGGTAATGTAATTGAAGGCGGAGTTTATTCTGATTCAACACCGGTACTTATTCAAAGTGTAAAAAATGAAGCCATTAAGAATGAATTTTTAGGTTCAACTAAAGGTAAATCATTTGATGTAAACGTATTTGATTTATTCGATAATAACCAAACTGAAATTTCACACGCGTTAGGAATAAACAAGCTTACCGTTGCTGATATCAACAAAAACTTCAGGGTTACAGTAAAAGAAATTAAACGCAACGAAAAGGCTGAATTAAACCAAGATTTATTTGACCAAGCTTATGGACCGGGTGTGGTTAATTCCTTAGAGGAGTTAAGAGAAAAAATCAAAGCTGAACTTGAAACATATTTCAGCGGCCAAGCCGACCATTTATTGGAACACGAAATGCTTGACAGTTTAGTTGCAAAACAAAATATAGAACTTCCTGATGCCTTTTTAAAGCGTTGGTTAATTGATCGCCATGCCGATAAATTTACAACGGAGAATGTTGATGACAGCTATGCTGCAGAAGCAAAATACTTAAGAAATCACATTTTTGAAGAGAAGGTATTAACTGAAGCGGGTGTGAAAGTAGAAGAAGCTGATATTAAACAAGCAGCCATTAACTATACCAAAAGCATGTTTGGTGCGTATGGCACTAGCGGACTTAATGATGAAATGTTAGAGCGTATTATTGAGCCTAGCATGCAAAAAGAAGATTACCGCAGCCGTATGATTAACCTCGCTGTATCACAAAAAGTACGTGATGTAATCAAAAGTAAAGTAAGCATCAAAGAGCAAGAAATTGACTCAGAGGAGTTTTTCAAAGTTGTTGCAAAACACAACGAAGAACACCACCATTAATATTGATTAATATATTCCCTCTCAAAAAAGACGCGACAACCATTGCGTCTTTTTTTGCTTTTTTGGCAGTGATTTGGCATTGAAAATTGTAATAACCTGCTTAATCACACAACTCACCGATTTAGGTTAATGCAATATGTCAGTAAAATCAATTGGTATAACACTTGCAAGTATCAATCATCTTTATAAATTGCACTAAAAACCACTTTAACTATGGATTTCGGAAAAGAATTCAGAAAATATGCCGTTAAGCATAAAGGAATAAGCTCAATTGCGGTTGATGCTTATTTAGAAAGTTCAGTTGAAAACATGACGCGCACAGTAATTGAGGAACGTCCGATGAATTTTAGGGAGATTGACGTTTTCTCAAGATTAATGGCGGATAGAATCATTTTCTTAGGCATGCCTATTGATGATTATGTGGCCAATATTGTTCAAGCACAGTTATTATTTCTTGACTCCATGGATGCCAGAAGAGATGTACAAATGTACATTAACTCACCAGGAGGAAGCGTGTATGCCGGATTAGGAATTTATGATACCATGCAATGGATTAACCCTGATGTTGCTACCATTTGTACCGGCTTGGCTGCAAGTATGGGTGCCGTATTACAATGTGCCGGAGCAAAAGGAAAACGTACCGCCTTACCACATGCACGTATTATGATTCACCAACCACTTGGCGGAGCACAAGGCCAGGCCAGTGATATTGAAATTACAGCTCGTGAAATTCAGAAATTGAAAAAAGAATTGTACGATATTATTGCTACGCACAGTGGGCAAGAGTTTGATAAAGTTGAAAGAGACAGCGACCGCGATTACTGGATGACCGCCCAAGAAGCTAAAGATTACGGAATGATTGATGATGTATTAATCAAAGTAAAAAAGGAACACTAAACTGATATTTAACAGAAATACACAAGCTAATCATGGGATACGTGGTTAGCTTGTTTTTTTTACAGATATTTGCAATTGCATGAGTAAGAAAAAAGAAGATATCTGTTCATTTTGCGGAAGGCCAAAAAGCGAAACCCAATATTTAATTTCAGGCCTTGATGCATTGATATGCGAAAACTGTGTTGATCAAGCGTATAAAATTATTAACGAAGATCAAGCGGTGGCCCGCAGCAGCAAAGCAACCGGATTTGAAACAGCAGGGAAATTGCTAAAACCTGCCGAAATAAAAAAACACCTCGACCAGTATGTAATTGGGCAGGATGAAGCGAAAAAAGTGTTAAGTGTTGCCGTGTATAATCACTACAAACGCTTAATGCATAAAAACAAAACTGCCGATGTTGAAATTGAAAAATCAAACATTTTGTTGATTGGTGAAACCGGAACAGGAAAAACATTATTGGCGAAAACGTTGGCTAAACTATTACACGTACCATTTTGTATTGCCGATGCCACCGTGCTTACCGAAGCTGGATATGTTGGAGAAGATGTGGAGAGTGTATTAACCCGTTTGTTGCAAGCCGCTAATTATGATGTAGCCTCAGCTGAGCGTGGTATTATTTATATTGATGAAATCGACAAGATTAGCCGTAAGAGCGATAACCCAAGTATTACACGTGATGTAAGTGGTGAAGGTGTACAACAAGCCTTGTTAAAAATATTGGAAGGAACAACTGCTAATGTACCTCCACAAGGTGGAAGAAAACACCCCGATCAAAAAATGATTCAGATTAACACTGAAAACATTTTGTTTATCTGCGGTGGTGCATTTGAAGGTATTGATAAAATGATTGCTCGCAGATTACAAAGCCAAGCCATTGGATTTAAATCAAAAGGTGGCGTGAAAGCTGATGAGCAAAATTATTTGCAATACGTATCTGCCGCTGATATAAGAAGTTTTGGTTTAATTCCTGAAATTATTGGTCGCTTACCGGTGTTATGTCATTTAAATCCGCTGGACAGAGAAGCCTTGTATCGAATTTTGATTGAACCGAAAAACGCATTGATCAAACAATATATGAAGATGTTTGAGTTAGAAAATATCAAACTTCATATTACGGATGATATTATTAACCTGATTGTTGATACTGCGGTTGAATTAAAATTAGGGGCAAGAGGTTTGCGCAGCATTTGCGAAACCATTATGTTGGATTACATGTATGATGCACCATCCAATAAAAATCAAACTGAACTCACCATTTCGATTGAATCTGCAAAGGCCAAATTGAATGTATTGAAGTTTAAAAATTTAAAAGCAGCCTAAGCATCATTTTTATTACACATACAAGAAAATGACCACTTTCAGGTGGTCATTTTTTTTATGCTTCCGGTGAAATAATCAGCTGTTTTAAATTACTCAGCGTATCGGCTTCTTGTGCAGGCTTATCTTTACGCCAACGCAGTATACGCGGAAAACGCAAGGCCACTCCCGATTTATGTCGGGTTGAATAATTAATGCCTTCAAAAGCAATTTCAAAAACTTGCACAGGATGCACACTTCTAACCGGACCAAATTTATCAATGGTGTTTGTTTTAATCCAAGCATCAAGTTCTACAATTTCCTTATCTGTTAATCCGCTGTATGCTTTTGTAAATGGAACCAATTCGCCTGATTCATTCCAAACGGCAAAAGTATAATCGGTGTACAAATTGGCTCTTCTTCCATGCCCGCGCATGGCATAAATCATCACGGCATCAACTGTATACGGATCTAACTTCCACTTCCACCAAAAACCCTTTTTTCTACCGGTTTCGTAAGCACTTAGTTTATGTTTAAGCATTAAACCCTCCGCATTTTTCAAACGTGCATCGCCCCGAAATTGCTGCACTTTATTCCAATCGTCAGCTTCAATTAACGGTGATAATTGCACGTAATCAGAAGATGTTTCCGCTACCATTTCTTCCAACATTTTTCTACGTTCAAACAATGGCAAATGCCTTATATCTTTTCCATTGATTTCCAATAAATCATATGCAATGATACATACCGGAACATCCTGCATGGTTTTGTTGGTTACCTTTTTTCGGCTGATGCGGGTTTGTAAATGTTGAAATGACAAAATGGATTCATTCTTGTATCCGATGAGTTCTCCATCAATTACTACTCCTTCAGGTAAATGATTTAATAAAGCCTGTAATTCGGGAAAATTAGAAGTGATTAACTCTTCTCCCCTGCTCCACAAAAACAATACACCCGAGCGATGTATAAGCTGACAACGTATACCATCCCATTTGTATTCAATTTGCCAATCGGCTAAATTATTGCTTATGGCATTTTCCTCTTCTAAAGCATAAGCCAAATAAAAAGGATAAGGTTTTGAATCATCATCTTGAACGTGATGATTGGTAATGAGTTCATGAAACGTGGTATTGGCTGTTGTCCAATTTCCCATGATTCGATGCATCAGTAGGTTTTCATCCAACTTGGTATGTTTAGCAAGTGCTTTTACCATAAGCTTAGTTGAAACACCCATGCGAAATGCGCCTGATGAAAGTTTGTTAAACACAAATCGTTCCTCACGATTCATTTGCAGCCAAGTAGACGTAATGAAAGCTTTTTTATCATCCTCACTTGCATGCAATTTTTCTTGCAATTGTTCAATCCAATAACTTAATCCATATTGATGATTAGCGTTTCCTTCGGGCAGCACATTACTAATCGTTTCAGATAAATCGCCAACCACATGATAGGCTTCTTCAAACAACCAGAAGGGAATTTGTGCCAACTCTGCAGCCCATAATTTTAGCAAGTTTGTTTTTACAATTCGTTTGGGATTACGACCGGTAAATAAGGCAATGGTATGAAGTTTATCTTCATCGCTTACCTCATCAAAGTACCGAACCATTGCCGAAATTTTTTCGTTTGTTTTAGTGGTGGTATCAATTTCTCGAAAAAGTTGTACGAATCTTCTCATGAAACCTCCTCCTCTTTTGCACCGTCAGTTAACTCGCCCTTAAATTCCGTATTCACATCTATTGCATCATAACCTTGTTCACGTAGGTATTTTGCGAAAATGGCACTGTATCCATGTGTAACCAATATTTTTTCGGCAGAGGTTTGTTTGATTGCCGTATTCAAATCATTCCAATCAGCATGGTCACTCATCACCAATCCATAATCAACAGCAGATCTTCTGCGTGCACCTCGTAATGCCATCCAACCACTTGCATTTACGGTGATGTATGGTTCAAACTTTTTCAACCACGTACTACCTGCCGCTGATGGCGGTGCAATAATTGCAGACCCATTCCAAATGTGATTTTTACTTTCATTACTTACAGCTAAATATTCGTTGAGTTGCACACCGCTTTCTTGGCATGCTTCGTTCATGTTGTAAACTGCCCCGTGCACAAAAACTTTTCCTAACGAATTATCTAACAATTGCAATACCCTTTGGGCTTTTCCTAAGGCATACGCAAATATCACCAACGATTTATTTTGCTGAATGGCAAGGCGCCAAATTTCATTCAACTCCAACTTTAACTGCTCGTTTGATTTCCAATTGAAGACCGGTAAACCAAAGGTACTTTCGGTAATAAACGCATGACATTTTACAGGTTCAAATGGAGTACAAATACCGTCATTCACCAATTTGTAATCACCACTCACCACCCAAATATTACCTTTATATTCCACTTTAATTTGGGATGAACCTAAAACGTGTCCGGCAGGATAAAAGGTAAATTTAACCCCATTTATTGTTGTGGTTTCGCCATATGCTACGCTTTGATAATTGTTAATTCCGAGCCGACTTTTTAAAATTGGAATGGATTGCTGGTGCGCCAAATAATGTTGCATACCCCATCGTGCATGGTCACTGTGAGCATGAGTGATTAAGGCCCGTTCTACTGACCTCCAGGGGTCGATGTAAACATCCGCCTGAGGAACATACATGCCTCGATCTGTAAAAATAATTAAGTCGGATGTTGCTAAATTCATTTTTTGCAATCAGATAATAAACCTTTAAACTTTAGGTTTGTTTCAAAACAATTTATATATTGAAATTCTATTTAGCCATAATGAATTTTAAACACACCATTTTATGGGTGGCAGCATGCTTTATTTTAAAACCGGCTGCTCATGCAAATTCTCCATTTCAAGGTAACAACTTTGAAAAATATACCATTGGCAAGATAAACATATTAAGTCCTGCGATAGGTTCTATTAGTTTTCAAATAGAACGAGGAACCTCCATTAATCACTCTATTGTTTATTCAGGCTTTTTGTTTTTGCCTCAAACCAACAATATTAAAACCGACTTGAGGGCGATTGGTTTAGGACTTGAATACAGGTTATATCTAGAAGAATCAAACGAACAGGGAATTTATCTGCAACCCTTTTTTAGGTACAAACAATTGTTTGACACTAAAGATGATTTCAGCTTAGGTATTATTAACCCTGGGCTCTTATTAGGTTATCAAATAAAAGTGTTAAAGTATTTATACATTGATACTTTTCTTGGGCCACAATACAGTTTAGCGGATAATAGTACCACTGAAAGGCAACAAGTTATTGATGAAGCAGGTATCTTTGTAACTGGATATAGTTTTAGAGGCGGAATATTATTAGGCTTTAAGTTTTAACTTATGAACACAAAAAAATTCATATTCGTGATGGTGATGTTTTGTGCAGGAAATAAAATGTATGCACAAACTGAAACCGTAAAATTAAATTTATTAAGTGCCGTTTATAACACATTTAACATTTCCTATCAACGAGAAACCAAATCGGATCAAGCCTTTCAAATTGGCTTTAGCTACATGGACTTTAACGATTTCAGCAGGTTTGAAGAGTATTTTAATTACACCAATAAGGTAAATGGGATTGCCCTAACTTTTGACTACAAATACAGTATTTCAAATGATCCATTTTTAAATTCATTTTATATTGGAGGTTTTGGAAGATTTATGACTTATAAAAAAGATGCAGAGATATGGGACGATTATGTGTATTGGTCGCAAACACCCATAGGGTTGAAACAAATTAAAGAAGAAGGAACATTTACTTCCATTGGCGGAGGTGTAATTTTCGGTAAAAACATTCAGGTGTATAAAATGATAAGTTTAGACATGTTTGTGGGGCCTTCGTATCAATTCTTAATCACAAACAACAGGTCAGCCCGCAATGTCACTACCAATCAAGAGGCTAAATTAGAAAATGATTATTTAGCCAGAAACATTCCTAATTTTTACCTTACCGGCCTTGGTTTAAGAGCAGGTGTTAACGTAGGTTTCTCATTCTAATACTCAATTATGAAAAAGTATATCGTTATTTTAATACTACTTGTTGCATTGGCAAATAATACGTGGGCACAACGTAAAAACAACTTTCCGCCTATTAAAAATAATGCCATAAAAATTAATTTATTAAGCCCGGCTTACGGTACGCTAACTATGGGGTATCAACATCATTTTACGCCTGTAAAATCATGGCAGGTTACGGCCTCCATTATGAATTACAGTTCATCATCGGGTTTTTGGGATGCTTATGTTAAAAGCGACAACTCGGATGATCGTACCCAAGGGATTTCACTTAACTTTGAATACCGTTATAACTTAACCGGTGCAGGTGTTTCAGGCAGTTACATTTCACCATTTGTGAGGTATCACCAATTTGAAAGAAAAAAAGAAATGTTAAACGGAAATAATCCTCCAACATTTGATTTTAAGAGTAACTTCCAATCCGGGGGGTTTGGGATTATGGTAGGGCATCAATACCTCATTAAAGATAAATTCACGGTTGATTTTTTTGCAGGTCTTACTTATTTAATCATGATTGATAAAAGGCTTACCGATAAAAATGGCTCTACCACATCGGACTTTGACCAAGACAATTATTTGGGACTCGGCATTAATAATGCCTACTTAAGTGGTTATGGTATTAGAGGCGGAGTAACTTTTGGTATTGCTTACTAATAATTACTTACACAAAAAAAGGTCGCAAGTTTTTCACTGCGACCTTTTTTCTTTTATAATCTGTTTATGGTTTGCCTACCTCACATAGGTAAATTCATTTAATACATGGTTTGCCTTCGCAACTTTTTGCAATACCCATAACACGTATCTGATATCAACACCTACACTGCGACTATACGTTTCATTCCAAGCATAATCGTTAATGGTAGCCGTAAATGCCCTGTCAAAATTGATTCCAATTAACTCGCCTTTGTTATTTAACACCGGACTTCCGCTGTTGCCGCCTGTTGTATCTAAATTGTACAAAATGTTAATAGGCAAATCATTCAATCCCGGATGAATAAAATCACCATAATCTTTCATGGCATACAACTCACGAATTACATCCAACAGTTGGTATTCTAAGGTGTCGCTTTTTTCAATTACACCTTTTAATGTAGTGAATGGTTTTGCATAAATACCATCATTAGGAGAATACCCTTTGATATGTCCGAAAGTAAAACGTAAGGTAGCATTGGCATCAGGAATAAATGATTTGTTTAACCACAACTGTTTAACTTCAACCAAACTTGCCATCAATTTGTTCAATTCACCATCACGTTTCAAATCCTCTGCATCAAACTTTAATAACTCTTCATTTAACTCCGCAGCAAACACCATCATATCATCTTCATAAGTGAGCAATTTCGCAGGTGATTTCTCTAACATTTCATTTACCCATTTGGCATTAGTAAGTTTTGATTGGGTAAACCATCTTTCAGCCAATTGTTGAATTTGAATAGTGGAGGATTTCCCTTCCAGCAACTTTTGTACAGATGAGAGTGAATTTTTACCGGTTAACCATGCCGCATCGCTCAGCATTTTAACCATGGCATCTTTATCCAACTGTGCATCATAACGACCTAAAGCCTTAGCTAAATCCTTTTTTAAATTAGGCAGCTGGGTTTCAATAAAATGCTTACGCTCCTTTTTAGGCAATTTATTGTAAGCCATTTGGTATTGATGAAGAATAGCCGATGCATGCAGTGCCGGTGATAAGTTATAGATTTGATCTAACCATAAATTGCGAGAAGCCACTGTCATCAATTCATTGTACAACTCATTGATACGTGGCAACACATTGCCGTACTTGGCTGCCAAATCTTTATTAGATATGATAAAGTTTTGAAGTTGTTTTTCTTCTTCACGTTTTTTTGCCGTTAAATTGGCTCTTTCAAAACCTTGTAGTTTTCCTTTAAAGTTTTTGGTGGTATTGGCTAAACTTTTAATTTTAGCAGCATACTTAATATTTAAAGCATAGTCTTTTTTACCCAATTGTTCCATGTAGTTAATTTGCCAATCAAACAAATTACTGATGTAGCTTAACAAATATTTTTGGTGATACTCATAAAAACCTGCGGGTTGGTGCCGGTAGGTACGTCCGGGATATCCTAAAATAAAAACAAAATCATCTTCATTAACCCCTTTGGCATTTACCTTTAAGTATTGTACAGGTTTATAAGGCACATTTTTTTCATTGTATTCTGCGGCACTTCCATCAGGTGCTACATAAGCTCTTAAGAAGGCAAAATCTCCACTGTGTCGCGGCCAAACCCAGTTATCAAGTTCACCGCCATACGAACCAATACTTACCGGTGGCACATAAACCAAGCGAACGTCTTTTAACAACTTATAGCGAAACAACACGTACGTTTTTCCCGTAAACATTTCGGAAATTTCGCATTGTAAATCCTTGTTGGCTTTGTTTTCCTCTTCGGTAATTCGTTTAATATTTTCTGCAATCAATTTGAGGCGAGCAGAACCCTCCACATTTTCAGTTCCTGCAAGTACGTCATTAGAAACATCTTTATAAGAAGCTGTAATTTTACATACCAAGCCTTTTGCAGGCACTTCTTGTTGTCGATTTTGGGCCAAGAAACCATTTTTAATATAATCGTTTTTAACATCACTAATGGCTTGAACAAAGCTAAATGCACAATGGTGATTGGTTACTATTAAACCTTCGGCACTTAAGAAAGAGCCTGTACAACCGCCAACACGAACAATGGCATCAATTAAACTTGTACCATTGGGATTGTAAAGTTCTTGTGCACTAATTTTTAAACCGGCTTTTTGTAAATCAATATGTTTGATTTCAGATAAAGGAAACATTCCCTCATCTGTTTTTTTAAGGGTATGCGCACTAAGCAACACCCCTCCAATCGTTAACAAAAACAGCGTATATAACTTTTTCATAAATTAAATAAAGTAGCGAAAATACATTTCCTGATTAATTATTTGTGGTTTACTTTAAGTCTAAAGCCGCAAATATCTCTTGTTGCAAAGCTATTGCAGCGGTGGGTGGCTCAAAACAAATTCCTTCCGTTTCATTTACCCAAACCCAAGGTTGAATACTATTGGTTAGAAAGCAAGCATCCATTTGTTGGAGAGATTGGAGGGAGAGCGGCTTTTCTGTCACATCAATTCCATTTTGTTTGAGGTAATCCAGCACAAACGCACGCATTACTCCGGCTACCGGGGCTTGTTGGAGAGGAACCGTAAAAAAGTTCCCCTCTTGTATCCAAAACAGATTACTTGAGGTAGCCTCAATAATCGTATTATCGGTATTTAAAATAAACGCATCATTCCATTTTTTCTGCTTGGCAAAACGTGCAGCTTCCACATAAATTAAAGCATTCCCCGATTTTAAATTACCCAATGGTGAAACCGCTTTTTTATTTTCATGATAAATTCCGCAATAAGCAATATGGGTTTTCAAAGCAGGTGCATCAAAGTATTCAACTATGTAACCCACTTGCGGATTTTCAGGATGGTAAAATCCTTCACCATCGCGGTATAACACATAACGTATTCGGTAATTATGGTTTTCATTAGGAATTTCACGCTGAATTTGTTGTGAAAATAATTCCTCACTCCATTCATTTGGCAGTAAAAATCCAAGCGTTGAGGCACCTTGCGTAAGTCGCTGAAAATGATATTTTAAATTAATAATTCTGCCTTGATGAAACCGCATAGTTTCAAACAACAAATCGCCATAAACAAAAGCCCTCGAAAATTTCATGAAATACGAATTAAGTCAATAACTATTCAACCTAAAAATAAAATAGCGCAAATGCATAAAATAGCTACATTTGCCGCATTCAAATTAAACAGTATTAATGGATAAGCCAACTGCTTATCAATAAACAAACACACACATGAAAGAAGTTTTTATTGTTTCAGTTGCCCGCACACCTGTAGGCACTTTTGGTGGAGCATTATCAGGATTTACTGCTCCTCAACTTGGCGCAATTGCCATTAAAGGAGCATTGCAAAAAGCCGGAATTACACCGGAATTGGTAAATGAAGTGTTTATGGGAAATGTGCTAAGTGCAGGCTTAGGACAAGCACCTGCCACGCAAGCAATGATTGCAGCGGGAATTCCAAACACCGTTCCTTCAACAACCATTAATAAAGTATGCGCGAGTGGCAGCAAATCAGTAATGCTTGCAGCACAAAGCATTATGCTTGGCCAAAATGATGTGGTGGTTGCCGGTGGTATGGAAAGCATGAGCAACGTGCCTTACTACTTAGATAAAGCACGTAATGGCTATCGCTTAGGTCACGGACAAATTCAAGATGGTTTAGTAAAAGATGGTTTGTGGGATGTGTATAATGATTTTCACATGGGTAATGCCGGTGAATTGTGTGCACGTGAGCACCAAATTACACGTGAAGAACAAGATGCATTTGCAATTGAAAGTTACGTAAAGGCAAAAGCTGCGTTTGAAAAGAATGCGTTTGCCAATGAAATTGTTCCTGTGGAAATTCCGGTAAGAGGAAAAGACCCGATTGTGTTGAATGAAGATGAACAATACACTAAAATCAACTTCGATAAAATGAAAACCTTAAAACCGGTTTTCGATAAAAGCGGTTCAATTACTGCCGCAAATGCTTCTCCATTAAGTGATGGAGCAAGTGCATTGGTATTAATGAGTGGTGATAAGGTAAAAGAATTAGGGTTGAAACCACTTGCGCAAATTATTGGATTTGCAGATGCCGCACACCAACCGGAGTGGTTTACTACGGCTCCTGCATTAGCTGTACCTAAAGCTTTAAAAATGGCAGGTATTACAGCAAATGATGTTGATTATTTTGAATTTAATGAAGCATTTGCGGTAGTTGGTATTATTAATAATCGTTTGTTGGGATTAGACAATAAAAAAGTAAATGTTTATGGTGGAGCTATTGCATTAGGCCATGCATTGGGAAGCAGTGGTTCAAGAATTTTAACCACCTTAACCAGTGTATTACATAATGAAGGTGGAAGTATTGGAGCAATTGGTATTTGTAATGGCGGAGGCGGTGCTTCTGCTATTGTAATCAAAAAAGTATAACTAATTGATTTAATGGAAAAGAAAAGCGGGTCAATTTTTTTGATCCGCTTTTTTTATGACTCAAAACACCAAATAAAACAGCTTAGCGTTATGCTCATAAATATTTTGCATATTTACCGCATGAATTGGTTAAAGTACTTCATACTTCTTGCTATTGTATTTAATTTAGGAAGCAGCCAACAAGTGCATGCGCAAAAAAAATTCAATGATTATTCAAGAATTGATTCTTTGCAATTGGATAGTTTGCATGATTTAGAAATACGTTTAGAAGCGCTAGGTAAACGTATGGTAACTTCGTTGGATGAAGAAGAAAGACTCACCTCAGGATATCATTTTATCAAAACCTTTATTCGTGCTTTACGCATTGAAAATTCGTACTTCTATAATTTTGACACCATCAAAAATATATCGGTGTTGTATGCACCCGATAATTATTTCCGAATCATCACTTGGAATTTGGCATTAGACAATGAATCCTATCGCAACTATGGTGTGATACAACTAAATCCGGATGCGATGAAAAAATTGAAAGACACAACAAACTTAAGGGCGTACTATCCTTTAATTGATAAGTCGGACAGAATAAAAAATGTGATGGATACAACTGTTTCAAGCGAATGTTGGTTTGGAGCCTTGTATTATGCCATAGAAGTAAGTACTTATAAAAAGAAAAATTATTACACCCTAATTGGTTGGGATGGAAATACGCAAATGACCAATAGAAAAATTGTGGAGAGTTTATATTTTGAAAACAACCAACCATTTTTTGGTGCACCTATTTTTGACTTGAAAGATAACCGATATAAAAAACCATTGAAACGTATGGTGTTTGAATACAACAACCGGGCGAACATGGTATTAAGGTTTGAGAAAGACAAGAATATTTTGGTGCAAGAAAATGTTGCGCCACCAAGGGTACAAGATTATGGCAAGCCTGAAACATATGTTCCGGATGGCAGTTACGACTTTTATAAATTCAACAAAAAAACAGGCGTATGGGAGAAACAACCCGGCATGTTAAAAGAGTTTGATATGCAAAAAGATTAATTTAAATCGGTGCTAAAATAAAGAAGGCCGCAACTGCGTTGCGGCCTTCTTTATTTCGAAAATATGTTATTAATGCGCCTCTCCCATGTCTACTAAACTATCAACTTTATAACTACCGTCAGCAAGTTTAGATCTTATTGCACTAAATGCATGAATGGTAGTTTCAACATCTTGCAAGGTATGCGCAGCAGTAGGAATTAAACGTAATAAAATCATTCCTTTTGGAATAACCGGATACACCACAACCGAGCAGAAAATACCATAGTTCTCACGCAAATCATGCACAACTGCAGTAGCCTCAGGTAATGAACCTTTCATCATTACCGGGGTAACGCATGAATTTGTTTTTCCAATATCAAATCCTTGTTCACGCAAACCGTTTTGTAAAGCTTTAACAATGGTCCATAACTGCTCTTTATATTCCGGGTGATTTCTAATTAATTCCAAACGTTTTAACGCACCCTTCACCATGGCCATAGGCAATGATTTAGCATAAATTTGAGAGCGAAGATTGTATCTTAAAAACTTCACCACCTCTTTTTTAGCAGCAATAAAACCACCAACTAAGGCCATACTTTTAGCAAAAGTTCCGAAGTATATATCAATCCCATCGTTACAATTTTGTTCAAATCCAATTCCTCTTCCCTCTTTACCTATTGAACCAAACCCGTGTGCATCATCTACGAATAAACGGAAATTGTATTTAGATTTTAAGGCAACAATTTCAGCAATATTTCCTTGTGCACCGGTCATTCCAAATACGCCTTCGCTAATTACTAAAATTCCACCACCGGTTTCATCGGTAATTTTTTTAGCACGTTGCAACTGTTGTTCTAAACTTGCTGCATCATTATGCTTATAAATAAAACGTTTGCCCATGTGCAAACGAACTCCATCAACTATACAAGCATGGCTTTCTGCATCATATACAATCACATCATGCCTGTCAACTAGGGCATCAATTGTACTAACCATTCCTTGGTAACCATAGTTGAGCAATACAGCATCTTCTTTACCTACAAAATCGGCTAATTCTTTATCAAGTTGTTCATGATAAACAGAGTTACCGCTCATCATACGGGCCCCCATAGGGTAAGCCAAACCATATTCAGCAGCCGCTTCCGCATCTGCTTTTCTCACTTCAGGATGATTGGCTAAACCTAAGTAGTTGTTCAAACTCCAATTCAACATTTCCTTCCCTCTAAACTTCATTCTCGGACCAATTTCTCCCTCTAAACGAGGAAACATATAATATCCGTAAGATTCATCAGCATGTTGTCCTAAAGGACCGGCTTTTTTCTGTAGCTTCTCGAAAATATCCATATTGCTTTTAAATAACTTTGGGCAAATGTAATGTTATCATAATAATAATGATAGCTTAAAAATTAAGTTTCGTTTGATTATTTAGATTTTTTTACTCCATTCAAAAAGAGCTGCATTTTCAACAATAGAAATCCCTTTATTGTTTGCATGAGCTAAATTTACCATAGCACTAGCAACTGTTTGAACCGGAATAGCTTTATAGTTTTTAAGAGGACCCATGAATAAAAACCCTAGCAATCGCATCAGTTTTTGAGCAATCCATTCGCCTAATCTAAATTCGCTTCGTTTAGCCAAAAGCAACGAAGGTCGAACAATAATGGTTGATTCAAACTGAAGATTTTTTACTGCCTCTTCTATTTCTCCCTTCACTTTGTTGTAAAATATAGATGATTGGGAATGAGCTCCCATGGCACTTACCATAACAAATGAATTGACTTGATTTTGTTTGAGCTGTTGTGCAAATTGATATACATAAAAATAATCAACTTGATAAAATGCTTCCTTGCTTCCTGCCTGTTTCATGGTTGTTCCTAAACAACAATAGGCCACATCAGCTTGCAGTGGCTGAAGCGCATTGCCCAATTGGTTAAAATCAACCACTTGATTGGTTAGTTTATGATGTTTGATTGGAAGTGGTTTGCGGGTAATGGCAAATACTCTTAAATAGTCACTATGTTCAAGCAGCTGATACAATAATTGTTTTCCTATTGCACCTGTTGCCCCTACTACAATTGCAGTTTTCATGGCGCTAAGGTAATAATTATACCGAAACGGAATAGACTAAAACAATTCTTTTTCAATGCATTATCATTTTTTTTTCGACTTCGCAAATACACTGCGAAGTGAATGAAAAACTTTGTACATGAATTTAAAAACAAAACGGATATGAAAACTCAAAACAGCATTATGTACACAGTGAAGCCTACCCAGATTTTAGACAATGCACTTTCAACCTTATACCGCGGTGAGTATGAAGAAGCATTACATTTATTAAACACCGTTTTATTATTTGAGCCAAACAATATTACGGCTCAAATAAAAGTGGCACTTTGCTACATGTACATGGGCAAGTTAAAAACCGCCAAACAAATACTTACCCAATTGCTTGATGAAGGCGCACATGATGCTGAGGTACTATTTCACTTGGCTGAACTGTATAAAATAAATATGAATTACGATGTGGCGTTAACCTTTTTAATTCAAGCCATGGAATTGGATGAAAACAACGCTCAATACTTATTAATGGCTACCGAGTTGTGTTTCTTGCAGAAAGATTATCGCGATGCCTATCATTTTATTAACCGAGCCATTGTAATTAATCCTTTTAGAAAAGAATTATTGTATTGGAGAGCACTAATTTTTATCAAATTCGAAAAACCACAAATCGCATTAACCGACTTAAACAAAGCCATTGCAATTGACGAGAAATATGCAGATGCCTATAGGCTCCGTGCCCATTGCAAAATGCTCTCGAATGATGTAGAAGGCTATTTAAATGATTTAAAACTGGCTCAACACATTGATAATCTGATACATTACTCACGTTTAGCAGCTTAATACCGGAAAACACCTGTGGATAACCACATAGTAATTCACAGGTTTTTCACAAATTTTAAAAGATGTGCAAAACCAACCTTTAAGCGTAGTAAAGTTGTGTGTATTTATCTGCCTAATTAAATGGTGATGCTTATTGAATACGGTATTTTTACAACATCAAGAAGCAGAATAACAAGTAACTGATTAATAATACTTTAAGAAAATAAATCATGGAAGAAAAAGTAACCGTATTAGCAAAAAGAAAAACCACCGCCTTATTATTTGACTATTGCATGGACCAAAAAGCGGTATTTACCGTTTCGCCTCGTCCGATGATTAACGATGAATACGAAATTGATATTCAAGTAAATAACATCAAACAAGCCATAGCTTTAGGTATGTTTTTAAAAGAAAACAAATACGAGGTGTTTGGATTAGGTGAATTTAACAAGGTGAAAAACGGAACTATTGGCAACCAAAATGCCAAAAAGGCGGAAAATAAAGATGATGTAAATGCTGCAAAATCAGCCGAAGAAGGCGTAACTTTGCTCAACTTTTAACACTGAAAACATCCGGCAAGAAGTTGCCATGTTTTATATTTAATTTGTTTGATTACACAAAAGAGCCCCGCATTAGCAGGGCTTTTTTGTTTACTATTGGGCATGATTCGCGTTTTCCATTAAATACGATTTAATAAACTGATCTAAATCGCCATCCATTACACCTTGCACATCACTTGTTTCAATTCCGGTTCTTAAATCTTTTACCAACTTGTAAGGATGGAAAACATAATTGCGTATTTGAGAACCCCATTCGATCTTTCTTTTCCCTGCTTCCAATGCTTGCTTTTCTTCATTACGCTTACGCATTTCCAACTCATAAAGTTGTGACTTTAACATTTTAAAAGCACGTTCTTTATTACCGGCCTGGGTTCGTTCTACTTGACAAACAATCACAATACCTGTAGGCTTGTGTGTGAGTTGTACCTTGGTTTCTACCTTATTTACATTCTGTCCGCCTGCTCCACCGCTTCGCGAAGTTTGTATTTCAACATCCGCATCTTTTATTTCTATTGCAATGGTATCATCCACAATCGGATAACAATAAACGGATGCAAATGATGTGTGGCGTCTTGCGTTTGCATCAAAAGGAGAAATTCTCACCAAACGATGCACGCCATTTTCACCTTTTAAGTATCCGTATGCAAAATCACCGGTTACTTCTATACTGCAACTTTTTATTCCGGCTCCATCACCCTGTTGTTCATCTACCACGCTAGCTTTAAATCCATGCTTATCACAATACATTAAATACATGCGCATAAGCATTTCTGCCCAATCTTGGCTCTCTGTTCCTCCCGCGCCTGAGTTAATGTTGATGATACAATTAAATTGATCCTCCTCACTCTTTAACATGTTTTTCAATTCCAATTCTTCTACCACCGTTAAGGCTTGGCGATAAGTCTCATCCACTTCGTCTTCGGTAGCCTCATTTGCCAAAAAAAATTCGTATAACACAGTTAAATCGTCAACATTTTGAACTGCCGCATCGTAAGCATCAGTCCACAATTTTTTCTGCTTAATACTTTTTAAAATTTTCTCCGCTCGTTCGGGATTATCCCAAAAGGTAGGATGTAAACTTTGCTGTTCCTCATCCTGAATTAACATCAATTTATTATCGATGTCAAAGATACCTCCTTAGGTCAGCAACCCTGTTTCGTAATTCTTTCAATTGATCTGAAGTCATACTTTATTTTTTAAAATTAATTGAATAAAAAAGCGGGATTAAACTTTCGCTTAATCCCGCATTGAAAATAAGTTTTATCTCTAGCGAATAGCTCCTTCGAATGTTGGGTTACCAAAATATTTGATAAACTCAACATCTTCTTTAGCTAATTGGCGAACATCACCGTTTAATTGAACGGCACGTGTTAAATTAGTAGTTACTACATCGGCATTGCTTAAGCGAGCTCCGGCAATAGCACGTAAGTAATAATGATCCCAAGTTAATTCTTCAGGCTTCATGTTATCTAAAGTAGCTTTAGCACCGTTGGCATCACCACTTAAAATTTGACATAAAGCATAGTTGTAATCTTTTTTACCGGCTTTGTTAAACAAGCTCATCGCAGTTGCGTAATCACCTTTTTTAACTGCAATTACTGCTCTGTGGTAACTCAAATCAATTCCTTTAGCTTCTGCTTTTTTATAAAAATCTTCAGCAGCAGCAATGTTACCCAAATTTTTTAACGCAATTCCTAAATTGGCTAAAATAATTCCATTTTCAGGAGAAAGTTGGTTTGCTTTTTCTAATTCAGCTTGAGCCAAATCAAATTTGCCTGAGTTTATGTACATGGCTCCAAGGTCGTTAAACCCTCTCCAGTCATTAGGGAAACGCGTTTCATAATATTTATAAATATCCATCTTTTTGCCATTATCTGTTGAGATAGCAGCAAGATGCAATAATTCAACATCAGTTAATAATTCCATACTAGCGGCCATCAATTCTTCATCACTCTTTAAAGGTGTTTGACCTTTAATTACCAACTCTGACCTTCTTAAGCTAGGCAATAAATTCTTTTTAATTGTTTCCCATGATTTAGCGTAATCTCTTCTGATCAGACTTTCCTTTTCAAGGTCAGCAATATTTGGATTATTGATAATAGCAACAATGCCATCCTTATCTTTCAAATTAGATGATGCAACAAGTTTTGCTAAGCCGCTCCAATCTTCAGCAAGAGTTGAACCCATGCTTAGGTTTTGGTCATTTACTTCTGCAAAACCTAACTTTTTCAATTCTTTTCTTAAGTAAGAAAAAGTTGAATTAGCACGCCCTTGAGACAAGCCTGAATTGCGCGACAACTCACCTTCAGGTGATGCGAAACCATTAATAGAAATACCTTTAACAACCCAATTTTTATCAGATTTCAAAGCCTTTTTTAATAACTCCAATTGGGCTTTATTGCTTAATTGTTTTCCAACTTTATATTTAGGATCAAATCGATCAACATCAAGCGGGAAATATACATCCACTGACTTAGATGATTCAGACGCTGAATATTGGGTGATATCAAAACCCGGAGTTTCACTTCCTTTAATCAACAAAGCAGTTGTAATAGTACCTTCGGCAAGCACTTTGTCAGTACTTGGAGCACCTTTTACACCTTCCAATGCCTGGTAGTTTCCGTTAATTTTTACGGCAAAACTTGGATATAAAGTTGCTCTCTTCATATCAGGATTGTACGCAACTTTTTCGGTGTATGTTACTCTACCGCCTGTTTTAGAATCAATTTTAAAATCAACGGCATCCGTTACTTTTTCTCCACCAAGGGTAACTGCTTTCAATTGAATATCGCCTTTACTTGTTCTTAAGTAAGGTTGAAATTGAACATTCGCCTTAGGATTGAATGATTTGGCCGGAATGTTTGCACTAATGGTAATGGTCACTGAATCACCTTTTACTTCAAGTGGATTAGGTGCAACAGTGTAGTTATTGTTGCCCATGTTCGTTTTTACACTACAACCCGTGGTTGCAGCAGCGGCAACAAGTAATGAATAGAAAACCTGTTTAGATAGTCTCATGTTCTTTTAATAGATTTGCTTCTGCAATAATAAAGGTAAATCAATAAAAAAAAGGATTATTTTTACCCATAAATTCTAATACTGTGTACATAATAAAAATAAAAGGCAAGGCCAAAATACCTGATTATGTGCAATTACGTGACGATAATTTCACGCTAGTTGCCTATTTCCGCACCGACAGACCAGAAAAAGCCCTAGAAAAATGCGGCTTAGCCGATAAAATTGAGGAAATAAAAAACTTGCTCAATGACATATCTTTTGGTAAAATGCACAAGCTAAATTGGTAATATGAATCCCGTTATTGAATTAAAAGACGTACAGGTTTTTCAAAAAAACAACCTGATATTAAGCGATGTTGATGTGGTTATCAACAAGGGTGAGTTTGTTTATTTAATAGGACAAACCGGTAGTGGCAAGAGTAGCCTTTTAAAAACCTTATATGGAGAGTTGATGCTTGAAAAGGGCGATGGCAAAATTGCAGGTTTCAATTTAGCCACATTAAAACCTAAAGACATTCCTTTTTTAAGACGTAAACTGGGCATTGTATTTCAAGATTTTCAACTTTTAACTGATAGAAATGTTTTCCAAAACTTGCTTTTCGTTCTAAAAGCCACAGGATGGAAAAATGAAACGGACATCAAAAAACGGATTCATGAAGTTTTGGAATTGGTGGGATTGCAAACCAAAGACTTTAAAATGCCCCATGAGTTAAGCGGAGGAGAGCAACAACGTGTAGTTATTGCAAGAGCTTTGCTTAATAATCCTGAAATTATCTTAGCGGATGAGCCTACCGGTAACCTTGATCCAAAAGTAAGTGATGACATCATGAACTTACTGTTCAGCATTTCAAAACAAGGCACTGCCATATTAATGGCAACTCATGATTACCGAATCATTCAAAAATTTCCGGGAAAAATTTTGCGTTGTGCTCAAGGAATCGTTCAAGAAACAACCTCATTAAGTGCCATTGTATAATGATGAACAATAATAGTTTTCGTACTTATAACCCGAAAGAAATTAAACCTGCCGAATTACAAGGCTTACTTCAAGGGGCCATTGCACCTCGTCCGATTTGTTTTGCCAGTACGGTTGATACCGAAGGGAATGTAAATTTAAGTCCATACAGCTTCTTCAATATTTTTAGCAGCAACCCTCCTATTTTAATTTTTTCGCCAGCCAGAAGGGTTCGAGATAATACTACAAAACATACACTTGAAAATGTTTTGGAAGTACCTGAAGTATGTATCAATGTGGTAAGTTATAACATGGTTCAACAAACCAGTTTGGCGAGTACGGAGTATGCAAAAGGCGTAAACGAATTTGTAAAAGCAGGTTTTACGGAAGAGGCTTCAGCCCTCATCAAACCGCCACGTGTAAAAGAATCACCCGTACAATTAGAGTGTAAGGTAAATCAAGTTATCCCATTGGGTAATGAAGGTGGTGCCGGGAATTTGGTGATATGTGAAATCTTACTTTTTCATGTAAACACCAATGTGATTAATGCAGTTGGTAAAATTGATCAACATAAAATTGATTTGGTTGCACGATTGGGTGGCGATTGGTACGCAAGGGCAAGTGGAGATGCCCTATTTGAGGTTCCCAAACCACTAACTACTTTGGGTATGGGTGTTGATGCTTTGCCTGAACACATCAAATTTAGTAATTTTTTAAGCGGAAATGATTTGGGATTATTAGGAAACACAGAACATCTACCGGATGAGAGTGACATACAAGTTTACAAACGAATGCACAAAGAATTGCTCGCTTTGCATGAAAATTTTAACGGTGAAGCGTTAAGAGCTGAACTACATAAACTGGCTCATCAACACTTAGAAAAAAAAGATGTTGAAGGTGCATGGAAAATATTATTAAGTGAATAAGTGAAATACCTTCTTTTTACTTGCCTGCTCTGTTTTTATTTGAACATTTTTGCTCAAGTTGATACTGTTTTTATTAATCAAGAGGAGTACATTGTAAAATTAAAAACCGACTCTTGTACTTTTCCCAAACCCGAGTATTACAAACAACCCGATAATTGGGCCTTACTGGGTAATCCGGATAGGTTATGCGATAGAAGTTATTTTAAAAACGGTGTTTTATTCAATACGAAAAAAACTTACGATATCGGCTATGTGTATGTTGCATACGACTCCATGCAACACATCAGACAGCAAATTATCAAATTAAAACACAACAACACTTTTATTTCGCTTGAAATGTCAGATGAAGAACGTGTGTTTTGGAGTAATATTTTAAGTGATTCTACCACCAAGATTTTCTATCAAAGAAATGGATGCCTTCAAGAGTTAATTTTACCTACCTCTCAAGCTAATGTTTTTTTTCACATTCATTTTTTAAAAACCGGCCTTATCAGCAGCTACGGGTTGATGATTAATAACAATGGAAACTTCCAAAGAACGGGCACTTGGTACGATTACAATGTATTTTGTGATTGTTTACAAAAGTCAATGTATTCACCTTCCGCAAATCAACCCAAGAAAAAACAATAAAGTCCCGATTATTATCGAGACTTTATTGCTTTCATATCAATCTGTTTAGAATTTGTTCTTCCACATCATACTTTCAACCGGCTTCACTCCGCGCTTGTTGTATTTAGCATTTTTCTTGGTATTGTACATGGTTTCAATATCACCCTCAACAACAAAATAAATCAATTGGCCAATAGGCATTCCGGCATAAATTCTTACCGGCTGTGCACACGAAATTTCCAAAGTCCAAGTATTGCAAAAACCCACATCACCTTTACCGGCTGTTGCATGTATATCAATACCCAGTCTTCCCGTGCTGCTTTTGCCTTCCAAAAAAGGAACGTGCGCATGTGTTTCCGTATATTCAGCAGTTACTCCCAAATATAGCGTATTCGGCTGAAGCACAAAACCATCTTGCGGTATTTCAAAAATTTCAATTTTATTATGCTCTTTTGCATCCAATACCCTGTCTTTGTATGTAGCAAGATAGCGGCCCAAATGCACATCGTATGAATTGGTTCCTAAACACTCGCGCTTAAAAGGCTCAATTAAAATATTTCCCTTTTCTATTTCTTCTAAAATTCGTTTATCTGATAATATCATGATATTAAAATTGTGGCACCAAAATAAATTTACTCAACGGGTAGTAATATACAACTTTTAAACATTAGCCGTTCGGCCTTTAAACTTAAGGTTTCTGTAGGCTTTAAACCAGGTGGTATTTTGAAAAGTGCGTATAAACTTCACTTTAAACCAAATGATTGGATATAGCAATACATTGATTAAATAAACCCCAATAGGTAAAAATTTGTAGCTGTAGGATAAAAACTCTCGGTATCCTTTCATTCGTTTATGATAAGATGCCCCTTGAATATCGTAAAAGGCTACTATTCTATTCAGAAAAAAAGCCTTTTCGGAATGAAACCGCATAAAGCGCATTTGCCAATTGTTATCTGCCATTATGCGCAAACTTGTATCAAATAAAGGCATGTAATCAAAAGCACGTTTATTTACAAAAGTAGTTTGATGACAAATGGGATATTTAAAATAAAACGACTTTAAATTCACTTGCTCACCGGCCACATAATTTATTCCAGTAGGCTCATTGATGGTTTGCATTTTGGCATAAATAAAATCAATATTAGTTAAAGTAGAATTACCAAAAATATTCATCAATACATCGTTATCATAAAAAGCATCACCTGCATTTAAAAAGTAAATCCATTCTCCTTTTGCATAACCAATGCCCTTATTCATGGCATCATAAATACCCTTATCCTTTTCAGAAACTAATGTGCCAATGTAGGGTTGAAATTTTTTAGCAATCGCTACCGTATTATCGCTGCTTCCTCCATCAACAATTACCAATTCAATATTTTTATAGGTTTGGTTGATGGCACTTTGCAATGTAGCTTCTATCAATGCCTCGGCATTGTAACAAACGGTGATTAAACTTATTAAAGGCTGTTGCATTAAAACTGACAGTTACATCCTTTTTTAGCTCTTGGTCGGTGTGAAGAGCATGATGAAACAGTGGTAACCAAAATGATTGCGGCTACCAATATCATGAACAATGGAATAATTTTATTTCGCACCATACAAAGTTATGAATAATGTGTAACATTGCACCAATCTACTAAACTTATGAAAGAAATTATCGATTTTGTATTACACATTAATGATCATTTACAGGCATTTGTTCAAGACTATGGGGCCTTGGTTTACTTGTTACTGTTTCTCATTGTTTTTGCTGAAACAGGATTAGTGGTGACTCCATTTTTACCGGGAGATTCTTTGTTGTTTGCGGCAGGTGCCCTCGCTGCAAATGAAGCCAATCATTTAAATGTGGTTTTTATTATGCTATTACTCATCGCTGCGGCACTAATAGGCGACAACACAAATTATTTTATTGGAAGATATTTGGCAAAAAAAGGTGAAGGAGCCAAGCTGTTTGGTGTGTTTACCATACGTAAAGATTATTTAGACAAAACACATGCCTTTTACGAAAAACACGGGGCACGAACCATTGTACTAGCCCGCTTTGTTCCAATCGTAAGAACCTTCGCTCCATTTGTAGCCGGTGTTGGTTCAATGACTTATAAAAAATATATTACCTACTGCATTGCAGGGGCCATTATTTGGGTAACCTTACTAACTATGGCCGGATTTTTATTTGGCAGCCACCCGTGGGTGAAAGAGAACTTTGAACTTGTTGTATTTGCGATTATTGGCATTTCATTACTACCAATTGTGTTTGAAGTGATTAAGCACAAGCTCAAAAAAAGTGCTTAATACTTTTTAATACAGCAGTAAATAAAACTTTAGTACATTTGATTAAAACACAACTAGTATGAAAGCAATTAAAAACTTGATTCTTGCAGCGATAATAACTGCAGGTTTCAATAAAGCTCAAGCTCAAATTACCGTTGGCCAATCTGATTTGGCTTTGCCGGGTGACAGTATATTTTATGCATACGACACCAATAACGTAGCCAGCAACTTATCAAGTACGGGAGGTGCAAATAAAACTTGGGATTTTACAGCAGCGAAAAAGAATGAAGTTAGATTAACCAACTTTCTTGACCCCTCAGCTTCACCTATTCCTGCTCCGGCTGACATTACACACGTGTTAATTGATGGAATAGCACAAAATATTAGTTTTTTAAACGTGAATGAAAGAGGATTTTTTACAATTGTGCCAAATCCGGCTGCTCCGATTTTTGGTGGAGATCCATTTTTCACACTCAAAACACTCAGTTTCCCTTTAAATTATCAAAACGTAACCCGCGATAGCAATACAACCCGCACGGTTATACCGGCTGATGCAATAGGCTTAGGTACTATTGCCGATTCAGTTCGAATTACCATTACCGTTAAAATGGCCAACACTTGCGATGGTTGGGGAGTGTTAAAAACACCAACTGCCGATTACAATTCGTTGCGCATTAAAAACGTAATTACAAGACAATTTCGTTTTGAGGGTAAGAGCAATTTGTTAGGAATTTGGGTTCCGATTCCAACCTCAAGCTTACCTATTCCTATTCCTGCCAACCAAGTTGAAACCAGTTACCTTTGGGTAGGACAAAACAGCAAATACTTTTTAGCTGATGCTTCAATGGTAACCGACCAAACCACCACATTGGAAGAGTTCCGCTATCAAATACCTCGTCCTGTTAATACAGGATTACTTGCTAAAGATATTATCAATGCCAAACCACAGTTGTATCCTAACCCGGCAAATCATCAAACCAATTTGTGGTTTGTGGCAGCTGCAAAGGAAAATTACAGCATTAAAATTTATGATATTCAAGGCCGATTAATTCGCACTGAAACTTTGGAGGCGAATGCTGGTGAAAATCAATTCAACATTAATACGCAAGAATTAACAACAGGGATTTATCATGTTGCCATTATAGGTGGAAATAACAGTACACTTTTAAAAATGAGCATCACAAAATAAATACTTAGAACACATTCATAAAAAAGTCCCGTTGCCATTAAGCACGGGACTTTTTTATTTACAAATACTGTTCGTGCACCAGGTATTTTTGCATGCCGCCTTTTAGTTTAGGTTTATCTTGAAATAACCCAAAAATAGACGAACCACTGCCACTCATTGCCGCATATACTGCGCCTTGTTTATATAACCAATCTTTTATTTGCGCCCCATCTTTATTCACACTAAAAACAGAAGATTCAAAATCGTTGAATAAATGTGCTTTCCATGTTTCAATCGGCTTGGTTATCCAATGCTTGACACTTTCCTTCTCTATTAATTGGCCTCTTGGTGTTGCATGTTTATAAGCCAAAGCTGTGTTCGAATGAAATTCAGGTTTAAACAGCATAAAATAATAACCACCCAAGTTCATATCGATTGGTTGCAATTCATGTCCTTTTCCGAATAAATAAGCAGGTTTGTTTTCAATAAAAAAAGTGCAATCACTGCCCAACTTAGCCGCATGTTGCATCAATATTTTATTGCTTAGTTTCAAGGCAAATAAATCGTTTAAACCTTTTAGCGTATAGGCAGCATCACTGCTTCCGCCACCTAATCCGGCACCGGTTGGTATTCGTTTTTCTAAATAAATAACCACGGGCGGTAAATCAAATTGTTGGTTTAAACTTTCATAGGCTCTAACCACTAAATTATCGGCCAAATCGCCAGAAACTTTAATTCCACCTGCAATTAATGCACACTTTTGCGAAGGGGCACCATATTTGTTCACTTTACATTCTAATACATCCACAAAACCAATCGGATAAAAAACGGTTTCTATATTATGAAAACCATCTTCACGTTTATTAATTATATGTAAACCAATATTAATTTTGGCGTTGGGATAACTTATCATTTGTATTGAAATTACATTCGCAAATTGCACAATAAATCGAAAAAATGCAGGAGTTTAAAATAAAAATGATCATGTCGGTTTTAACCTTCATGATATTAACAGATATCTATTCATGGCAAGCTGTAAAAACCATCACAAAAAGCTACACTAAAAAAATTAGAATGATTTGGTGGTTCTCCCATGTTGTTCTTGCAACCTTGTTTGTTTCAGGCTACCTATTCCTAACGTTGGAAACCAATACAGCCTTCAAGGTATATGTTTCATCAAGTATCTTTATCATTTACCTCAGTAAGTTTTTACTCTGTATTTTTGTATTTTTCGATGATATCAGAAGAAGCCTTCTGCTTGTCTACCAATTTCTGTTTAATAAAAAAGTGGTTCCTGTTGAAGTGAATAAACAAGAAAATGCTCCGAACAACACAACCGATAAAAAAACCATCACCAGAAGTGAGTTTTTAGCCAAAGCCGGAACCATCACTGCAGGTATCCCATTAATTATGCTATCAAAAGGTGTTTTTAAAGGTGGTTATGATTACCAAATTCATCGAGTTCCCTTGTATTTAAAAAACTTACCTCCAAATTTTAACGGATTAAAAATAATTCAACTGAGTGACATCCATACCGGGAGTTTATTAGATGAAGATGCCGTAAAAATTGGAATTGAAATGGTTAAGCAAGAAAAACCTGATATGATTTTTTTTACCGGTGATTTAGTGAATAATGAAACCAAAGAAGCGTTTAGGTATGCTGACTTATTCAGATCATTACAAACGCCAATGGGTATTTTTAGTACCTTAGGTAATCATGATTATGGTGATTATATTAAATGGGACACTAAGGAAGCGAAACAGGCCAATCTTACTCGTTTAATAAAATTACATGAAGAAATGGGCTGGAATTTGCTGCAAAACGAACATGTTACCGTAGATAAGGGTGGCCAAAGAATTAGTATTATAGGTGTAGAGAATTGGGGGAATAAAGGCCGTTTTCAAAAATTTGGAGATGTGGATAAAGCCTTGTATCACAAACCTGATACGGCTGTTAATTTATTACTATCACACGACCCGAGCCATTTTGACGACATCATCAGCAAAAAACACCATCAGCATATCGATGTCACATTTAGCGGTCATACACACGGTATGCAATTCGGTATTGAAATAGGTAATTTTAAGTGGAGTCCTGCTCAATTCATTTATCCGCATTGGGCAGGTTTATATGAAGTAAATAAAACGCGTTTGTACGTGAACCGAGGCTTCGGATTTTTAGGATATCCGGGCAGAGTAGGTATTCTTCCTGAAATTACCGTATTTGAGTTAAAGCCGTTTAAAGCTTAATAAATTAAGCTTCATTAATCATTTGCCAGAGTACATCCTTTAACTTTTGAAGGTTGTATTGTAAAGCTGAACTGATAAATAAAAACGGTAATTTAGGATATGCTTTCTTAATTACACTTTCTATCTCAGCTTTCAGTTCATCATCTAACAAATCAGATTTTGAAATCACCAACAAACGTTGCTTTTCCAACAATTCTTGGTTGTAATTTTTGAGTTCGTTTAATAATATCTTGTATTCAGCGATAATATCCTTGCTATCGGCCGGTATTAAAAACAATAAGGTGGCATTGCGCTCAATATGTCGTAAAAATCGCAAACCTAAACCTTTGCCTTCATGGGCTCCTTCAATAATTCCCGGGATATCAGCCATTACAAAACTCTTGTAATCTCTATACTCTACAATGCCTAGGTTAGGCACAAGCGTAGTAAACGGATAATCGGCAACTTCAGGCTTTGCTGCAGATAACACGCTTAATAAAGTTGATTTACCTGCATTAGGGAAACCTACCAAACCAACATCAGCCAAAACTTTAAGCTCCAAAACTTTCCATTCTTCTTTTCCAACCTCACCCGGAATAGCATAACGTGGTGTTTGGTTTGTGCTCGACTTAAAATGCGCATTGCCTAACCCGCCTCTTCCGCCTTTTACTAAAATTTCCTCTTGGCCTTCGTGTGTAATTTCAAAAACCACCTCTCCCGTTTCTGCATCTTTAGCAACTGTTCCTAATGGAACTTCTAGAATTTCATCCTTACCGTCTTTACCTTTTTTCATGGCACCTTGTCCATTTCCTCCGGGCTCGGCAATGATATGTTTACGGTATTTTAAATGAAGTAGAGTCCATTGTTGTGTGCTCCCACGAACAATGATATGCCCGCCTCTTCCACCATCACCGCCATCAGGCCCGCCCTTAGCGGTTTTTTTATCTCTATGCAAATGCATACATCCATCCCCGCCCTTACCTGAACGGCAGCATATTTTCACATAATCAACAAAATTCGACTCTGCCATTAAACTATTATTTCACCTCGTCAATTGCCTTACATAAGGCACCAAAAATCTCTTCTATTTCTCCAATTCCATCAATGCCTTTATACTTACCCTGTGCAGTATAAAAATCTTTTACAGGCATGGTTTCAGCATTGTACACATCAATTCTTTTTTGAATCACATTCGGATCCTGATCATCTGCGCGGCCACTGTCTTTTCCGCGCAATAACAATCTGCGCTTTAACTCTTCCTCCTCAACTTCTAAAGCTAACATAATGGATATACTTGTGCCTTTTTCTTTCAATAAATTATCCAATGCCTTGGCTTGGGCTTGAGTTCTTGGGAAACCATCGAATATAAAACCATTAGCTTGAGGATTTTTATTCACTTCCTGTGAAAGCATGCCAATTGTTACTTCATCAGGAACCAATTGTCCTTGATCAATGTAACTTTTAGCCAAAGTACCCAACTCTGTACTGTTTTTAATGTTTGCACGAAAAATATCTCCAGTTGATAAATGAACCAAGTTATAACTGTCAATTAATTTGGCAGATTGGGTTCCTTTACCAGCGCCAGGAGGGCCGAATAATACAATGTTTAACATAGTTTATTATTTTACATCTGCGAAATAAGGGAATTTATTGATTTAAATGAATTGTTTTAAATCATTATTCCCACGTACAACTTATTTCATGCACAAATGTTTAATTAATATGATTATTGGTATTGACTATGGAAGTAAACTTGCAGGAACAACAGTAATTTGTTATGGCAACTCCAACAAAACGCCTAAACTGTTTTATTGCAACAAAAATGAAGATGCAGATGAATTTATTCATGCATTTGTGTGCAAGAACAAAACAGCCGAAATAGGAATTGATGCACCATTGTCACTCCCTTTGGTATATGCGAATCAATTTTCAGATTCAAATATTCAAGGTTCCGATTACTTTTATCGCCAATGTGATAAACAGCTTGGTGCCATGTCGCCCATGTTTTTAGGCGGATTAACTGCCAGAGCCATGCAACTTAAAAGTAAATTAGCGTCAAAGGTTGACCATATATTTGAGGTGTATCCGGCAGCATGGGTCAAACAATACAACCTCAATCAACATTACAATAAAAAAAACACGGCCGATATATCACCGTTCTTAAATCAGGTGAAACAACTTCCACATAAATTTCTTCAACCCCAAAATTTCATGTCATGGCATGCTGTTGATGCTTGGATTTGCTGGACCATTGCGTGTAGAAAAGTAAATAATGAACACTCGGAAATTGGCAATCCTATTGAAGGTATCATAGTTATTTAGTTATCTTTACCACATGAAACAACTGTTATGGGTAGCTTTAGGTGGAGCCATAGGAGCATCATCAAGGTTTGGCGTTAGTCAATTACTCAAACCCGACCAATTAACTGATTTTCCAACACATACTTTAGTTGTAAATATTGTGGGCTGCTTTTTTATTGGTTTGTTGTTCGTCATCCCAATTAAACCATCATCTGATATTTGGATAAAATCAATGGTTATAACGGGCATACTTGGAGGTTTTACCACTTTCAGTGCATTTGGTTTGGAAACATTTATAATGCTTACTCAAGGAAAAATTATTAAGGCTGTATTCTATATTCTTATTAGTAATTTGGCAGGACTACTGTCCGTATACGCAGGTTATTATTTTTCAAAAAGTGTATGAGAGGAATTGTCATTCGATCAACCGGAAGTTGGTATGATATTTTATTGGAAGATAAAACCAAAATTCAATGCAGAATTAAAGGCAGGTTTCGATTAGAAGGTATAAAACATACCAATCCAATTGCAGTTGGGGATTGGGTTGAAGTGGAAAAAGAATCATCAACGGAACATGGTATTATAACCAAAATTGAACAGCGAAAAAACTACATCATCAGAAAATCGAGTAACCTCTCTAAACAAACACATATCATCGCCGGTAATATTGATCAGTTACTAATTGTAGCCACATTGGTTTATCCGGTTACCTCGTTAGGATTTATTGACAGGTTATTGCTAACTGCAGAAGCCTATCATATTCCTTCCATCATTGTGTTTAACAAATCAGATTTATGCGAAGGTGAACTAGCTGAAATCTTGAATCAAACCATACACTTATACAAAAATATAGGCTATACCTGTTTTGACACCTCTATTATATCAGGGAAAAACACGGAAACATTAAAAGAAATTTTAACTCAAAAAACTACTTTGGTAAGTGGGCATTCCGGGGTAGGGAAGTCATCCTTGTTAAACAGCATTTCGCCAAACCTGCATTTAAAAACCGGACAAATTTCCAATTTTTCACAAAAAGGCATGCACACTACCACATTTGCAGAAATGTTCGAATTGGATTTTGGAGGTTACATTATCGATACTCCCGGTATAAAAGAATTTGGCTTGGTTGATTTTGACGAAGCTGAGTTATCCCACTATTTCATCGAAATGAGACCTTACCTTACCCAATGTAAATTTAACAATTGTAAGCATTTGAACGAACCGGGTTGTGCCATTAAACAAGCGGTTGAATCTGGCCTTATTGCAGAAGAGCGTTATGAAAGTTACATTAATATGCTAACCAAAGAAGATTATTACGATTAAGTATGAGGGTAGTTATTCAACGTGTTTCACAGGCATCAGTAACCATTAATGGAAGCATAAAATCAGAAATCAAACATGGACTTTTGGTGCTTTGCGGTTTTGAAGAAGCCGATAATCAAGTTGATTTTGAATGGATGTGTAAGAAAATAAGCAACCTTCGTATATTTAATGATGATCTTGGTGTGATGAATTTATCATGCGTGGATGTGCAAGGTGAGGTGTTGTTGGTGAGTCAATTCACACTGTATGCCAGCACACAAAAAGGAAATCGTCCTAGTTATATTAAAGCAGCTAAGCCTGAGGATGCAAAGAAACTATACCATCAATTTGTAACACTTTTCAAATCTCAATCAGGTGTAGCCTCAGTAAATACAGGAGAGTTTGGGGCCGATATGAAAGTAGACTTATGCAATGACGGGCCTGTAACCATAATAATCGACAGCAAAAACAAGGAATAAAAAAACCCGACCAAAAGGCCGGGTTTTCACTATTTTAATATTCCCACAAATCGTGTTCTTTTTCGAATAACTCTTGTTTTATTCTTTCTGATTCGAGTAGTGCGGAAACACCGTCATCTTTAAAATCAGAGAATTCTTTAATAGCCATATCATAAGGGTTCGCCTCTTTTATAATGTAGCTGCTAAACAAGCGCTGTTCAAACCAATCATCGTAAGTTAAACGAGCTGCATCATTTTGGCGATTGAAAACTTCCATGTTCACCATGATGTCGCGGAAATCATACAAATCTTGGTCACTCACATCTTTATGATATTTTAGCCATCCCCACTCTTGTTCTCCAATATCTGCACCTTCAATCTGTGGAGATACAATTGGAGCAATAGCAATGATACGAACATACATGCGCGATTCCTTCTTATCAAAAATCCAATCTTCAACCACTTTATACTTCTTAATATCAGCAGCTACAAGTTTTATATTAACGGTATCCATGTAGATATTTTCCGGATCATCAGGATCACCGTTTGGATCTTTCAGTTTCTTTTCAGGCTTTTTCTGAGCAAAGAAATTCTCCCACTCTTCAGTAGTGTAATAACTCGATAAGGAGTCATTTTTGTAAGCAATCAATTTATTAGACATAATTGCGTTATACAAAATCACGTTTAATGGATTTTTAGGCCATTGCATCGGTTGATTTTGTTTTTCACGCGTGTCTATGATACGCCATACTCTTCTCGCCCACATTACGTCAGCCTCTCTTAAATATGGCCATTCAATTACCTTACGTTCAGTAACCGCTTGGCGGGTATAGATGAAATCATCATACACACCTTGAGCCATGGTTACAGCTGAAAGACAGGTAAATACAATTGCTAATAACTTTTTCATATTCTTATTGTACATCAAATACTAATGGTGAAGGTAATTGGCGGTTTCCATCAGGACCTTTTACCTTAATGTTTGTGATGATAATTTTATCACCTTTAACGGCTCTTGCTAAAGCGGCTTGCATACCACCTGATAACATTTGCCCTTTTCCTTGTTCTACAAATGCTTGTCCGCCACGTTTAGGAATCATTAAAAACTGAAATTCGTAAGGAACGTAAGTTACACCCTCAAAAGCAAAGTTTTTTAATGGAGCACGAACCACATTCTGCGCCTTGATTTGAGCAGCCGCAACGTTACCACTAACTTCAACTGTTCCTAAGGCAGGAATTGGATCAGGTACCATACGTACACGATACTCTTGCTCACCCATACGTTTAACACTATTTGATCCTTTATCTTTAACGGAAACTACAATTTTAACCTTACTGGCACTTCTATTTAAAGTTAATAAATATGCTCCTTTATTTTTAGGATCTGGCTTTAATTGGCCTGCACTTGAAGGTTCCAGTGTTGTAGTAATTTCAGAAGGTATGTATCCAGGTACTGATACTGAAATTGGATTTTCCAATCCAATATAAACCACATTCATTTTGGTTGCAGAGATAACTGCCAAAGGTTTAATCGCGGTAAATGTAAATTCTTTTTCATAAGATTCTACTTTACCCGATGCTTTTTTAGTGGTAATCACGGCCTTAAATTTTTGTTCTCCTTCTGAAGATGGTGACATATCAAATTTACCGATACCATTTTCCATTTTAACCGGACGCCCATTAACGGTTACTTGAGCATCTGTTTTAGAAGAAGCGGCAGCTAAGAAAATATCAGCGGCATACTTACTACCCAATGAAATATTTGTACCATTGGTAGGAATTACCTGTGCATCAAAATTATCAACAACAACAATGTCACCTAATAAACCATTTTTTAAGATTGATAAAATTTGAGATTGGGTGTTTTTAACATCATTTTGAATTTTGGTTAAGAGCGTGTTAACAGCAGCCAAAGGTGGGTGCTCAAACATTTCTGATTCCCAAGAGATTTTTTTGCCTTCATGCTCAGGTGGATCAGGAGTAACCAAATCAGATTTAATTTCAGCCTGCTTGTCCTTAGGTAAACAATTAATCAATTTCTGACGAATTTCGTTGATCTTATTTTTGATTTCAGTACCTTTTCCTTGGTTAATCATGATGTTGGCATGGATTTCAACATTACTTGCACCAATTATTTCCTCATCTTCAACCTTGCCGTCACCATTTGAATCTTCCTTGTATCCACCGGTTTTAGCGATCAAATCATCTTTAATTTCCTGAAAATATTTTACAGCATCCGCAGCAATTTTCATGGCATCCGCAGCTTGTTTTTCAGAATCTATTGCAATTTTATCACCTGGGTGGTCTGCTTTATATTTTTGAATAGCCTTAAAGGTTTCTTCATTTTTCCTGTCGATATTTTCACCGGCACGCTCCATACTTGTTTCAACCAAGTGAAACGCCTTTAAAATTTCAGCAGAAACGTTCAGCGCTAACAACGCTGTCAACACGAGATACATCATGTTGATCATCTTCTGCCTCGGTGATGCTTTACTATCTGCCATTTGTTATTCTCCTTGTTTTTAGATTAGAATATGTATAAAATGACGATGAATTAATTTGAGCCTCTGTTCACATTCATGGCAGCTAGCATATTGCCATAAACTTGGTTTAGAGAGGTTAAGTTATTTGATAATTTACCAATTTCTTTCCTGAAGTTTTCAGCTTCTGCGTGTGAATCACCAAGAGTGTTTACAACTTTAGATAAGTTACCTACGAATTCATTAATTGATTTCAAATGGTTGTTTGACTCAGCAATTTCTAATTCATAAACAGCATTTAATGATGATAAATTCTTAGTCATTCTGTCAATTTGAACACCATATTCTTTTGAACCTTCTGATGCTGTTACCAATCCAGAGATTGCATCTACTGCTTTTGAGTAAGAACTGCTAATTCCGCTTACAGATTGGGCAGCAGTTTGTACATTTTTAGTATATTCATCAGTAGCTACAGCAGCAGATGATAAATCTTTTAAGTTGTTTACATTTTCGCTTAAACTTTTTAGTCCATTACCTAAGCTTTGAATTAACTCAGGGCCAACTTTTGCTTCCTCAAGCATTTGGTCTAATTGTTGTGAAACTGTTCCTTTTTTAGCAGCATTCGTTTCTTGTTTTGTATCTAAGCCAGCTAACTCAGGATAAACCAATGTCCAATCAATTTCTTTATGTAATGGCTCGAAAGCTGAAATCGTAAATAAAAAGGCCTCTGTTAATAAACCTACCATAAGCATTACGTCCGCGCCTGGCCAGTGAAGAATCTTGAATAATGCACCAACGATAACTACTGCTGCACCTAAGCCATAAACCTTGGCCATTACTTTTTTGAAAGCCATGCTTTCGAAGAAACTGTTTGATCCTGACATGTTACTGTGTTTTTAAGGTTGTTTTAATTTGTTGATTTTATAAGCTATTAAATGTTAGTTTTTATTGTTTATCTCTACTAGAACGTCCGATGTAACTCATTACACAACGGAAACCTACGTAAGAGTTTGAACTATCTTGGTATTCATAGGTACGCGTTCCGTTTTGAACATAATATGCAACATCTTTCCAAGAACCACCGCGAATTGTTTTACGTTTAAGTGTTTCCGAATCGGTGTCTACTGCATCGTATTGATAATCCGGATTTAAATCGTGACTGAATAGATTACCACTTTCTGAGTATGCTGAACTTGTCCACTCAGCTAAGTTACCTGACATATCGTACAAACCGAAGTCATTCGGGAAGTAAGATGCAACGCGAATTGGATAAACACCACCGTCAGAACTGTATTCGCCTCGGCCAGGCTTAAAATTAGCAAGTGCGCAACCTTTAGCGTTTCTGATGTATGGACCACCCCATGGATACATAGTTTGATCTCTACCTCCTCTGGCTGCATATTCCCACTCATATTCGGTTGGCAATCTGAAATCGGTAACGGTATTTTCTAAAATGTCTGAGTAAAACGAGTTTAAATATTTCGTTCTCCAATTGCAAAAAGCATTGGCTTGTTTCCAATTCACACCAACAACCGGATAATCATCATATTTCGGATGCCAGAAATAAACTTGGGTCATTGGCTCATTATAAGAGTAAGTATAATCTCTGATGAATACTAAAGTATCGGGATAGATTTCAACTTCTTTACGTTTTTTGAAATCACCACGATTAACGTTTTTCCAATTTTGACGTTTAACAGCTGCGGCCGCTTTTTGATCGATATAATCATAAGCGTACACTAATTTTCGAACATCAATTTGTTTTACACGGAAGTAGGTTTCAGCCTGGTTGTAGAAAAGATTTTTAATCTCTTCATTTTCCTTGGCATCTTCTTCTTCAATTTTTTGCTCCCAGTTCAATCCACGCATTGACTCATCCTCTTCACCTTCCGGAAGCGGATAGTAATACTTGTCAGGATCAGCTTCGGCTAATTTTTGGCGAAACAACGAATCTTGAACCCAATAAACGAATTGACGATATTCGTTATTGGTGATTTCTGTTTCATCCATGTAAAAAGCCGTAATTGTAATCTGACGGTTTGGTGCAATCTGAGCCATCGGAACATCCTGCTCATTTGAACCGATATGAATAGAACCCGAAGGCACATAAATTGTACCGTAGGGCTGTGGGTGGAACCAAGTCTTACGTCCCGGAACCCCAGTAAGTTCGCCCCTGTCACTACTCGAGCAACCGGCTAAGGTTACCAGAACAAATGCAGATATGAGCCACTTCATTGTTTTCATTTTCGTGTTCGTATAGTTTGTTTGAATAAGGCAAAATTATGTATTAAGATTAAATTTCCAACTAAACCGCCTTTTTTTTCAAATTAATAACGGTTTGTGCTGGTTATTATTATTTTATCTTACAAGAATCTTGGTGTATAAATTGGTCTTACCGGTTTTTCTCTTGGTACATACTTAACACCAAAGCAATGTCTAACCGATAACTCAACCGTACCATTTGAGAATTGAGACAAACGGCTGGTGGTTAAATCGTAGGAAACCATAGCTGAAGTCTTCGGCAGGATTCGATATCCCAATAACAAAGCAATCGCATCGACATTTCTGTACGTTAATCCACCCATCAATTTTTCTTGGTAGGTTGACATCACATTAATATCAAGTGATGTTTTAACTGCATTCTTTACAAAAATGTTCGGTTCAAGAGTAAAATCACTTGTTAATTGGTAAACACCACCTGCCATAAAGTAATAGTGGCGGGTTGCGGTGTACTTAATATTTCCATATTCTACTTTGGCTTGGTTGATGTGAGCTGTTGATAAGCCCATATAAACGTTGTCAAATATTGAAAGTGTAGGAATTTGATAGTAAAGGCCAAAGTTCAAATCCAGAGCGTTACCGTTAATTAATTCGTTTGTCAATAGTTTGTCGTCCTTATCTAGCGCATTAAGCTTTGTTTGATCAAGTGATTTTTGAATAATCCCTACACCAACACCGGCTGATAATTTACTGCTATTCGCAAAAGTATGATGAAACGCGAATGAAAAAGTTGGCATGAGTGTTCCTTCAAAACCTTGCGCATCGGTTAGTATATTCAATCCAACACCGATTCTGTTGTTGAACAACGGTGCATGAATATCACCGGCATAAGTAGACGGAGTTTGGCCTTTGCTGCTTGATCCAAAGCCTAACCATTGTTCACGACCAATCAATCCTACGCAAATGTCTTTGTCATTATGGCTACCGGCAAAAGCAGGATTATAATATAATCTAGTTCTGAAGAACTGAGTAAACTGCGGGTCCTGTTGCGCAAATGCTGTGTAGGTTGTAACTGTTAGGAATACTCCAATGAGTAGCTTCTTCATGTTTTTACGATTGCGTTTAAATCAATGTTTAAACAATATTAAATAATTGTTTTGAAAAATCATAACAATTAGCCCATAAAAAAAGGGGAACAAATTGTATCCCCCTTCGTAAAAAATGAATATTTTATACTATCTAACATTTTTATTATGTGTTTCGATGTATTTTTCTAAAGCCATAATCATACTAGGCGACTCAGGACTTGGAGCCATTATATTTACCGTTAGTTTTGAATCTGTAATGGCTTTAGCCGTTGTGGCACCCCATGCTGCGATGAGTGTATTGTTTTGTTTGAATTCAGGGAAATTCTCAAACAATGATCGAATATCAGCCGGACTGAAAAAGCTAATAATGTCATAGTTCACATTGGTTAAATCACTCAAGTCAGCAGAAACAATTTTGTAGAAAAACGCTTCTTTGTACTTGAATTTATTTTTCTTCATAAACTTTTCAATATCAGGTTTTCTCCAATCACTGCAAGGAAAAAGATAATTTTCACCGGGATGGTTTTTGATTACATTAAGCAACTCAATCTCGGTTGATTTTCCTACAAATACCTTACGTTTACGAACCTGTATATATTTTGCTAAATAATTAGCAATACTATCATTCACACAGAAATATTTTGTTTCAGGTGGCATTTCAATTTTCAACTCAGTGCACATTCTAAAAAAATGGTCTACAGAGTTGCGTGAGTTAAGAATGATAGCAGAATACTCAGCAATGTTTACTTTTTGGGTTTTAAATTCTTTGTAATTGATTCCGCTTACCGTAATAAACGGTCTAAAATCAACTTTC
>JBKDBG010000001.1:0-5123 GCA_046314755.1 Bacteroidota bacterium | reverse complement strand
GTGTTTGATTAAACCAAAGTTGTTCATCACCACCGAAAAATTGCTTTAAGGCATTTCGCTCTTTATCGTTATCACCCGAAAGCAAATACAAACTTTTTGTTTTTTGCAACTGGGTTGTTACCTCATTTAATCCGGCACGGTAAGATTGTTCAAATTCGAAATAACCTAAGAGCCGGTTATTGATTTCCACATAAACTCGAGTTGCATTAGCGGATTGATGCAGTTCTGTTGTAGCTTTAACAAATCCTACGGAGCCTAGTATAACTTCGAAATCTAACACTTGTGCACGAATACCTTTACCTGCAATCTCCTCAAATTGTTTCACCTCAAAAGTTTGGTTGATGTGAAGCCATGATTTTATTTTTTGACTCAAAGGATGAATAGATTGTGCGACCACAGATGCAACAATTTGCTGTTGTTGAATGGTAAGTTGAACACCTTCATACTTCACTTGAGCAGCAGCAGGTAAAGTGAGCGTACCTGTTTTATCAAATACAATCGCATTGATGTGTGCCATGTGCTCAACCACCGAGGTTGATTTTAAGTAAAACTTATTTCGGCCTAAAATACGCATGGCCGTACCCAATGCAAACGGACTAGAAAGTGCCAATGCGCAAGGACAAGCAATAATCAAAATCGCAGTAAAAGCATTTAAGGCCAATGAAGCATCAACATACATCCAAAACACAGCACTGCCAACCGCTAAGGTGAGCAAGCCAATAGTAAAGTATTTACTTACCGTTTGCTGAAAACTTTGAACGGCACTGCTTTGATCTTTTGCAAATGCATCATTATTCCATAATTGTGTAAGGTAACTTTGTGACACCTTTTTCACCACTTCCAATTCAATGGTTGCACCTTTTTGTCTTCCTCCGGCATACACAATCTCCCCAATTACTTTATGCACCGGATCCGATTCGCCCGTAACAAAACTGAAGTCGATATTGGCTTCACCTTGCATCAACATGGCATCAGCCGGTATTAACTCATTATTTCTAACTTTAATACGATCACCAATATTTATTGAAGTTACAGGAACGGTAAACTCTTCATTGGATTTAATAACGGTAACCGCAACCGGGAAATACGATTTATAATCACGCTCAAAGGATAACGTATCAAATGTTTTTTGTTGAAACCATTTACCAATCAACAGAAAAAAAACCAAGCCTGCATGGGTATCAAACCAGCCAATTCCGTGCCCGCTTATTACTTCGTAGCTACTCCTAACAAACATTACTAAAATACCTAACGCCAAAGGCAAGTCAATACTTATGTATTTTCCTCTAATAGCTGAAAATGCAGCTTTAAAATAATCTTGTGCACTGTATAAAAATACAGGTAAGGACAACACTAAATTGATATATCCAAATAATGCAGAGAATGATCCTTTGCTGAACGTATCTAACCCAAAATATTCAGGAAAGCTGATGAGCATGATATTTCCAAAACAAAAACCGGCTACACCAATTTGATAACTTAATCTGCGGTTTTCATCTTTTTGAACACGCTTTTCTAAATCATGTAAACTCAATGCCGGTTCATATCCAATGCGAGCAAGTAAGGTTACCAATTTACGCAAAGAAGTATGTTGCGGATGAAAAGACAAATGCAACTCCTTCTTCATAAAATTAACCTTTGATTGGAGAATACCTTCGTCCAATTTGTATAAATGTTCGAGCAACCAAATACATGATGCGCAATGCATGGTTGGAATAAAAAACACAATTTTTGCTAACTTATCATCAGCATAGGAAAGCAACTGAGCAGCAACCTTAGTATCATCTAAGTAGGTATAAGCCGACTCTAGCACCGGCTGATTTAAGGTAACACCCGGATTACTTTCGTAATCATAGTAATTGCATAAATTATTCTCCGATAAAAGTTGATACACATTTTTACAGCCTTGGCAACAAAAAATATGATCATCAAAACCTAATGAAACTTTCACCTCATCACCGCAGTGATAACATGATAAGTTTTTTTGTACGGTTGAAATTTTGCTCACAATAATGTATTTAACGATTAATGAAATTGATTCATTCTAAATCCACATCGAAAGTATTGTGAACCCAAACCACAAAAAAAGACCTTTGTCTCACGTTCGTAAAACATCGCTGATTATCAATGCTTTTTAGATGGTGATTGATATCAAAACAAAAGATGACCATCATCAGCCAATCTTTGCAATCCTTTATGGGAAGAGGCTTTTCATACATCATCTTGATTAGATTAAGATAAATTGAACAAGCACCATAATTTCTATTAAATTCGTAGCGTAATCATGAAAAGTTTTTACCACACTGAAATATTCATTGATAATCGTTGCAGAAACAATCGGTTTAATCATACCGAATGGCAAACATGGAAAAAAACAAATGAGCCCCAAATCACTCTTAACCAACAGTGTTCGGCATTCTCCTATTTAAAAATAAAACATATCACTCAATAAAATTTCAACTATAGCATGGCACATATTTTAAATGGCAATGAGGTTTCAAAACAAATTCGCGAAGAAATTAAAAGCGAAGTGATACGCATGAAACAACATGGAAGTAAGACCCCTCACCTGGCTGCCATCTTGGTAGGTAATGATGGTGCCAGCATGACATACGTTGGTGCAAAAGAAAAAGATTGCAAAGAGGTGGGATTTGACAGCACCGTTTTGCGTTTTGATGCAAGTATAACCGAAACTGAACTTTTGAATGAGGTAGAAAAAATCAACAACAATCCGGAAATTGATGGATTAATTGTTCAGTTGCCATTGCCTAAACATATTAACGAGAAAAAAATTACAGAAGCCATTCATTACAAGAAAGACGTTGATGGATTTCATCCGATGAACGTTGGATTGATGTTTAAAGGATTACCATGTTTTTTACCCGCTACCCCATTTGGTATCATCAAATTATTAGAACATTATCAAATTAATATTTCGGGTGAACATTGTGTGGTAATTGGCAGAAGTGATATTGTTGGAAAGCCCATGAGTGCATTGATGCTTCAAAATAATGCCACAATAACCGTTTGCCACAGCAAAACTAAAAATATTGAATCATTGATTAAACAAGCCGACATTGTGATAGCAGCTGTGGGTATACCGGAATATGTAAAAGCAGATATGATTAAAGAGGGTGCCGTAGTTATTGATGTGGGCATTACACGAGTGGAAGATGCAACAGCAAAAAACGGATATCGTTTGAAGGGTGATGTTGATTATGCGGGTTGTGCCGCAAAAGCATCCTACATTACCCCGGTGCCTGGTGGCGTAGGTCCTATGACCCGTGTTGGATTGCTGCTAAACACTTTGAATGCCGTAAAGATGAAGTAATGTTATTATTTAGAGGTTAATTTTTGCAACTTTAGTCTTCTGTGTAAATATTGTAATCCTCCAATTTGATTACCCCAAAATCATTGACGGTTTTAATTTCTGTTTCAACTTTATCAGGATCAAAAATGGAATAACTCTCGGAGCCTACCTTATGTAAAAACCAATCGCCTTTTTGTTTATTAAATTTATAGGTGATTATGCTGGTCCAACGCCAATTGCTGCCACCATAGTGTTCAACCGAAAAATATCCATTTTTTACTGCAATACCTTGAAACGGATCACCCCAAACACCACCACACTCCTTACATAAAACAGTATTATCATTCCGCATTACCAAATTAAGTTGGTTTAAACTATCTCTTGTCAATAACAGTAACGGACGTGTACCTTGGTCCATTTCTGCCTCCGTTGAATCATTCACCACAGCTTGATTATTGAATTCTATCACCAACAATACATCCGCTATTCCATCTAAATTTAAATCTCCATTTTGCGCATACAAAAAAGTATATCCTTTGGGAATAAAAGGTTTTAATTCAATCGGAACAATTACGCTATCTTCCGTTTGCATGCAATCATTCGGCAAAGCGTAAACCTTTTTTGCCGGGCATAAAAAAGTTAATACCACAAAAAGTTGAAACGGTTTCATGTCAAACAGTAATCTTACTATTACCATGCTATAAGGCACCCAGCTTAATCTCCTCAACAATAGCAGGATCAAGCAAAGTTGATGTATCACCTAAATTACCGGTATCACCTTCAGCAATTTTACGTAATATTCTACGCATAATTTTTCCGCTGCGTGTTTTAGGCAAACCATTTACAAATTGTATTTTATCAGGTTTAGCAATTGGACCAATAATGCGTGATACCGTTTGAATAATATCTTGTCGGGTGAGGTTCTCATTTTCATGATTACCTTCATAAATCACATAAGCGTAAATACCTTGACCTTTAATATCGTGCGGATAACCAACCACTGCACTTTCAACCACACCACTATGCATGTTAATGGCATTTTCAATTTCGGCCGTTCCTATTCTGTGTCCGCTTACGTTTAAAACGTCATCAACCCTACCGGTTATTCTGTAGTTTCCATCTTTATCTCGCAATGCGCCATCACCGGTAAAGTATTTGTTGTGATAGGTAGAAAAATAAGTGGTACGGCAACGTTCATGATCTCCATAAGTGGTGCGAATCATTCCCGGCCAAGGTTTGTCAATGCATAAATTACCCGAAACATCATTACCTATGATTTCATTTCCTTGCTCATCAACCAAAATTGGGTGAACACCCGGCATGGGCAACGTAGCGTGTGCAGGCTTATGTGGAGTTACACCTGCAAGATTGGTAATCATTACTCCACCTGTTTCTGTTTGCCACCAAGTATCAACCACCGGACATTTTTCTTTGCCAATATTTTTATAATACCACCACCAAGCTTCTTCGTTAATGGGTTCACCAACAGAGCCAAGTACTTTTAATGAACTCAAATCATACTTCTTTACATAGTCTAAGCCAAACCCCATTAAACTTCTTATTGCTGTAGGTGCGGTATACAATACATCCGCTTTATATTTATCAACTATTTCCCAAAACCTTCCTGCATCGGGCCAAGTAGGTACACCTTCAAACATCAATACGGTTGCACCTGCGCTTAAAGGACCATACACAATATAACTATGTCCTGTAATCCAACCAATATCTGCGGTACAGAAAAATAAATCATTGGGTTGGTATTGAAAAACATTTACAAAAGTATAATTCGTATACACCATATAACCTGCGGTAC